>NZ_CP108086.1:3642067-3945573 GCF_036186745.1 Microbispora hainanensis | reverse complement strand
CGCGTTCAACCTGGTCGGCGACTGGCTCCGCGTGCGCAACGACCCGACGATCCGTGAAGGGAAGGCCCGATGAAGCACGCCAAGGCCGCCCTGGACACTCCGTTGCTGGCCATACGCGACCTGCGGGTGAGCTTCCCCGCCCCTGACGGGCCGGTCGAAGTGGTGCACGGGGTCGACCTCGACGTGGCGCGGCGGGAGAAGGTCGCCCTCGTGGGCGAGTCAGGATCGGGCAAGTCGGTCACCGCCCGGTCCGTCCTGCGGCTCGACGCGGACGCGCGGCTCTCCGGACGGATCGAACTGGACGGCACCGACCTGCTCACCCTGCCGCCTCGCCGGATGCGCCAGGTGCGCGGCGCCCGGGTCGGCCTCGTCTTCCAGGATCCGCTGGCCGCGCTCAATCCGGTCATGACCATCGGCTGGCAGATCATCCAGCCGCTGGTCATCCGGGGCGTGTCCAAGCGGGTCGCCCGGCGGCGCGGCGTCGACCTGCTGTCGCGGCTCGGCGTGCGGGACGCGGAGCGCCGCTTCGACGACTACCCGCACGAGTTCTCCGGAGGCATGCGGCAGCGTGTGGTGATCGCCATCGCCGTCATCGCCGAACCCGAGTTGCTCATCGCCGACGAGCCCACCACGGCGCTCGACGTGCGCGTCCAGGCACAGGTGCTGGCACTGCTCAGGGAGCTGGCCGACGAGCGCGGCATGTCGGTGCTGCTGATCACCCACGATCTGGGCATCGTGGCCGGGTTCGCCGACCGGGTCGTGGTGATGCGCCACGGGGAGGCGGTCGAGACGGGACCCGTCGACGACATCTACGCCCGCCCTCGCCACCCCTACACCCGCGCCCTGCTCGCCGCCGTGCCCCGCATCGGCGACGACCCGGCGCGCCCCCTCGCCGTCGTCGACGCCTCCGGCGCTCCGGCCGACGGCGCACACCGGAGGGAGGACGGACGATGACGCGTTCGCCACACGACCCGAACGGCTCCGCCGCGCCGCTGCTCGTGGTCGAGAAGCTGGTCAAGAGCTTCGGCGGGCGGCGCGTCGTCGACGAGGTCTCGTTCGACCTGGCTCCGGGCGAGGTGCTGGGACTCGTCGGCGAGTCCGGTTCCGGCAAGTCCACCACGGCGCGGTGCGTCGCCCGGCTGGTGCGGCCCGACTCCGGGCGGGTGCTGCTCGCCGGTCGCGACGTGCCGGGGGCGGGGCGGCGGGAGCTTCGCGACCTGCGCCGGGACATGCAGATGGTGTTCCAGGACCCGTACTCGTCGCTGAACCCCCGCATGACCGTCGAGGCACTCGTCGGGGAGCCCCTCCTCGTGCACGGGCTGGAGCGGGACCGGCGGCGGCGGCGCGACCGCGTCGTCGAACTGCTGGAGACCGTCGGCATGTCGGCCGCGCATCTGGACCGCCACCCCCGCTCGTTCTCCGGAGGGCAACGGCAGCGCATCGCCATCGCGCGCGCGATCGCGGTCGGCCCCCGGCTCCTGATCTGCGACGAACCCGTCTCGTCGCTGGACGTCTCCGTGCAGGCCCAGGTGCTCAACCTGTTCCGCGATCTCAGGGAGCGTCTGGGCCTGTCGATCCTGTTCATCGCGCACGACCTGGCGGTCGTGCACTACCTGTGCGACCGGGTGGCCGTGATGGAGCACGGCGCGCTGGTCGAGATCGGCACGCGGAGTGAGATCTTCGGCTCACCCCGCCACCCCTACACCCGCGCGCTCCTGGACGCCGTCCCCATCCCGGACCCCGTCGCCGAACGCGCCCGGGCCCGGGGGAACCGGGCGGCGCCGTGACCCCTCCGAAGGCTTACGTCCCGCATCCGCAGAAGGGAGAACAGGCAGTGGAACCGCTGCGCATGTTCGTGAACGGCCAGGCGATGTCGGGGGGCAGCCTCAGCCCCGCGCTGAGCGAGGCCGTGTTCCTGGGCCCCGCGTCCACCGCGCCCCGCTACCGCTTCTACTCCGTCCGCGACGAGTTCCCGGGCCTGCACCCGGTGGCGTCCGGTGGACGCAGCGTCCCCGGCGAGCTGTACGAGGTCAGCTACGAGATCCTGCGCGACCGCCTGCTCCCCGGTGAGCCGCCGGAGCTGGAGCTCGGCGTGATCGAACTGGACGACGGCAGCGGCACGCTGTCGATGCGCATGCGTGCCGAGGCGCTCGGCGCCCCCGGCGTCATCGACATCAGCGACGCCGGCGGCTGGCGGGCCTACCTCACCGGCCGCACCGCGTGACCAGGCCGGAGCCGCGAGGACGACGGCGAGATGATCAGGGAGATGAGACGGTGACCTCGATGTTCCCGGGACGTTCCGGAGCAGGCGCGGACGGCGGACACGCGCCCGTCGACCTGGTCGTGCGCGGGGGGACGGTGGTGGAGGCCGGATGGTCCGGCCCGGCCGACGTGTTCGTGGCGGAGGGCCGGGTGCTCGCGCTGGCCGAGCCCGGGGCCCCCGCACCAGGCACCCCGGAAGAGATCGACGCGACCGGGCGTCTGGTCATGCCGGGAGGCGTCGACCCCCACTGCCACGTCGGTTTCACCTCCGGCGACTTCACCTCGCTCGACGACTACCTGCAGTGCACGACCGCGGCCGTCTTCGGCGGCACGACCACCATCGTGGACTTCGCGATCCCCCGCCCGGGTCAGGCTCCCGCGGACGCCGCCTACGCGCAGCGCGCCAAGGCGGAGCAGGGCCTGTGCGACAGCGCCCTGCACGCGTGCGTGACCGAGTGGGACGACACCATCCCCGACCAGCTCGGCGCGCTCGTCGCCGACGGCGTCGTCACGGTGAAGATGTTCACGACGTACCGCAACGAGACCATGGCCGACGCGGACACGATTCTGCGCACCATGGCCACCCTGCGCGACCTCGGCGGCATGGTGGTGATCCACTGTGAGGCCAACCACATCATCGAGGACACCCAGGCCCACTGCGCGGCCGATGGGCGAATCGGCGCCGCCGACATGGCCGGCACGCGCCCCGAACTGGCCGAGACGGCGTCGGTGGCCGAGATCCTCGCCATCGCCGAGTCGCAGCGCGCTCCCGTCTACTTCGTGCACCAGTCCACCGCCGAGGCGGTCGAGCTGGTCGCGGCGGCGCGGCGGCGCGGCCTGCGCGCCTACACCGAGTCGGTGGCGCACCACCTCGTGCTCGACGAGACGATGTACGAGGGGGAGCATCCGGAGCGGTTCGTCTGCTGCCCGCCGCTCCGGCCCCGCGACGCCGTGAGCCGTCTCGGGCGGCACCTGTTCACCGGAGAGATCACCACGATCGGCAGCGACCACTGCTGTTACGACACGGCGCAGAAGCGGTCGCGCAGCGGCGACGTACGGGTGATGCCGAACGGCCTGCCGGGTGTGGAGACGCGTCTGCCCGTCGTGTTCTCCGCGTACGTCGCCGGCATGGGCCTGCCCGCGACGCGTTTCGTGGAACTGACCGCCGCCAACCCCGCCCGCGCCAACGGCCTCTATCCCCGCAAGGGCACCCTGCTGCCGGGCGCCGACGCCGACATCGCCATCTGGGACCCCACGACAGAGTGGACGATCACTTCCGGCGACCTGCACATGGCCACCGACTACACCCCCTACGAGGGCATGCGGGTGACGGGACGCCCGGAGACGGTGATGGTCGGGGGCCGGGTCGTCGTGCATGACGGCCGGTTGACCGATGCCACCCCGCATGGACGTCACCTGCCCGCCCGCCGCCTGCACGACCCTGTCGCGCCGGTGAGCCTTCGACGGCCGAGCGCCTTGAGCACCTGACGGGGCCGGTGCGGAGCGTTCAGGCGAGCGCCTCGGTGATGCGGCCGAGCGCCTCGAAGGGCGCCAGGCCGTAGGCGTAGAAGTCGGCGGCCCCGGCCCCCGCCGTACGGGCCGCGCGCACCTTGGCGGCGAGCCGGTCGGCGGAGTCGGTGTCCGGGGCGCCGGGGCGCAGCACGACCCGCAGCTCGGGGTTCTTGCCGACCGAGCGCCGGTATGCCGCCACGTCGTCGGCCACCCGGGCCGGGTCCCTGGCATAGCCGAGCACCGCGAACGACGGGACCAGGTCGCCGAGCGCCACCAGGTCGATCCCGAGCTGCCAGGAGTCGTGCGCGGCCAGGCCGGCGGAGGGCAGCCCGTGGGCGTAGCCCTTGACCGCGCCCGTGCCGTCCAGGAACGTCAGCCGCGCGCCCTCGGCCGTCACCGCCGCCGCGACCTCGCCCACCAGCGAGGTGACGCTCTCGGAGCGGGCCCGTGCGTACGCCACCGCCTCCGGGCCCGCGTACGCCGTCAGCGCGGCCCGCGTGACCTCGCCCTCCGCGGGAGGATCGCCGTCCAGCACGCCCCCGACGATCCTGGCGCACTCCTGCCTGGCGACCTCGGCGTTCACCCCGAGGTCGGCGGCCCGGCGCATGCAGTGGGCGCAGAAGCACAGGCCGAACAGGAAGGCGTCCATCGGGCCGAGCGCCACGAAGCACCGCTCGTAGGCGAACGGCCCGAAGTGCAGCGACTCCGCGACGACCGTGTCCACGCCCTGCCGGGCGACGGCGCGGGCCAGCGCCACCGCGTACGCCCGGACGTCGGGGTGCGAGGGGCACAGGTCGGCCGGGGAGCCGTGGTCGCCGAAGCAGTTCTCCACCGTGATGTCGGGGTGGGCCAGGCCGAGGGTGGCGTTGTTCAGGAACACGGTCCAGCCGTGCAGCCGCATCCCCCGGTCCTCGCAGGCGCGGCGCAGCTCGTCGAGCGGCCGGTCCTGCGCCCCGGGCTGCACGGGCGGGGCCAGGCGCAGCCCGTCGAACAGGTCCTCCGGTGGCGGGAAGTGGACGCCGTCGCGGCGCAGCGTCAGGCGCGACGCGCCGTGCGGGGTCACGTCCCTGGCCTGGTGATAGGCCGCGGCCACCGCGATGCCTCGCACGCCGTACGCCGAGGCCCGGTCGAGCAGCCCCCGCGCGCCCTCGGCGGGCAGGTCCTCGACGAAGACGTACAGGGCGCTGTCCATCGTCAGCGGCCCGCGTACGCCACGAAGTCGATCTCGACGAGGATGTCCATGAGATCGGAGCCCACCGTGGTGCGCACCGGGTAGGGCCGGGTGAAGTAGGACTGGTAGACCTCGTTGAACGCGGCGAAGTCCTCCTTGAGGTTCTGCAGGTGGACCGTCGCCTTCACCACGTCGTCGAACGTCAGGCCGTGGGCCTCCAGCACCGCCCCGAGGTTGCGCATGGTGCGGTGGGTCTGGGCGGCCACGTCCTCGCCCACGACCTCGCCGGTCGCGGGGTCGAGCGGCCCCATGCCGGAGGTGTAGAGGAAGTCGCCCACCACGAGACCCTGGGAGTACGCGCCGACCGGCGCGGCCCCTGCCGTCGTACGGATCTCCTGCTTGCCAGCCATTGTCACCGCTCCATCAGAAACACGTGTTGATCAAATCAATCACGACGTCGTCGTCGTCCACCACGGGGATGACCCGCCATTTGTCGAAGGCAGTGCACGGGTGCGACAGCCCGAACGACACCAGGTCTCCCGGGCGCAGCCCGGCGTCGCCGTCGAGATAGGCGTGCTGGTCCTGCACCTTGACGACCGTCACCCCGGTCAACGGCTCGGCCGGACCCCGGCCACCCCGCCGTACGGCCCGGGGGAACGGCAGGTGGATGTCGTGGGGGACGTCCCGCTTGCCCATGCCGACCAGCACGAGACCCGGCTCGGGCACGGACAGCACCTGGGCCCAGACCTCCAGCGCGGGCCGCAGCTCGCCCTCCAGCCGGTTGTAGGGCGTGTGCTCCCGGTAGTAGCCGTCGTCGTGGGCGATGTAGGCGCCGCTGCGCAGCACCACGGTCGCGCCCGGCTCCTTGGTCAGCGGCGCGAGCTCCTCGGCCACCAGGTCGAACCACGAGCTGCCCCCGGCGGAGACCACGATGGGCCCTGCCACCTGCGGCGCGAGCGTCCGTGCCGCGAGGGCCAGCTCGCGCAGGAACCCGCGCACCCCGGCGGCCTCGTCGTGGGTCCCCTCATATCCGGCCACCCCGGCCAGCTCGGTCCCCCGGGCCTCCCGCACCGCGCGGGCCACCGCCAGCAGCTCGTCGTGGTCGCGGCAGCCGGTGCGGCCGCCCGGGTGGCCCAGCTCGACCAGCACGCGGAACGGGACGTCGCCGGCCATCTCGTCGAGCACGCGCACGCCCTCGATCGAGTCGGCGAAGCAGAGGAAGTCGAAGCGCCCCATCTCGCCGGCCAGCCAGCGCAGCGCGCCGCGGTCGAAGATCTCGTTGGCCAGCAGCACGCGCGGCACGCCGAAGGAACGGTGGACGAGCACCTGGCCCGGCGTGGCGGCGGTGACCCCCCACGCCCCGGCGTCGAGCTGGGCCCGCACGAGCTGCGGCGACATCGTGGTCTTGGCGTGCGGCGCGAAGGCCAGCCCGTGATGGTCGGCGAAGCGCGCCAGCGTCGCGATGTTGTGGTCGAGGGCCGAGCACCGAGCCGTCATCACCGGCCAGGTGAACGCGCCGTCGAACAGGGAGTGCCGGGCCGCGGCGAACTCCCGTCCGCCGATCGGCTCGCCCGGCCACAGGAAACCGCGGGTGCGCGCGTCGACGACGATCTCCGGGAGCCCCGGCTCCGCGGGCCGCGTCGGGAGGCCGTCCGTGAAACCCACGCCGCCCCCCTTGTTGTCCGGTTCAGACCACCTTGTGGATCGTACTGGACCACCGTCTCGGGGGTAGACTCGCGCCCTCACACCATGATCGGGATGGGGTGGCCATGAGCGGCGACGTGCGACTCGAGCGGGCCCTTGCCCTCTATGAACAGGCGGTCTTCGGCGGCGACGCCTCGGCTCTCGCCGAGGCCGACCGCGAGCTGGACGCGGTGGAGGCCGACCTGACCACGCGGGGATCGGGACGGGACATCGCCGCCGCCGAGGCCGGGCTCGCGCTGGCCCGCGGCCGGATCGTCCACGCGCGGTTCCTCGAACACCACGAGGAGGACCCCCGCGAGCTCGAACTCTTCGAGCGGGCGGCCGATCTCTTCCGGCGGCTCGGCGACACGCGCGGCGAGGGCGAGGCGCTCTTCTGGATCGGCTGCTTCCACCAGGTCGTACGGCACGACGACGAGGCGGCCGGGCCCGCGTTGCGGCGGTCGCATGAGCTGGCGGCGGGGGCCGGTGACAAGCTGACCATGTCCTACGCGCTGCGCCACCTGGGCATCGCCGATCACAAGGCGGGACGGCTGGAGGCGGCGCGCGAACGGCTGGAGGAGTCGGTCCGGCTGCGCCGGGAGCTCGGCTTCCATCCGGGGGTCGCCGCCAACCTGGTCGGGCTGGCCTACATCGCCGCCGCGGAGGGCCGCCGTGACGACGCCCTGCGGCTGCTCGACGAGGCGGCCGTCCTGGCGGAGACGAGCGGAGCCCTGGGCATCGCGCGGCACGTGGAACAGGCACGCACGAACCTGTGATCATCCCCCGACCTGGGCACGCCGACGACCGGCAGCGGCTGATCGACGCGCCCGGTGGCGGGCCGGTGGACGACTTCGCCGTCACGCTGCGCCGGGTCCCGGCCGAGCAGGTCCGGGCCGCTCGTTCAGGCGGGGCGCAGCGCCCGGCCGGGGGTGGCGCCGGTGAGCTCGCCGCCGCGCAGCACCGGCACACCGCCGACGAGCACGTCGTCCACGCCCACGGCGAGCGAGCGGGGCTGGTCGTAGGTCGCGGTGTCGGCCACCGTCGCCGGGTCGACGACGATCAGATCCGCGGCCTGGCCACGCCGTACGAGACCGCGGTCGGGCAGCCGGAAGCGGCGCGCCGGGTGCGAGGCCAGGTGCACGGCGGCCTGTTCCCAGGTGAGGTCGCCGAGCTCGCGTACGTGCCGGCCGAGATAGCGGGCGAACGCCCCGAAGCCGCGCGGGTGCGGATGGCCGCCCACGTAGATGCCGTCGGAGCCGCCCGTGTGGCCGGGGTCGCGCATGACGGCGCGCACCGACTCCTCCCCCGCCGGGCCCTCGTCGGGGCGGGCCTGCACGCAACCCGCCTGCAGCCGGGTCTCCACCAGCAGCATCCGGCAGAACTCCGCGGGATCGGCGCCGAACTCCGCCGCGGCGGCGGGCAGGGTCATCCCCTCGGCCCACTCGAACCCGGGGGCGTGCGAGAGCGTGATGCGCGGCCACAGGTCGTCGCGTCCCGCCCACTCCCGGGCGAGGCGGTCGCGTTCCGCGGACAACATGGCCACGGCGCGGTCGGGGTCGGCGGCGGGCACCCACGGCGGCAGCGTCACCATCGCCAGGATCGTGCTGGCCCGCAGGTAGGGGTAGGTGTCGAAGGTCAGGTCGACGTCCTGCCGCCGGGCGTCCTCGACCAGCGGCAGCAGGGTGGAGGCCGGGCCGTGGAGATGCGAGACGTGCACGGCCGCGCCGGACCGCCGGGCGATCTCCACGACCTCCGTCATCCCCACCGCCGCGGACGCGCCGTACGCGCGCATGTGGGTCACGTACGGCAGGTCGCCCAGCGGCGCGCACAGCGCCGCCAGCTCGGCGGCGTCGGCGTAGCGGCCGGGGGCGTACTCCAGGCCCGACGACAGCCCGGCCGCCCCTTCGACCAGGCCCGTCTCGACCGCGCGGAGCATGGCGCGCAGCTCGTCCGCGTCCGCGGCGCGCTCCGCCGGGCCCATCGCGTCGAACCGGATCGTCGCGTGCGGCAGCAGATAGACGGTGTTGAGCGGGGTCGCGCCGTCATATCCGGCGAGCAGACCGGCGACGCTCACCGGCCCGTCCACGTGCGGGTGGGGACCGTTGACCGCCGCGAAGTAGCGGCTCGCGTACGTGAAGGCGGCCGGGGAGGTCGCCGGGGCGAACGACAGCCCGTCCTGCCCCAGCACGAACGTCGTGACCCCCTGCCGCAGCGCGGCCTGCTGCACGAGCGGGTCGAACACGGCCGCGTCGCCGTGCGCGTGGCAGTCGACCAGGCCCGGCAGCACGAGCCTGCCCGCCGCGTCGATCCGCACCGCCGCCTCCGCCTGGCCGAGGCGGCCCACCGCCTCGACCCGGCCCCCGCGCACACCGACGTCGGCGCGGAACGCGGGGGCTCCGGTGCCGTCCACGACGCGGCCACCCGTGATCACAACATCGAAGCTCACGTCTCCGATTAGATCAGCCGTACGGATCAGTCGTACGGACCGGGCATGCGCGAAGGGCCGGGGCAGTCACGCGACCGCGAGACGGGCGGCACGACGGGCCTGCGCTCCAGCACCTCGCGGGCGCGGGCGCGGGCGAGGTTCCAGCCGTTCCAGGGGTCCGGCTTCCACAGCTCGTCGGCCGCCACCACTTCGCTCAGCACGCAGCTGCGGTCCGGCTCCGGCAGGCGGTCGAGGATCGGCACGGCCTCCGCCCCCAGCTCGCTCAGATAGTCGTGGTCGAGCCGCTCCACGCCCCGGACCGTCAGCTGGGTCTCTGCCACCCGCGCGTCGGGGTCCCACACCGCGAACACGAACAGCGACACCCCGGTGAGCAGCACGAGCGCACGGAAGAACCACGACGTGCCACCGCCGGCCAGGCGGACCGCCCCCACCACCAGGACCAGCACGAACACCGCGCCGAGCCACCAGATCGTCGCCTCCACCGAGGCCCGCAGCCGCGACAGGCCGTACGCGTCGGTGTAGAGGCCGAGCCGGTGCAGCGCCGAGGCGAGGATGACGAGGGTGAACGCGCACAGCAGGCCGAGCAGCACGGCCAGCAGCCAGCGGTCGGCCCGGCTCTCGCGGCGCAGCAGGGCGACCGCGGCCGCCACGATGCCGAGCACGAAGAGGCTGACCGTGACGAGTTCGAAGAAGCCCGACCTCGCATACTGCGCGTAGGTGAGCCCCGCAGTCGTCAGCACCCTGCGGCTCCCGCCGAACAACACCGTGATCTGCACCGTCACGAACGCCGTGAACAGCAGGTTCAGCCCGATCAGCGGGATCATCCACACCTGGCGGCCGATGGACATCCGCAGGTCGGGCGCGGCGGGCTCGGCCACCGGCCGCAGGCCCACCAGCACCGCCGCCGCGGCCAGCGCCGCGAACACGCAGAACACGAAGGCCCGGTAGGGCAGGCTCCTGACCCAGTCAGGGGTACGCAGCAGGTCGCTGAGGAAGGCCGAGAAGACGGCGTCGGCCGAGGCGAACAGCAGGCCGAAGACGGCCAGCAGGACGATGGTCACGAGGGCGCTGACCAGCGTGGGCAGCATCCTGCGCCGGGTCAGCCTCCGGATCGGCCCGCTCAGGAACCACGGCTGCGGCAGCAGCGCGAACACGACCGAGACCCCACCCTTGATCACCGCGAGCCAGCCCCGTCCGCCGCCCGACACCGCGAGCGACCCGACTCCGAACGCGGCCAGCAGCACCGGCCCGACCAGCCAGTCGGCGTCGCGGAAGAGCACCACGGAGACCAGCGCGTACGCCAGGAGGCCGAAGGCCACCGTCCACGGCGTGATCCGGCCACGACGGAGCGGCAGCACCGCGGGGAACGCCGCGGCGCCCATCGCGACCGCCGTCAGCGCGAAGCCCAGCCCGGGCGCCGCGTCCGGCAGGGAGACGGCGGCCACCAGGCCCGTCGCCGCGGCGGCCGGCAGCAGCCACCGGGGCGCGTCCGGCAGTTCCGGCCGCGGGAACAGCGGCGGCGGCACGTACGCGGGCGGCGGCGGGTATCGCCCCGGCCCCTGTGGTCCGGGCGTGCCCAGCCCCAGCGTGCCCGGGTTCTGCGTGCCCGGGTTCTGCGTGCCCGGGTTCTGCGTGCCCGGGTTCTGCGTGCCCGGGTTCTGCGTGCCCGGGTTCTGCGTGCCCGGGTTCTGCGCGCCTGGGGCGGGCGACGGGGAGGCGCTCACACCCCGTGCCGCGGCCTGGGCGGCGGCCTGGGCGGCGCTCATACGAGCGACCGGCCCAGGTGACGGCGCATCTGTCGGCCCAAGTGTCGGCCCAGGTGTCGGCCCAGGTGATGGCGTGGGCGACAGCACCGGTGACGACGCGGATGACGGTCCGGGTGGCGGCGCAGGCGTTGGCCCGGGCGTTGGCCCGAGCGTTGGCGCTGCGCCCTGCCAGGGCGGCGGCGCGGCTCGATGAGCCGATGACGACCCGCGTGTCGCTCCCGCGATCGCACCGCCGATGGCGAACAGCAGCACCACCACGACGCCCAAGCCGAGGATGACCGAGACGACCATCCCGGTGAGGAATCCGGCGATCATGCCAAGGCCCGCCCCCAGCGCCGCCCGCGCCAGCTGCCCAGCGGGGTCATGGACGGCGCCAGGCCGCGAGGCGGGCACATGCGGTGCGGGCATATGCGAGGCCATATGCGGTGCGGGCATATGCGAGGCCATATGCGACGCGGGCGCATGTGGGGAGGACACGTCCGAGGCGAGCATGTGCGAGACAGGCGCGTGTGACGCGGGCATGGGTGACGCGGGTACGTGTGCGGCGAGCGGCCGTGAGGCTACACCCCCATCCTGCGCACCCACGCCCTGCACACCCACGCCCTGCACACCCACGCCCTGCGGACCTTCGGGGTGCGCGCCCCCGTCGTGCGCGCCCATGTCCTCCGCCGCCGCGCCCGGCTGGCCCGCCCGCGCATGAACGAGGCCAGACCGCAACGACTCACTGCGCTCCTCGCCATCGCCCAGAACCCCGGCGTCCTGCGCACCCCCCTCGCGCACACCCACGTCCTGAGCCGCCGCACCCGGCTGACCCGCCCGCGCATGAACGAAGCCAGACCGCAACGACTCACTGCGGTACCCGCTGTCGCCCAGGGCACCGGCGCTGTCCGGAAAGCCGCCGTGGTCCCCGCTCTGGGGGTGGCCGCCTGTCGGAGTCTCGGTCTGCGATGAAGCCGAGACCTCGTGAAGGAATGCCGGCCGGAGGGGCTCCAGGCTGTGAGGCTCCACGCTGTGGGGCTCCAGAGTGCGGGAATCCGGGCTGGGGGGCTCCGATCCCTCCCCGTGCCCGGCCTCCGCTCGCTCATCCCCGGCCTGGCTCGCGGGCGAGGTCCCGGCCGGGGTCGCGGGCGAGGACGCCCCCGCACCCTCGCCCCGCGCCTCCCCCACCAGTGCGTCCTCGCCCCGTGCCTCCGCTACGCGCACGACCTCATCAGCGGTCTTCTCCGCGCTCACTGCGGGGGCGAGAGTGCCATCGATCAGATCGGTCTCGCCTCCGAATGGGCCATGCTCGCCGGGCCTGCCTTCGGCGCGGCCCGCGCCCGGCATGCGGACGTCCATGTCTCCCCTTCCGGCGCGGACGAGTCCGTCCGTGCTCTCCGCCGCAGCGGGCTCCGAGCGATGCGGCAGCACGACGACCATCCGGCACCCAGGGGCCGTGCCCCCGCCTCTCAACTCGGTCCCCTCGATCCTCCCGGTCCGCCTGGTGACCGGGATCGGGTCGGACACCGAGATCGACCCGCCGTGTAACTCGACGATCTCCTTGGCGATGGCGAGCCCCAGCCCCGCCCCGCCCGCGTCGGCGGCCCGTCCGGCGTCGAGCCGCGAGAAGCGCTCGAACACCCGGGCCCGCTCCGCCTGCGGGATGCCGGGACCGTCGTCGGTCACGCTGATCTCCAGGTTCGCCCCGGCCGGCCGCGCCTCCACCCGGACCATGCCGCCGGGCGGGCTGTGCCGTACGGCGTTGTCGAGCAGGTTGGCCAGCACCTGAGCGAGCAGGGCCGCGTCGGCGGACAGCACCGTCCCCGGCCTGACCGCGCTCACCACCGTGACGTCGTCACGCGCGAGAGTCGCCTCAGAGACGGCCTGACGGCACAACGACGCCAGGTCCAGCTCCTCCGGCTCGATCAGCCGAGCCCCCGAGTCGAGCCGCGACAGGTCGAGAAGCTGGGCCACCAGGCGGCCGAGCCGCTGCGTCTGGGCGAGGGCCGTACCCAGGGTGTCGAGGTCGGGCGGCGTGACGCCGTCCACGATGTTCTCCAGCACGGCCTGCAGGCCGGTGATCGGCGTACGCAGCTCGTGGCTGACGTTGGCCACCAGTTCACGCCGCTGGCGATCGACCTCGGCGAGGTCGGACGCCATGGCGTTGAAGGCCCGCGCCAGCTCTCCCACCTCGTCGCGGGAGGTCGCGCTGACGCGCAGGCCGTAGCGGCCCTTGGCGATCGTCTGCGCGGCCGCGGCCATCTCGCGCAGCGGCCGGGTCATGCCGTGGGCGAGGAGCTGCACCATGATCATCGCGAGCACGACGGCGATCGCGATCCGCAGGTCCCGGGACATGCCGGAGTTGATGCCGACCTCGTTGACGACGAACGCCGCGACCACGGCGAGCACGATCACGATGCCGAGCTTGACCTTGATCCGGCCGAGGAAGTCGAGCGGCCTCAATTGCCTGGCTCTCCCTGCTGAAACGTCATGGACGGACGAGCGCGTATCCCACGCCGTGGACGGTGCGGACGACCTCCGGGCCGAGCTTGCGGCGCAGCGCGCGGACGTGGCTGTCCACGGTCCGGGTCGCGGCTGCCTCGGAGAAGCCCCAGATGTCCGACAGCAGCCGTTCGCGTTCGAAGACCTGACCGGGCCGCTCGGCGAGACGCCGCAGCAGGTCGAACTCGGTCCGGGTGAGCTGGGCCTCGGCCCCGCGGACGAACACGCGGCGCTCGGCCGTGTTGATCTCGACGTCGCCGACCCGGATCACCGCGTCCTCGTGGGCCAGCAGGCTGGCCCGCTCCACCCGCCGCAGCAGGGCGTGGATCCGCGCGACGAGCTCCCGCATGCTGAACGGTTTGGTGATGTAGTCGTCGGCCCCCACGCCCAGGCCGACAAGGACATCCGTCTCCTCGCCGAGCGCGGTCAGCATGAGCACCGGCACCGGGCGGGCGGCCTGCATCCTGCGGCACACTTCGAGCCCGTCCAGGCCCGGCAGCAGCCGGTCGAGGACGACGAGGTCCGGCTCCGCCTTCGCATAGGCCGCGAGCGCCCCCTCGCCGTCACTCGCGACGCGTACGTCGAAACCCTCCGCCACGAGCCGGAGCCGTACGGCGTTCGCGATGGTGGCGTCGTCCTCGACCACGAGGATGCGGCGTTGCTGAGGGGTAGCCATGGAGGGAAGCGTAGATGCCCTCTGTGCAGAGTCTCCGTCCGGAAATGTGCAGATCCCGTGCATCCCGTGCATGACGGGCCGCCCGTGCCCGCCACAACAAGGGCTGCGGGCCACAGCATCGCTTCGATGAGCCGAATCCACTGGTCAGGGGTTTCGCCCTCAGGTTACGGGTAGCCCGGATATGACCAGAAAGGAGGCGCTAATGGACCGCCAGTCAAGGCCGGAGACCATGCGGGAGAACGACGTGATCGATCTCCTGACACAGCAGCACGTCCTCATCCGGGAGCTGTTCGACGAGGTCGACAGAGGCCAGGGGGAGGAGCGCAAGGAGGCGTTCAGCCGCCTGGTTCGCCTGCTCGCCGTCCACGAGACGGCGGAGGAGGAGATCGTCCACCCGTATGCACGGCGCAAGCTGGTCGACGGCGACACGATCGTGGACAACCGCCTCCAGGAGGAGGAAGAGGCGAAGGAGATGCTCAGCCGCCTCGACGACATGGACGTGACGACGGCGGAGTTCTCCCAGGAGCTGGAGAGGCTGCGGGCCGCCGTGTTCGCCCACGCCGCCGCCGAGGAGCGCTACGAGTTCTCCGAGCTCAAGGCGAGCACGTCCGAGGCCGAGCGCAAGGCGATGGCCGTGGGGGTCAAGGCGGCCGAGGCGATGGCTCCCACCCACCCGCACCCCGGGGTCGAGTCGGCGATGGAGAACGTCCTGCTTGGTCCACCGGTCGCGATCATGGATCGTGCCCGTGACCTGATCCGCAAGGCGATGGGCAAGTCGGAGTCCGGCGAAGGCTGAGTCTCCGGTCAGGGGTCTCCAGCCGGGAGTCCCCGATCAAGGGCCTCCGGCCGGGCCGCAGTACGGGAACGGACTCCGTCCCGTCGAATCGGGAGCGCGGCCCATGCCGGACGACCGGGCAGTGTGCGCGGCGCCGCGGAGCCGGACGGGAGACGATCACTCGTCTCCCCGGCACCGCGGCGCCGCTGCGTGGACGCGCACCGGCTGGGACCAAACCGGAATCAGGCCGGGGATCAGGCCGGGGATCAGGCTGGTATAGGGCCGGGTCAGCGCGGGATCAGGAGGGGGTAGGCCCCGGGGTCGGGCGGGGTAGGTCCCGGGTCGGGCCGGAGTCAGGCGCGGATCGAGCGGGGTCAGGCCCGGGGGCAGCGCGGGATCGGGAGGGGGTAGGCCCCGGGGTCAGGCGCGGATCGAGCGGGGTCAGGCCCCGGGGGCAGCGCGGGGTCGGGCGGGTCAGACGCGGATCGAGCGGGATCGGGCGGGATCGGCGCCGGCTTCCCGCGGGCGTTCGCGGAACTCGGCCGGGGCTCCGGACGTTCTCCAGGCGACGCGGGACTTCGCCCCGCGCGAGACCCGACACGAAAGGCCTGACGATGTCGCCACTGGGCAAGTACTACGTGGGCGCGGCGGTGGTGGCCGTGCTGGTCTTCATCCTTCCGGTGCCGTCGCTCCTCGCCTGGCTGATCACCATCGGCGCGCTGGGTGCGCCGGTCGTCGCCTACTTCATGCTGGACGAGTCGCAGCGGGCGCGGCTGCGGCGCATCCGCCGCCGTCAGATCGGCCGCTGAGGCCCCCGAGCACAACCACAGACACGACACAACTAAAGGTACGGCCGGGTCGCGTTTCGCGACCCGGCCGTTCCACTTCGCTCACGAAGCGGTGGCGATCCTCCTGCGCGCCCGCTCGGTGACGCTGCGCTCCATCACGAAGGACAGGAACGGGATCGTGCCCGCGATGAGCACCAGCAGCAGATAGCCGACCGACCAACGGGCCTTGATCAGGCCCAGGTTGATCGCGGCCACCAGATAGATCATGTAGAGGAAGCCGTGGATCGGCCCGACGACCGCGACCATCGTGTCGCTGTCGAACCCGTACTCGACGACCATGGCGGCACACAGCACGAGCAGCATCACGCCGACGATGTAGGCCATGACGCGGTAGAAATTGAGCGCGGATTCCACGTCGATCATTACCTCTGCTGGGGAAACGGTCACACCACGATATCCGGGCCACCCGGTGGTCCCGGCTCCAGGGCCGCTCAGGCCTCCACGTGCGCGGCGGGCTCGGACGACTGGGGCCCGGGCGACCGGGGCTCGGGCGACCGGGGCTCGGGCGGCTGGAGCCCGGATGACTGCGGCTCTGATAACTGAGACTCGGACGGCTGCGGCTCTAACGGCCCCGGTTCACCCGGCGCCCGCTCTGGTTCCTGTTCGCGTTCCCGCCGCCCGCGCAGGGCGTCACGGACGAAGTGGAACCACATGTAGACGGCGAACAGCGCGAAGATCCACCACTGGAGGGCATAGGCCAGGTTGCGCCAGTTGAACCCACTGCCAAGGGTCGGCGGCGACACGGCCACCGGCGTGACGCGGGACGGCGGCTCCTGCGCGGTCGCGACGACGAAACCGTCCCGCACCCGCGCGTCCGGCCACAGGTTGATCAGCTCCGCCGTCGACACCGTCGCGACCTGACCGGCCGGCAGGTTGCCGCTGCGCATGACGTCGTCGGTCTGCTCGGCCGGCCGTAGCCGCCCGGTCACGGTCACGGTGCCCTCGGGCACGGCCGCGGCGGGGTCGTCCGCCCTGGCGACCCAGCCGCGTACGACGGGGACGACCGTGCCGTCCGCGAGCCGCAGTGGCGTGAGCAGCCAGAATCCGTCCCCCTGGGCCGCCCGGCCGCCGGGGGCGGCCACGTCGGCGACCCGGTCGGCCACCAGCAACTGGTGCGCGGCGTCGTAGGTCCCCGTGGCGGTCACCCTGCGGCTGATCGCGGTGCCGTTCACGTGCTGCCCCACCTGCGCCAGCTCGGTGACGGCCACGGGCGCGGGGTCGGGGGCCCGCTTCGGGGCGCCCGACGCCTCGAAGACACCGAGCTGCCAGCGGCCGAGGAAGGTGAAGGACACGAGCACCCCGATGACCAGCAGGTGCAGGGCCACCAGCCGGGGAGCCAGGAGGGTGCGGAGCATGAATACAACGCTATCCGCCGCCCGCACCGGTCCGGTATTCGCTCCGGCCCAGAAGGACGCCGGCGCCCGGCCGGGGCGGTGACGTCTCGGCACCGCAGCACGGGGTCATGCGCCTTCCACGCGGCGGCCCGCACGGGTCAGCCCGGTGACGTCACGACGAACTCGGCAGGGGTTCATGCGGGTTCCACCCGGCGGCCCGGATGGGTCAGCCCGGTGACGTCTCGGCACGGCGGCACCGGGTCATGCGCCTTCCACGCGGCGGCCCGCACGGGTTCGCGCGGCGGCAGTCGGCGCGGCGCGGGTGCCACCCCGCCCGTAGGCCGGTACGCCGCCGTTTCCTGCCTCCGCCGGAGCATGAGTTCTGCCCTTCCTCAAGTGACCACCAGGAGAGGGCAAAATCCGACAAATCGCGGCCACGACACACCATGTGTCGCTAGAGTCTTGCCCATGTCCGACCCTCAGATCGACCCGGCCGGAAACACGCAGGCTTTCCGGGCGTTCGCGCAGCAGCAGGACGTGGAGGCCTCGAAGGAGCAGCCGTCGCGCCTGCCGATTTGGATCGCCGTCGGTGCGGCGCTCGTTGTGATCCTCGCCGTGGTGGCGTACCTCCTGGTGCGCTGACATACCTGTACCAGCCGCCGACGTCCGCGCCCGTCGGCGGCTTTGTCATGCCCGCCGACGCGTCCACGACGACACGTCGCTCCCCTGCCGCTCGGGCCGTACGCGCCGGACCCTGGACCCGGCCCACCCCCGGGAATAGATTGGACAAATCTTCTAATAGGACGGGGAGGTCGCATGCCCAGTCCGGGCGTCACGATCATCGGTTCCGGGTTCGCCGGGCTGTGCATGGCCATCAAGCTCAAGGAAGCCGGCTATCACGACTTCGTGATCCTGGAGAAGGCGGGCGAGCTCGGCGGCACCTGGCGGGACAACAGCTATCCCGGCTGCGCCTGCGACGTCCCCTCGCCGCTGTACTCCTTCTCGTTCGAGCTCAACCCCGGCTGGTCGCGGCTGTTCTCTCCACAGGAGGAGATCTGGGACTACCTGCGGGCCTGCGCCCGGAAGTACGGCCTGGAGCCCCACCTGCGGTTCGGCAAGGAGGTCTGCGGGCTGGAGTACGACGACGAGCGGGCCCTGTGGCGGGTGTCGACAGGCGACGGGGAGACCTTCGAGACCCACGCCGTCGTCTCCGGCGTCGGGGCCCTGCACGTGCCGTCATTCCCCGAGATCCCCGGCCGTGAGCGCTTCACCGGCACGGCGTTCCACTCCGCCCGGTGGGACCACTCCGCGGACCCGGCCGGCAAGCGCGTCGCGGTCGTCGGCACCGGCGCGTCGGCGGTCCAGTTCGTCCCGGTCCTCGCGGAGCAGGCGAGCCGGCTCACCGTCTTCCAGCGCACGCCGCCGTGGATCCAGCCCAAGCCCGACCTGCCGATCGACGGACGGCTGAAGCGGGCCATGGAGGCGCCCGGCGGCGCCCGGCTGCTGCGCGACGCCGTCTATTGGCTGCTGGAGACCCGGGCCGTGGGCTTCACGATCGACCCTCGGCTGATGAAGGTCCACCAGGCCATGGCCGAGCGCCATCTGGCCCGGCAGGTGCCCGACCCCGGGCTGCGCGCGAAGCTGACGCCCGACTACACCATCGGCTGCAAGCGGATCCTGCTGTCCAACGACTACTATCCCGCGCTGACCAGGGACAACGTCGAGCTGGTCACCGACAGCATCACCGAGATCAGGCAGCGGTCGATCGTGGACGCCGCGGGGCGCGAGCACGAGGTCGACATGATCGTGTGGGGCACCGGCTTCAAGGTGGTCGACGCGCTCAACGAGCAGCACATCGTCGGCAGGAACGGCGTCAAGATCCAGGACGCGTGGAGTGACGGCGTCGAGGCCTACTACGGGATCACGACCACGGGTTTCCCCAACCTGTTCTTCCTGCTCGGCCCCAACACCGGTCTCGGGCACTCCTCGGTGGTCTTCATGATCGAGTCACAGGTGCGCTATGTCATGGACTGCCTGCGGCTGCTGTCGAAGACCAAGGCCAGAGCCCTCGACGTACGGCCGGCGGCGCAGCGGGCCTTCAACGACCGCCTCCAGCGGCGGCTCGATCGGCTGGTGTGGAACGAGGGCGGCTGCACGAGCTGGTATCTCGACGAGCACGGCAGGAACCGCGCGCTGTGGCCAGGCTTCACCTTCGAATACTGGGCACGCACCCGGAAGGTGAAGCCGGAGGCCTACGAGCTCATCGGCGCAAGGTGCTGACCAGGCCCCGTACCGACCCGGCCCCGTGCCGACCCGGCCCAGCGCTGACCGTGCTGACCCGGCCCGGCGCTGACCCGGCCCCGCGCTGACCCGGCCCCGCGCTGACCCGGCTCAGCGCCGCGGGCTGACCACGAGGGCGCTGCCTCCGCCGCGCCTGCCCGGCTCGGCGACCGCCTGGACGCGGCCGTCGCGCAGGAACTCCAGGCCGGTCGCCGCGCCGATCTCACCCACCGGCGGGCCGGGGACGTCCGTCAGCGTGTGACCGAGCGCGGTCAGCTCCGCGCCGTACCGGTCGGCGAACGCGGGCTCGGCCTGGGTGGCGGCGGTGTTGCGCTGCGAGGCGCGCGGAGCGGCCACGGCCTCCGGGAGCGACATGCCGAAGTCGAGCCGGTTCAGCAGGATCTGCAGCACGGTCGTGATGATCGTCGAACCGCCGGGCGAGCCGACGGCGAGCAGCGGCTTTCCGTTCTTGAGCACGATGGTCGGGGCCATCGACGACCTCGGGCGCTTGCCGGGAGCGGGCAGGTTGGGGTCGCCCGGCGCCGGGCCGAAGGTGAAGTCGGTCAGCTCGTTGTTGAGCAGGATGCCGCGGCCCGGCACCACGATCCCGCTGCCGCCGGTCTGCTCGATCGTGATGTTGTAGGCGGCCACGTCGCCCCAGCGGTCGGTCACCACGAGATGGGTGGTCTCCGGCCCCTCCTTCTTCTCCTCTGGGACCGAACCTTCCGCAGCCCCCGAGGGGCATGGTCCGTAGGAGCCGTCGGGCGAACCGGGCGCGGCGGGGTGGGCCATCGCCCGCGGGCCGATCAGGCAGGCGCGCTCCTTGGCGAAGCCGTCGGACAGCAGCCGGTCCAGCGGCACGTTCACGTACGCCGGGTCGCCGACGTAGGCGTTGCGGTCGGCGAAGGCGAGCCGGGACGCCTCCAGGTATTCGTGCAGGCCGACCTTCGGGAGTGCCTCAAGGATCTTCAGCGCCTCCCCCACCGTGGATCCGCCGGACGACGGCGGCGCCATGCCGTACACGTCGAGGCCCTTGTACGTGACCTTGGTGGGCGGCCGTTCGAGCGCCCGGTAGGCCCTGAGGTCGGAGACCTCCATCAGGCCGGTCCTGACGTTCCGGGTGGCTCCCTTGCGCACCGGCGGCTTCTTCACGGTGGCGACGATCTCGCGGCCGAGCTCGCCGCCGTACAGCCAGTCGGGGCCGCGGACGCCCAGCTCACGGTAGGTGCGCGCGAGGTCGCGGTTGCGGAAGACCGAGCCGACCGGCGGCGGCTGCCCGCCCGGCAGGTAGAGCGAGGCGGTCGAGGTGAAGTCGGCGAAGCGGGCGGCGTTCTGCTCCGTCTGGTCGTGGAACGTCTGGTCGACGACGAAGCCCTTCTCGGCGATCTCGATCGCGGGGCGCAGCACCTGGCGCAGCGGCATCGTGCCGTAACGGCGCAGCGCCAGGTCCCACTGCGCCACGCTGCCAGGGACGCCGACCGACAGCCCGCTCGTGACGGCCTCGTCGAACGGGATGCCCTCGAACGCCGTCGAGGTCATCGCCCTCGGCGCGGCCTCGCGCCCGTCGATCGTGGTCACCTTCCGCTTGCGCGCGTCGTAGTAGACGATGAAGCCGCCCCCGGCCAGCCCCGCAGAGTAGGGCTCGGTCACGCCCAGCGCCGCGGCGCCCGCCACCGCCGCGTCCATCGCGTTACCGCCCTGGCGCAGCACCGAGAGCGCGGCCTTGCTCGCGTCGAGGTCCACGGTGGCCACCGCCCCGCCGTACCCCTCCGCGACCGGCCGCTTGACCTCTTTCGCGGCCGGTGAAGCGTGGACGGGCGGCGCGAGGAAGCCCGCGAACGTGACCAGTCCCAGCGACGCGACGACGACGCTTCTCATGCCCCGGCACCTCCATCAGACGTGACCGATCACTCCAGCATGACTCACGACAGTCAAAAAGGCTGCGGGAATGTCCGCTTTCGGACGCCTGCAGGACGCGGGTCCAGCCGGAGCGGCCCGGCCTGCGGCGGAGGGAAGCCCGCTACTCCTTGCGGCGTACGGCGGACTGCCGCGCGGGGCGGATGCGGTGACCAGGGGTGATGGCCTAGCGTGCGGGTGTGCGCTCCGCCGTGTTTCACCGCATCGATCCCGTTCTGCCGATCATCGTGGGGATCCTTCAGGTGTTCCTGTCGATCGGCGCCCAGTATGGGCAGTTGCGAAACCCGGATCTCGGACGGGTGCCGCTGACCTGGTGGGGCTTCGGGCTGCTGCTGGTCGGGCCGATCGCGATCGCGCTGCGCCGCCGCGCCCCGGTCGCCGTGCTGGTCGTCACGCTCACGGCCACCTCGGTCTACATGCTGTCCGACTTCGCGTATGGACCGGTGTTCCTCAGCCCGATCATCGTGATCTGCAACGCGGTGGTGTCGGGGCACCGCCGCGCGGCGTGGCTGTCGGCAGGGGCGTTCTTCCTGTTCGTGGTCGCCTACGCCACCTGGCTCATCCCCCATCGGGCGAGCCTCTTCCACCACACCGCGGTCGCGGCCTACCTGCTGCTCACGCTCACCGTCGCGGAGTTCTACCGGATGCGCCGCGAGCGCCTCGCCGAACGTCAGCGGATGGCGCGGGAGGCGGCCCGGCGGCAGGCGAGCGAGGAACGGCTCACCATGGCCCAGGAGCTGCACGACGTGCTCGCCCACAACATCTCGCTGATCCACGTGCAGGCGTCCACCGCCCTGCACATCCTGGACGACCACCCCGAGCAGGCCCGCACCGCCCTGGCCACGATCAAGCAGGCGTCCAAGGACGTGCTGACCGAGATGCGCGGCGTGCTGAGCCTGCTCAGGGAGGGCGCGCCGCGCTCCCCCACGGCGGGGATGGCCAACCTGGCCGACCTCATCGAGCGCAGCGGCCTGCCGGTCGATCTGGAGGTCACCGGGCAGGAGCGTCCGCTGCCCGCCGGCATCGACCGGGCCGGCTACCGGATCGTGCAGGAGTCGTTGACCAACGTCTCGCGGCACGCGCCCGGCTCGCGGGTGACCGTACGCGTGGCGTACGGGCCGGAGGAGCTGACCGTGGTGATCGAGGACGACGGCGCGGGGACGGCGCGGGCCGAGGCGGGCCTCGGCGGCGGCAACGGCATCCCCGGCATGCGCGAACGGGCCGCGGCGCTCGGCGGGTCGCTCGCGGCGGGCCCCCGGCCCGGCGGCGGCTTCCGCGTCGAGGCCCGTCTCCCCCTTCCCCCATCCGCCGACCAGAAGGAGCCGAAGTGATACGCGTCCTGCTCGCCGACGACCAGGCGCTGGTGCGGGCCGGGTTCCGGGCCCTGCTCGACGCCCAGGAGGGCATGACCGTCGTCGGCGAGGCGGGCGACGGCGAGCAGGCCGTCCGGCTCAGCCGCGAGCTGCGTCCCGACGTGGTGCTGATGGACATCCGCATGCCCGGCACCGACGGCCTGACGACCACCCGCCGCATCGGCGACGACCCCGCCCTCTCCGACGTGAAGATCGTCATGCTCACCACGTTCGAGCTGGACGAGTACGTCTTCGAGGCCCTGCGCGGCGGCGCGAGCGGCTTCCTGGTCAAGGACACCGAGCCTGCCGAGCTGATCCAGGCCGTGCGGGTGGTGGCCTCCGGCGACGCGCTGCTGTCGCCCGGCGTGACACGCCGGCTCATCGCCGAGTATGTCGCCCGCGCCAAGGAGCCCGCCATCGCGACCCGCCTCGACCCGCTCACCGAGCGGGAGCGGGAGGTGCTCGCGCTCGTGGGCACCGGCATGACGAACGACGAGATCGCCGCCCGGCTCTACATGTCCCCGGCGACCGCCAAGACCCACGTGAGCCGCACGATGACCAAGCTGCACGCGCGCGACCGCGCCCAGCTCGTCGTCATCGCGTACGAGTCGGGCCTGGTCAAGCCCGGCTGGGTCTGACCCGCCGTACGGCCGCCCGCGTCAGGTGGCCCGCCCGCTGACGAGGGGGAGGAAGAGCTCGTCGACGATCGACCGGATGCGGGCGGGCGGCACGGGTTTCAGGTTCATGAGCAGGTCGTGGCGCACCAGGTCGAACGGCATGGCGAGCACCGCGGGCGGGATCCGCTCCAGATCGATCTCGCCGCGGTCGTGGGCGCGCTGGTAGATGGCCTGGACGCGCGGTAGCCGCTGGTCGCCGATGATCCGGTCGCGCACCTGGGACGGGGTGAGCCCGGTGCCGGCCAGCAGCCCCGAGAAGGCGGCCGCCGCGGTGACGGCGAAGAAGGCGGCGCGGGTCTCCCCCATGCCGGTGAGCGCGGCGAGGAGATCGCCGCGCAGGGTCCCGGTGTCGGGGAGCTCGATCGGGTGCCTGCTCCGGTAGTGCTCGAGCGCGGCGAGCACGAGCTCGTCCTTGTTGGCCCAGCGGCGGTACAGCACCGCGATGCCGGTGCCGGCGCGGGCGGCGACGGACTCCATGGTCAGTTTCGCGAAGCCGGTCTCGACCAGCTCGTCCCAGGCCGCGTCCAGCAGCGCGGCCTCCAGCGCGGGCCCGCGTCGGCGTCGCGGAGCAGACGCGGCGGCAGGCGCGGCGGCAGATGTGGTCACGGCTCCATCATAAGGAAGGATTGCATTCCCTATCAACACGTCCTACTCTCCTAAGAGATGGATTCCACTCTTATTTGAGAGCGAGACGATGACGGAGACCACTGAGGCGAAGCTGTCGCCGCAGGTGAAGAAGGCGCTGATCGCGCTGCTCGTGGGCGGGATCGCGGCGATCCTCGACTCCACGATGGTGACGCTGGCGATCCACACATTGGTGGTGAAGCTGCACACGACCACCGGCACGATCCAGTGGGTCACCACCGGATTCCTGCTGGCGGTGGCCGTCGCGATCCCGGTCACCGGGTGGGCGGAGCGCCGCTGGGGCGGCAAGCGGGTCTGGATGGCCGCGCTGGTGCTGTTCGTGCTCGCCTCGGTGCTGTGCGCGGCGGCGTGGAACGGCGCGAGCCTGATCGGCTTCCGGGTGCTGCAGGGCTTCGGCGCCGGGCTGATCTTCCCGCTGATGCAGACGCTCGCGGTGAGGGCCGCGGGCGGACAGGTCGACAGCCGGCTGATGGCGACCGTCAGCCTGCCGATCGCGCTCGGCCCGATCCTCGGCCCGGTGATCGGCGGGGTGATCCTCGACTGGCTGAGCTGGCGCTGGCTGTTCCTCATCAACGTGCCCGTGATCGCCGCCGGGCTGCTGCTGGCGTGGCGGTTCCTGCCCGCCGACCGCCCCGGCGCCACGTCCGGGCGCGGGCGCCTGGACTGGACCGGTCTGGCGCTGCTCGCACCGGCGCTGGCGGGGATCCTCCTCGGCCTCTCGCAGCTCTCCAGGGAGGGCGGGATCGGCCACGCCGGGGTGCTGGCGCCGCTGGTCGCCGGGGTCGTCCTGCTGGCCGCGTTCGTCGCGTGGGCGGCGCGGCCCGGCGAGCGCGAGCCGATCGTCGACGTCCGGCTGCTGCGCGTCCGCTCGCTCGGCAGCGCCTCCGCGGTTCTGTTCACCGCCGGCGCGGCGATGTACGCCGGCATGTTCCTGCTGCCGCTGTACTACCAGCAGCTTCGGGGCGACAGCGTGCTCGACGCCGGGCTGCTGCTGATCCCGCAGGGTGTCGGCGCGCTCGCCTCGCGCTTCGTGGTCGGCGGGC
The DNA here is from genome assembly GCF_036186745.1 of Microbispora hainanensis. NCBI lineage: Bacteria > Bacillati > Actinomycetota > Actinomycetes > Streptosporangiales > Streptosporangiaceae > Microbispora > Microbispora hainanensis. Next base: position 3,920,705 of record NZ_CP108086.1, on the reverse strand, counting down.
TGGCCGACCGGTTCGGGGCACGCGCCGTGACGATCGGCGGCTTTCTGCTCACCGCCGTCGCCACCGTCCCCTTCGCGCTCGCGGGGCCGGACACGAGCCTGTGGTGGCTGGGAGCAGTGCTGCTGGTCCGCGGCCTGGGGACCGGGGTGGTGCTGATCCCGCCGATGTCCGTCGCCTACCAGGACATCCGGCCGACGGACATTCCGCACGCCACCATGAACACCCGCATCGCCCAGCAGGTGGGAGCGTCGTTCGGCACCGCCGTGGTCGCCGTCGCCCTGCAGTCGCTCCTCGGCGACGGCGCCGCGGCCGCCTTTCACGGCGCGTTCTGGTGGGCGATCGGCATCGCCGTCGTGGCGGTCGTCCCCGCCGTCGTCCTCCCGGCCCGTACGAGGGCGAGCCGGGCGGCGACGCCGGTGCACGGCGACGAGGCCACGAGTCCCCGGACGGCCGCACCGGAAGAGGTGGCGTGACCCCGGGGGTCCTCACGCCGGGGCGTCGCGGACCTCGTCCGCGACGCCCCGGCCCTGGAACCTCGGTTCGGTACGCCTATGGGCTTGCCTGCGGGCGGGTCCCGGCTCCACTCGATCACCGCCCGCAGCGACCGATGCCGCGGCCCCGCCGTACGGCCGCCGCGCAGCGCCGGCCGTTCGCCCACCGCCTCGGCGAGCTGCCGCATCGGTAACTGCGCCGGAAGGAACCGTCCGTGCCGCTCGTTCCAGCCGGTGAGCGCCGGTGGACGGCGCGCTGCTACGAGGCGAGCGGCTCCTGGAGTTCGGTCACCCAGCCGGCGGGGTCGTCGGGGCACTCCAGGTAGAGCTCCCTGGCGTACCCGGCGGAGCGCTCACCGCCGTCGGCGATCCACCGGGCCAGCGTCTGCGAGGTCGGGAGGACGTCGTCCATCGGCCCGCGGTGCACGATAGTGGCCGCCCGCTCGATCGCGGGCAGGTCCACGACCGCGAAGTCCTGACCGTCTCCGGACGCGACCGCGACCGGCAGCGCCACGTGCGCGAGGATCCCGTCGCCGCCCGGGGCGTCCTCGTAGTAGGCGATCCCCGGCCCCACCGGGGTCACCCCGGCCTCGTCCAGCCTGCGGCACAGCTCCTGGAACAGCGGGCCGACCACCGGGCCGATGTCCTCGGGCTCGTAGCTGCGCGCCACGGCGCCGAGCTCGGCCACCCGGACAGCGGGGATGCGCTTGACCACCACGTCGTCGGTGCTCATGTGTCCCTCACTTTCGATCGTCCGGAGCCTCGCCTCGACCTGGGCCAGCCGGGCCGCCGCGGCGGCCATCGCCGCCTCCAGCTCGGCCTGCCGCAGCCGCAGCATCCCGCGCAGTTCCCCGGCGCTCACCTGCTCGTCCAGGATCTCCTGCACCTGACCGAGGGTGAAACCCAGGTCCTTGAGCGCGATGATCCGGTTGAGGCGGGCGAGCTGGCCCGCCTCGTAGAAGCGGTAGCCGCTCGCGGGATCGACGTGGGCCGGGCGGAGCAGCCCGATCGCGTCGTAGTGGCGCAGCATGCGGACCGACACGCGGCCGTGCCTGGCGAAGTCTCCGATCGTGAACATGATGCGGCCGATTCCAGCGCCTCACACGGTGTGAGGGTCAACCACGCCGCCCATGCGGATCCGCCGAGGCGGCAGGTCCAGCGGCGCAGGCAGCCGCAGCGGGCCGGGACCGGGGGTGATCGTGCCGAGCACGCGCGCCCCTGTGGCGCCGGTGCACGCGGGCACGGTGCCGGGCAGGCCGTGCGCGGTGAGCCAGCCGAGATAAGAGAACGCGACGGCCTCCTTGGCGTCCGAGGGCACGCCGAGGTCGTCGCTCGGCAGCAGCCGCACGCCGTCGGCCCGCTCGCGCAGCGCGCGCATCAGGGCCGGGTTGCGCACGCCGCCCCCGGAGACGACGACCGTGCCGAGCCCGTGCCGCCGCAGCTCCGCCGCCACCGTCTCCGCGGTCAGCGCCGTGAGCGTCGCCACCAGGTCGGGCAGGCCCAGCGCGTACGGCCCGGCGATCCGGTCCAGATAGCCCGCGTTGAACAGTTCCTTGCCCGTCGTCTTGGGCGGCGGCCGGTGATAGTAGGGCTCGGCGAGCAGCTCGGCCAGCAGCCCCTCGTGGACCTTCCCCGCCGCGGCCAGCCTGCCGTCCTCGTCGTACGGCATGCCGGTGGCGGCGCGCACGGCCGCGTCCGTCAGCGCCGAGGCCGGGCCGGTGTCATAGGCGAGCGGAGGCTCGCAAGCGGCAGGGCCGAGCGGAGGCTCGCAGGCGGTGGGGGCGACGGTGATGTTGGCGATGCCGCCCAGGTTGAGCGCGCCCGCGCGTCCCGCCGAGGCGGGCAGCCCGGCCAGCAGCGGCAGGTCGAAGGCGGACACGAGCGGCGCGCCCTGCCCGCCCGCGGCCACGTCGCGCACCCGCAGGTCCGACACGACCGGCACGCCGAGCCGTTCGGCGATCCAGGCGGGCTGCCCGAGCTGGAGCGTCCCGCGCACGCGCCCGCCCTTCACCCAGTGGTACATCGTCTGCCCGTGCGAGCAGACGAGGTCGGCGGCCGGGCAGGCCGCCGCCGCGTCGGCGAACGCCTGTCCGACGAGCGTGTCGAGGCGGCAGACCTCGCCCATGTCCGTACGGCCCGGGGGCAGCGCGGCGACGATCGCGGCCCGCAGCTCGGGCGGGTAGGGCACGGTGGCGGTGTGCTCCACGACCCCGGTGAGCAGGTCGCCGTCGCGCGACCAGCGGACGAGCGCGCAGTCGATCCCGTCGTGGGAGGTCCCCGACATCAGCCCGAGTATGCGCACGCCCACCTCGCCGGGGCCCGTCAGCCGGCTCTCGGCGGGAGGCCGACGAGCTTGGTGAGGAAACGGTCGATCTGCTCCTCGGCTGGCGGCCAGGGCAGGTCGGGCTCGTTGATCCGTTGCGACAGCATGCCGTTCACCGCCGTACGCAGGTCGATCGCGACGGTCGCCGCGTCGTCACGCGGGGCGACGCCGGCGTCCATGCAGCGCTGGACCGCCTCCGTCGTCCTGGCGACCAGCACCTCCTTGAACGGCATGCCGAGCCGCCGGTGGACCGCGCTCTCGTGCAGCACCTTGTAGAGGCCCGGATGCTCGTGGGCCCAGGCGGTCTGCGCGAGGATGCGCGCCCGCAGCCGCGCCGCGGGGTCCTCGTGCGCGGCGTCCGCCTCGTCGCCGGTGCGCACCAGCTCCTCGTTGCAGCGCCGCAGCACGGCGAGCACGAGCGCGTCCCGGTCGGGAAAGTGCAGGTAGACCGAGGTGGCCGCGATCGACACCTCGCGCGCCACGGCCCGCAGCGACAGCGCCTCGTCGTCGGCGAGGGCGTCGAGCATCCGCATGGCCGCCGCGACGATCTCCTCGCGCAGCCGCTCGCCCTGCCCCCGCGCGTTCGGACGGCGGCGGGCGGCGGGAGCCGGGGGCGTGCTTGATTCCATGACCGGCCCATTGTACGAGCACGACTTTCACACTACAGTCGTAGCGCTACAGCCGTTCATCAAAGGAGCGATCCCAGTGACCGTCCACGCTTCGACCGACACGATCAACGAGATGGACCCGGTGTTCGCCCAGATGGCGGCCGCCAGCGTCGGGCACTGCTGGGCGGTGCCCGAGCTGACCGACCGCGAGAAGGTGTTCCTCGCCCTGGTGGCGGACATCTGCCAGCCCGCCCTCGGGCTCCCGTTCGAGATGCACGTCCGCGCGGGGCTGCGGCGGGGCGTGTCCACCGCGGACATGCGGGCACTGCTGCGCCTGATCTCCTACGACAGCGGGTACGTCGCGGCGCTGGGCGCGCTGGAGCGGCTCGCCGAGATCGAGGCCGCGGCCGGGCTCCCCCGTCCGGAGGCGGAACCGCTGCCCCGCGAGCTGCTGGAGACCGGCCCCGGCGCGGCGCCGACCCCGCTGCCCGCGCCCGTGCGGGCCGAGCTGACCAAGCTCGACCCGTACTTCCTGGAGTATTTCGACCTCCAGTCGCGGATGCGGGGCGTCCAGGGCCCGGGCACGCTGAGCGTCCGCGAGCGGGCGTTCATGACGATGAGCGTCGACGTGCACTACCAGACGCTGGACGAGACGTTCCGCATCCACGTGGGCCGCGCCCTCGGGGCAGGCGCGACCCCCGAGGACGTGCGGGCCGTGCTGCGCTTCAACGCGCAGTTCGGGGCGACCCGGGCGTGGCAGGCGTGGAAGGCGCTCAACGCGTGCCTCGCCGACCTCGCCCCCACCCGCTGACGTGCGCTGACGTGCGCTGACGTGCGCTGACGTCCCCGCACGCCGCGGCGCCGCGGTCCGCACCGCCTGACGACCGTGCGGACCGCTCGATCCACCCTGCTCAATGCAACCTGCTCAACGGGACCCTGCTCAATGGGCCCTGCTCAGTGGACGCCGCGTTCCCCGCTCGGCTCGCTCTGCCGGGAGACCCGGTCGACGGCCGTGACGTGGTAGCGGTGGCCGCGTGCGCCGTCCGGATCGACCCAGCGGACGTGCCGGTCCCCCGGGACGACCGCGACCAGGTGCTCCGCGTCGGCGAAGTCCTGCGGGCGGGCGGGCCGGTCGAACCGGAAGACGGCGAACTGGAACGGCGCGCGGGGTCCGGTGGCCTCGACGTGCAGCTCCACGCCCCCGCTCACGCGGCGGGCCGAGGCGAGCACCGGACGGCGCGGCGGCTCGCCGCCCGCGAGCCTCGGCAGCAGCGGTGCGAGCGCGGGCCGGGTGTAGTGCTCGTTCAGCACGCCGCTGATCGACCCGAGGCGGTCGTCGCGGACGTCGGCGGCGTTGTACCAGATGTCTCCGCCGACCTCCGAGTGGTCACGGTTGAGCGTGAGGTGCCGCGACAGCTCGTCCGGCTGGAACCATTCGGCGGGCTGCCCGGCCGTCCCCGCCTTGTACGCCGCCTGGCCGATCCACAGCTGCACGCCGGTGCCGGCGGCCACGCCGGACCACCAGGGGACGAGCTTGGCGTAGTCGGCGTTCGACTGGCCGATGTACCAGTAGAGCTGCGGCGCTATGTAGTCGAGCCAGCCGTTCCTCACCCACGTGCGGGTGTCGGCGTGCAGGTTGTCGTACGACTGGCCGCCGCTGGTGTCGGAGCCCAGCGGGTCGGTGGCCTTGTTGCGCCAGATGCCCGACGGGCCGATGCCCCAGATCACCTCGGGCTTGGCCCGCCGCACGCGCTGCTGCATCTCCCGCACGAGCAGGTCGACGTTGTTGCGCCGCCAGGAGGCCAGGTCGGCGAAGCCCCCGCCGTACGCCGCATAGGCCGCGCTGTCGTCGAACTCGGTGGTGTTGACCGGGTAGAAGTAGTCGTCGAAGTGGACGCCGTCGATGTCGTAGCGGGTGACGGCGTCGAGCATCGCGTCCTGCACGAACGCCCGGACCTCGGGGATGCCGGGGTTGTAGTAGAGCTTCCCGCCGTACGGGACGATCCACTCGGGGTGCTTGCGGCCGGGGTGATCGGGGTGCAGCTTGGCCGGGTCGGACTGCATCGACACGCGGTAGGGGTTGAACCAGGCGTGGAACGCCAGCCCCCTCCGGTGGGCCGCCTCGACGGCGAAGCCCAGCGGGTCGTAGCCCGGGTCCTGCCCCTGGACCCCGGTGAGGTACTGCGACCACGGCTCGTACGGGGACGGCCAGAAGGCGTCGGCGGTGGGCCTGATCTGCACGAACACGGAGTTGAGCCGGCGCGCCACGGCAAGGTCGCACCAGGCCTCGAACTCGGCCCGCTGCTGCTCGGGCGTGAGGCCCGTCTTGGACGGCCAGTTGATGTTGACGACCGAGGCGATCCACATGCCGCGCATCTGGCGCAGCGGTGGCACGTAGCCGGCGGAAGAGGCGGAAGCGGGGGACGCGGCGAGGGACGGCAGCGGTGCGGCCGACGCCGCGGCGGCGAGGGCCAGGCCGCGCAGCACGGCACGCCGGGAGGGAGAGCTCAATCGGACCTCCGAAGGCCGGGGGGTTTCGGCGATCACGACACTGACAGAAACTTACTTTCAGATCAATGCGGATAAAAGAAAGTGTCATCGACGTGTAATCTGCCCCAAGAGGTCCTCAGGAGAGACGGCACCGGGCATCCAGGTCACACCGCACATGTCTCGACATGTGGACTTCTGTCCGCGTTGTCCCGCACCGGCGGGCGCGTGGATCTAAGCTGATCGCGCACAGGAGAGGCTGCACGCAATGAACGAGAACGAGGGCGCACCGGTCAACCCGATCGCGACGGTGCGTGCGGTGTTGCCCTCGCTCACCCCCGCCGCCCAGACCATCGCGCGCCTCATCCTCGACGACCCCGCCATGGTGGCCCGCAGCACCATCACCGAGGTCAGCGCGGTCTCGGGGATCAGCGAGGCGACGATCGTGCGGACGGCACGGGCGCTGGGCTTCGCCGGTTATTCGCAACTGCGGTTCGCCCTCGCGGCGGCCGTCGCCAGGGACACCCCCGAGCGGCTCGTGCCCGGCGACCTCGCCCCCGACGACCCGCTGACCGACGTGATCGCCAAGGTCACCCGGGCCGAGTCGCAGGCGCTCGCCGACACGGCGGCCCAGCTCAGCCCCGACGGTCTCGGCGCGGTCGTGGACGCCGTCGCCGGCGCCCGCCGCGTGGACGTGTACGGCGTGGGCGCCTCCGGCCTCGTCGCGGCCGACATGGCGCAGAAACTGATGCGGATCGGGCTGCCCGGCCACTACTTCACCGACGCCCACCTCGCGCTCACCAGCGCCGCGCTGCTGCGCGAGGGAGACGTGGCCGTCGGGGTGAGCTGCACCGGCGAGACGCCCGACGTGCTCGGCCCGATCCGGGTCGCCCGCAAGGCCGGCGCGACGGCCGTGGCCATCACGAACAACCCGCGCTCGTCGCTGGCCGGGCTCGCCGATCACGTCCTCGTCTCCGCCGGGCGCGAGACGGCGTTCCGGCCGGGCGCGCTGGCCAGCCGGATCAGTCAGTTGCTCATCGTCGACTGCGTCTTCGTCGGCGTCGCGCAGCGCACGTTCGACAGCTCCGACGCGGCCTTACGGGCGACCCGCGACGCGCTCGCCGACTATCTCGGCGACGCCCACCGCCGCGCCCGCTCGGCCTGACCCACCCGCGCGGAACCGTCCGCTCCACCGGTTCTCCGAGAGCGCGGCCACCGGTCAGTCGGTCAGGCCGCGCCGCCGGCGCGGCGGGCGGCCTCCAGCCGGTCGCCGTTGGCCTTCAGCAGCGCCCGGGCGCCGTCCGGGCCAAGGTCGCGCTCGATCATCAGCACCGCCACCTTGACGTTCCAGTCCGCCGCCTCCAACGCGCCCCGCGCGGCGGCGGCCCCCGCGCCGGTGATGTCGCCGACCATCCGCGTCGCCCTGCGCGCGAGCTTCTCGTTCACCGCCGAGACCTCGATCATGGCGTTCCCGTACGTCCTGCCGAGCCGGATCATCACGATCGTGGAGATCATGTTGAGCACGAGCTTCTGCGCGGTGCCCGCCTTGAGCCGGGTCGAGCCGGCCACCACCTCGGGGCCGACGACCACCTCGATCGGATGCTCGGCCCGCTCCGACAGCGGCGACCCCGGGTTGCAGGACAGGCTCACGGTCAGCGCCCCACGGCGGGCGGCCGCGTCCAGCGCCCCCAGCACGAACGGCGCGCGTCCGCTGGCGGAGATCCCCACGAGCGAGTCGAGCGGGCCCAGGCCGCGGTCGGCGACGTCCGCCGCCCCGCCGTCGCGGTCGTCCTCGGCGCCCTCGACCGACCGGGTCAGCGCGGCCTCGCCGCCCGCGATGACGCCCTGCACCAGTTCGGGGTCGGTGCCGAAGGTCGGCGGGCATTCCGAGGCGTCGAGCACGCCCAGCCTGCCGGACGTCCCCGCCCCCACGTAGAACAGGCGTCCGCCCCGCGCCATCCGGGCGGCGATCGCGTCGATGGCGGCCGAGACGGCCGGGATGGCCCTGGCCACCGCGCCGGGCACCGTGGCGTCGGCCGCGTTCATCAGGCGGGCGATCTCCTCGGTCGGCAGCCGGTCGATCTCGCGATAACGCGGATCGCTCTGCTCGGTGTACAACTCGCCCTGCTCGGTGTACAACTCGCCCTGCTCGGTGTACAACTCGCCCTGCTCGGTATAGAGCTCGCCGAGCTCGGTTTCAAGCTCTCCGTGCTCGGTGGACAGGCCCGTCAGTGGGTCAGTCATCTCGTCCCTGTCGTCGGTTTCCATCTCCGGCCTCCCCCGCTCGCCGTACGCGTCCGGACGACTCCTCACCGGCGGCTCACCGGCAGTGCGACCACGCTGCGGCGCTCGGGATGGAAGCAGGCGTGCTCCTGCGGCGTGTCGCCGTCGCGGCCGAGCGCGGGCCGCTCGCGTTCGCACCGCTCGGTCCTGAACGGGCAGCGCGGCGCGAACAGGCACCCGTCCGGGTACTCTCCCGACGCCTCCACCGGCACCACGCGCTGCTCGCCCGGCGACTCCAGGCCGTGCAGCACCGGTATGGCCGACAGCAGCGCCTGCGTGTAGGGATGCACCGGGGCCGAGATGACGGTCTCGACCGGGCCGCGTTCGACCACCTGGCCGCGATAGATGACGTACAGCTCGCCGTCGGTGCCGATATAGCGGGCCGTCGCCACATCGTGGGTGATGAACAGCACGCTCACCCCGAGCCGCTCGCGCAGGTCCTTGAGCAGCGCGAGGATGCCCAGGCGCAGCGACACATCGATCATCGAGACGGCCTCGTCGGCGACCAGGACCTCGGGATCGACGGTCAGCGCGCGGGCGATCACCACGCGCTGGCGCATGCCGCCCGACAACTGGTGGGGATAACGCGGCAGCACGTAGCCCGGGTCGAGCCCGACCAGCCCGAGCAGCTCCCTGGCCCGCTCGTCCGCCCACGAGTGCGGCCGGCCGGTCTGTTTCGCCCGCAGCGCGAGCGGCGCGGCCAGGGCCTGGTGGATCGTGCGCGTCGGGTTCAGCGCGGAGTAGGGGTCCTGGTGGATGAGCTGCACCCGGCGGAAGTACGGCTGCCGCCTGCGGTGGCTCAGCGACGACATCGCCACGTCGTCGATGACGATCTCCCCGGAGTCGCAGGTCTCCAGCCCGGCGATGATCCGGCCGAGCGTCGTCTTGCCACAGCCCGACTCGCCGATGAACGAGACCGCGCCTCCTTTCGGAATGGCGAAGTCCACGCCGCGCAGCGCGGGCACCTCCCGGGCGCCGAGCACGCCGCCGCGCTGCCGGAACGTCTTCGTGATGCCGATCCCGCTGATCATGCCTGGTCCTCCCCCGTCACGGCGGCCACGGCCGGTCTGTTCCCCTCGTCTTCCCGTACGGCATGGCAGGCCGCCGACCGGGAGCCCGAGACGACCACCGGCGGCCGGCCGGTCTCGCACACGTCCATGCGCAGCGGGCAGCGCTCGCGGAACACGCACCCGTCGGCCGGGATGCCGGCCAGCGTCGGCGGGCGGCCCGGCAGGGCGCATGCCTCGCCGATGTCGCCGACGAGGCGCGGGATGGCCCCGAGCAGCCCCTGGGTGTACGGGTGGCGCGGCGCGGCCAGCACCTCCCGGGTGGGCCCCTGCTCGGCCAGCCGCCCGCCGTACATGACCGCGAGCCGGTCGGCGACCTCGGCGACCACCCCGAGGTCGTGGGTGATGACGAGCGTGGTGAGCCCGCGCTCGGCGTGCACCTCCCGCACGATGCGCAGGATCGTCGCCTGCGTGATCATGTCGAGGGCGGTCGTGGGCTCGTCCAGCACGACGAGGCGGGCGTTCAGCACCAGGGCCAGCATGATGCCGACCCGCTGGCGCATGCCGCCCGACAGCTCGTGCTGATAGCAGTCGAGCACCCGGGCGCCGTCCAGGCCCATCCGGCCGAGCAGGTCGCGGGCGTCGGCCAGCAGGCCGCGCGGGTCCTCGACGCCGTGCGAACGCCCCAGGTCGAGCACCTGCTTGCCGACCGTCTTGAGCGGATTGAGGGAGTTCTGCGCCGCCTGGAAGACATACCCGACGTGCCGCCCCCGGGCTCGGCGCAGCCCCTCGCCGCCGAGCGCGACGACGTCGCCGAGCCCGTCGATCTCGACGCTGCCCGCCGCGATCCTGCCGGGCGGCTGGACGGCGTTGAGCAGCGACAACGCGAGCGTCGACTTGCCGGAGCCCGACTCGCCGACGACACCGGTGATCGTGCCGGGCGCGAGGTCGAGGTCGACGCCGGACACCGCGGGCAGCTCGCCGGCCGGGGTGCGATAGACCACGGTCAGCCCGCGGATCCGGACGCCGGGAGGACTCTGCTCGGGAGCCATGCTCACTCCTCCCGCAGCCGGGGGTTGAAGATCTCGTCCATGGCGTCCACGACCAGCACGATGCCGAGCGTGAGCAGCAGGATCGCCAGCAGCGGCGCCAGCAGATAGGGCAGCGCGGCCGTCGTGGTCAGCGCGCCGCCGCCGAAGACGGCGAGGTTGAGCATGACGCCCCAGTTGTTCGCCTCGAACGGCAGCACGCCCAGGAAGAACAGGCCCACCTGCGCGTAGACCGCGCCGGTCACCGCGATGAGCGCGTTCATCGCGATGTACGGAGCCATGCCGGGCAGCAGCTCCCTGCCGACGATGTGCGTCGTGGACAGGCCGAGCCCCCGGGCCGCCTCGATGAAGCCGCGTTCGCGCAGCGACAGCGTCTGCGACCGCACGGCCCGGGCCACACCGCCCCAGCCGAGCAGCCCGAGCACCAGGCCCATCTCGACCGCGCCGGTGAACTTCCACACGGTCGACAGCACCAGCAGCAGCGGCAGCCCCGGGATCGTGAGCTTCATGTCGGTGAACCGCATGAGCACGGTGTCCCAGCGGCCCCGCCGGAACCCGGCGAACAGCCCGACGCCCGCGCCGACGACGACCGTGATGGCGGCCGTCACGAGGGCCGTCAGCAGGACGTACCGGGAACCGGTGACGACGAGGGCGAGCACGTCCGTCCCCTCGAAGTCGGTGCCGAACGGATGCCGCAGGCTCGGGGGCGCGTAGAGCGCGCTCGTGTCGCGCGGCAGGGGGTCGGGGTAGAGCATCGGCCCGAGGATCCCCATGAGGGCGAACACCACGAGGATGACCGCACCGACCATCCGGCTCGGCTTGCGCCGCATGACCCGCCAGACGCCCCGCCAGAAGTTGCGGCGGACCGCCGCGGCGGCCCCCGTCTCCGCCTCCGGCACGATGGTGGCGCTCATGCGATCCCCTCGCCTGACGGCTCGGGGTGGCGTCGTGCCGGAGGCGCGCATATGGCCGCACCACGCGGCACGCTGTGTCTGCTGATTCGCTCGGTCATGCCGCCTCCCCTCCGCTGCGCACCCGGGGATCGATGACCGTGTAGAGGAGGTCGGCGGCGATGTTCGCGACGACGACCGCCGTCGTGATGAGCAGGAACGCCCCGCCCATCAGCGAGTAGTCGCGGTTGTTGATGCTGTCGATGAGCATCAGCCCCAGGCCCGGGTAGTTGAAGATGCGCTCGATGAAGATCGAGCCGCCGAAGAGCAGGCCCAGCGAGAGCGCCAGGATCGTGAACAGCGGCAGGATCGCGTTGCGCGCCACGTAGCGGAAGATGATCGACCGCTTCATCCCGCGCAGCTCGGCCGCCAGGATGAAGTCGTCGCCGAGCACGGTGACCACGCTCGACTTCATCGCGAGGATCCACCCGCCATAGCCGGCCAGCGCGTACGTGACGACCGGCAGGGTGGCGTGCTGCACCAGCGAGCCGATGTAGTCGGCGGTGAAGCCGGGGTCGATCACGATGTCGGCCGTCCCCCCGGCGGGGAGGATCGGGATCAGCGTGGTGAAGATCGCCCCCAGCAGCAGCGCCAGCACATACTGCGGCACGCCGTGCAGCAGCGACCCGGAGATGGCGAGGAGGTCGCCCAGCACGCCGGTCCGCTTGATCGCCGCGTAGACGCCCATGACGACGCCGACGAGGAAGCTCAGCAGCGTCCCGGCGAGCACCGGGATCAGGGTCCACTTGGCGGCCGAGAACAGCACGGTGGACACGCCGGTGCCGGGCACGGACAGCGACTGCCCGAGGTCGAGGTGGGCCAGCCCGCCCATGTAGTCGAGATACTGCTCCCACAGGCCGCCCTTCGGCGTGAAGCCGTACAGCGCCTCGACCGCGCGCTGGGCGGCGTCGGGGGCCATGCCCTGCTCGACGAGCTTCTGGTAGCGGGCCAGGAGCGGATCTCCGGGAACGTTTCTGATGATCAGGAAGCTGATCGTCGTGACGACCAGGATCATGACGAACCCGCGGGCCACATGGCCCGCGAGCCGCCTGAGGAGAACCGCCATGGACTACTGCTTCTTCTTGATCAGGCCGAGCTGGATCCAGACGCCGGAGGGCTGGCGCAGCAGATCGCTCTCGTCCTCCGGGAAGCCGGTGAAGCGGTTGGTGTTGACGAACTGCGTGTTCACGTAGTCCCAGAGCTGGATCACCGGAAGATCCTGGTTGGCCGCCTTGGCGAGCTTGGCGATGACGGCCTTCTGCTCGTCGCCCGTGACGCTGTTGAGCTGGACGGTCAGCTCGCCGGGGTTGACCGTGCCGACGCCCTCGACGTCGATCGTCTCGGGGCCACCCATCCAGTTGCCGTCCTTGCCGGCCGGCGAGTGCTTGACCTTGCCGCCGAGGATGTTCCAGCCGTTCGAGGAGCCGTACAGGCGCTGGTAGATGTTGTACGGCGCGGGGCCGAGCGCGATGAGCCAGAAGCCGAGATCATACTTGCCCTCGGCGAGCTCCGACAGATACAGCGGATAGTCGGCCGTGGTCACCACCTCGGCGTCCACCCCGGCCGTGGCGAGCTGGCTGGTGATGGCCTTGGCCGCGGAGACCCAGTCGGAGAACGGCGCCGGGATGTTGATCGTCACCTTCCACGGCTTGCCGTCGGCCAGCGCCCACTTGCCGTCCTTCTTCTGGAGGCCGGCCTCGGTGAACTCCTTCTCCGCCTTCGCCGGGTCCAGCGCGTACGGCTCCAGCGTGTCGAGCTCGGCGCCGAGCCATTCCCTGGCGGCCTTCTGGTGGATGCCCGACGTGGTCACGGCCGCCGTGCCGCCCTCGGGCGAGGCGATCTGCGTGACCTCCTGGCGGTTGATCAGGTAGGCCAGCCCGCGCCGCACGTGCACGTTGTCGTACGGCTTCTTCGCCTGGTTGAACGCCAGCGAGACGGCCACCGGGGAGTAGCCCTTGATCACCTGGTTGCCGGGCGTCGCCTTGATGCGCTTCATCACGTCGGCGGGCACCGCGGTGAACGGTGCGTTGTCGAGCGTGCCGGAGGTCAGATAGTTCCAGATCTGCTCGTTGCCCGTGGTGTTGAGCAGCTTGAGCTGGTCGGGCGCGACGTTGGCGGCGTTGTAGAAGTTCGGGTTCTTCACCAGCAGCGCCTCGCCGGGGTTCATCCGCTTGAGGACGAACGGCCCGGCCGACACGTCCTGGGCCGGAGCGAACGCGAGCACCTTCTCCGACAGCGCCTTGACCTGTCCGCGCGCCGCCTCCGCCTCGGGGCCGTCACCGCGTGCGGCCTTGAGCGTGTCCCAGAAGTCGGCGGGGACGACGCTCTGCCAGACGTGCTCGGGCACCACGAACGCGTCCATGACCCCGCGCACGAACGTGACGCTGGGGTTCTTCATGTCCTGGGTGATCTTGATCGTCCTGTCGTCGACGACCTCGACGTCCGAGGCGGCGCCGGCCGCGCCGGGGTCGACCGCGAAGGCGGTGCTGCCCTGGGTGTAGGCCAGCGCGATGGAGAACTTCACGTCCGCGGCGGTGACGGGCTGCCCGTCCGACCACTTGTTGCCCGGCTGCAGGTGAAGGGTGATGGACGAGTTGTCCGGCGCGATGTCCCAGCTCGCCGCGATGCCCGGATAGAACTGGTTCGGGTCGGTAAGGGTGTTCTTCGCCCAGGCGATCCTCATCGCGTTGTAGCCCCAGAACGCGTTGCCCTTGGGGTTCCACGGGTTGATCGGCGCGTTGACGTCGAGTGACGGCTTGTTGATGTCGACCGTGGTGTAGACACCGCCACCGCCACCGCCGCCCGTGGATTTTCCGCTCGTGCCGCCGCCGCTGCATGCCGCGACGGCCGCGAGGCTGAGCACCGCCGCGACCGCTGTCAGACGTTTCATTGACCGCTCCGGGGGGTTGTTCTGATGCGGATCTTGTCCGGACCTTATGCGGCGGCCCAAGCACAGGTCAATAATCTGCAAAACTCGTGAGGGTTCTGCAACTTTCCTTCATCGCGGTCACGGCGAAACCGAGCGCCGCGACGAACCGCCGCAAGTGGTGGTCTTCTCTCCGGCCGGTCAGCGAACTGTTACTGGTCGCTTCCACGCGATCACATTACGTTGCGAGAAAAGACCCCCGTCCTGCGAGGAGGACCTGCGTGAAGTCCATCGCCCGATTCTGTGGCAACTGCAGCTGCGGCTGCCCCGAGCTGTTCGTGGACGTCTCCGCCCCGGCGGAGCGTCAGGTCGTCATCACCGACGACTTCGGTCAGAAGGTGGAGATGAGCCTCGACCAGCTCGGCTCGCTCGTGGAGGCGGCGAAGACCGGCGCGCTGGACGACCTCGCGCTCACCGGCTGACCGTGGAGCCGGCCGCCCTGTTCGCCGGAGGTCTCGTCGCCGGCCTTGCCGCGGGCACAGCGTCGTGCACCGCCGTCCAGGGCGGCCTCCTCATCGGCCTGGCCGCCCAATCTCGCGGCCAATCTCGCGGCCGGTCTCGCGGCCCGTCCCGCGCCCTGTCTCACGGCCTCGCCCGCGGCCTCCCGCCGGTGGCGGCGTTCCTGACCGGCAGGCTCGCCGCCCACACCGCCCTCGGGGCGCTGCTCGGGCTGCTGGGCGCGGCCGTACAGGTCGGCCCGCGCACCCGCGCGGCACTGCTCGTCGCCGCCGGGACCGCGGTGGTCGTGCTCGCCGTACGGATGCTCCGTCGCCGCCGGTGCGCACAGGCGGAGCCCGGGACGGCGGACGGCGACCCGCGTGCATGCTCGTGCGCGGACGGTGGGCCCGCGCAGGACCGCACACAGATGAAAAGCGCACCGCCGGACAGTGCTTCACCGGACAGCGCACCACCTGACATCCCGCCGCCGGACAGCGCACCACCGGGCAGCGCACCACTGGACATCCCGCCGCCGGGCAGCGCACCACCGGGCAGCGCACCCCGGTGTCCCGCACTGACAGATGGCGCACCACGGGGTCGTGCACCACTGGGCGGCGGGGCCGGTTCCCCGGGCGGCGGGGCCCGCTCCCCCGGCCTTGCACGGGCGGCGGCGCTGGGCATGGCCACGATCTTCGTACCCTGCGGCGTCACGATCGGCATGGAGGTCGTGGCCGTCGGCTCGGGCTCGGCGCTCGGGGGCGCGGCCACGCTCGCGGGGCTCGCACTCGGCACAGCGCCCGCCTTCGCCGCCCTCGGTCTGCTGCTGCGCACGCTCGTCTCGACCCGGCTGGCCGCCCTCGCGGGGATCGCGGCCGTGGCCGCCGGGCTGTTCACCGCCGGCTCCGGGCTGCGGCTCGGCGGCTGGCTGCCGGACGTCTCCCTGCCGGAGTTCGGCTCCCCCGCCGCCGCGGCGGGACGCGCCCTCACCGGCACGGACGGCGTCCAGCGGCTCACCGTCTGGGCGACCCCGGAGGGGTTCCGGCCCGGGATCGCCGTCGCCGCCGCCGGACGGCCCGTCGAGATCGTCTTCAGGACGAAGGACAACCGGGGCTGCACGCGCACGCTCACGATCGACGACCACGACGTCGTGCTCCCCGTGACCGGAGAGCGCGTGGTGCGGCTGCCCGCCCGTCCGCAGGGGCGGCTGCGCTACGCCTGCGGCATGGGCATGTACGTGGGCTTCGTCAGGTTCGAGCGCTCCCCCTGACCCCCGGGCAATCCCCGCGGACAGGGCAAGACGGATGCCGGCCGGGGGCTCCGGCCGACATCCGCCGGGGGTCAGGGAACGCGGGCGCGGGCATCGCAGGGGATCAGGGCACCTCGGGGCACGGGGATCAGGGAACGCGGCGGCTCGCCGCGAGGGCGTTGTCGGCCTGGGTCTGGTTGTAGGTGGCGCGCGTCACGCAGACGTGGTCGGCGGGAGTGGTCTCACGCCAGACGTATCCCTGCTTGCACGTGTCCGGCCCGTACGGCTTCTCTACCGAACCCCCCGGCCAGAAGGGCGGGTTCTTCGGCACGGTGTACGTGATCTCGGTCCACCCGGAGTAACGGGTCGCGAAGAGACCGCCCGACCAGGCGCCTTCCACCTTGAAGGTGTAGGTCTTGCCGGGAACCAGCGTCCCCGTGGTGGCCTTGGTCGCGTTGCCCGGCAGGTCCACCTGCACACCGGGGTCATACCGGAACAGCACCTTCTTGTACGAGCTGCCGTTCACCCACTGCACCGTCGCCCGGTAGTCGCCGTATGCGACGACCCGCAGGTTCTGCGGCTTGGGCACGGGGCGCAACTGGCCCGCGCCCGGAGGGAAGGAGGGGACGTTCCCGGCGATCGGGATGGGGTCGCTGGAAGCGCACTCCGAGGGGTGCCCGACGCCGGGCCACACTTAGCAGACGGTCACCCGGGGGGCCTGGCCGGCGTAGGCCCGCACGTGCGCGGCGGGAATGGTGAAGGAGGTGGTGGCGCCGCGGTCGTTCCATGTGCCCTCCTGGTAGCCGCCGAACGTCAGGACCGTCGCCTCGCCCGCGACCGTGCCGGAGAAGAACGTGTCCGGCCCCCACGTCACCCGTAACCCGCCGTCGACCGGGATGATGCTGTTGATTCTCGGGGGCCGCCGGTTCACGTCCGCCTGCGCGGGACCGGCCACCGTCGCGCACGTGAGACCGGCGGCCAGCCCGCCGGCCACGAGGGCCTTGACGTACGCTCCACGGCGCTTCATCTGAGTCATCTCTCTTCTCCCGTCCGAGCTCCGTACTGACGAGTCCCACGATGCGCCGGGGCCCTGACCGGCCACATCGTGGCAATCCCTGCGGCCGGTTCCGGGATATCCCGGAACCACCGGCCGCCGGACACGTCGTCGAGCTCAGGTGGGAGCGCGGGGTGTGGTGCCTGCGCGGCGCCGCACCCACGTGTCATCCCAATGTCTTGCCAATAACCCTCCGTGACGACTCGGTTACGTGTCACCCTGTGTCCCATGACACTAGTGGGAGCGACGGAGGCGACCGCGTGGCCCGGGATACCGGTCCCGCGTACCCCTGAACCCCTGGACCCGGCCGAGGCGAACCTGGTCGACAGGGCCCGTGACGGCGACAGCGACGCGGCGCACCGGCTGGGCCGGCTGTGCGCGGAGCGCGACGACCGGCTGGGCGCCCGGCTCTGGTGGGAGCGGGCGGCGCGGGCGGGCAACGTCGACAGCGCCTACAACCTCGGGCTGTGGCACCGCACGCACGGAACGACCGAGGAGGCCATCGGCTGGTTCGAGCTGGCGGCGAACACCGGTGACGCCGACGCGGCGACGAACCTGGCATCACTGCTGCTGGAGCGGCGCGGCGACGCCGACGGAGCACGCAAGTGGTTCGAGCGGGCGGCCGAGGACGGCTCCCGCCACGCGGCCCGGCGGCTGGCCCTGCTCTGCGAGGACCAGGGCGACGGCATCGGCGCGCGGCGCTGGCACTTCAGGGCCGCCGTGGACGGCGACCTGCGCTCGGCCCACGACCTGGGGTTCCTGGGCTACGCCGCAGGCGACGAGGCCGAGGCGCTGCACTGGTGGGAGTACGCGGCACGTGGCGGCCACGCGGAGGCCGCCTATCACATGGCCCTGCTCCTGCACGCGGCACGTGACGAGAAGGGCGCGGAGGCGTTCTACCGGCTCGCCGTCCGCGCCGACCACCCCGGGGCGGCCTTCCGGCTCGGCGACATGGCGCTCTGCCGGGGCGACCTGACCACGGCACGCGCCTGCTTCGAACGGGCGGCGCAGACCGGCCGGCCGGACGCGCGGCGGATGGCCGGTCTCGTCTGCGCCCGGATGGACGACAAGCCGGGGGCCGCCCGATGGTATGGGCAGGCCGCGGCCGACGACCCCGAGGCGGCCTTCCGGCTCGGCCTGCTGCTCGTCGCGGAGCACAACGACCTGAAGGGCGCGCGCCACTGGTTCAGGCGTGCGGCCGAACGCGGGCACCACGGCGCCATGGTCGAGCTGCGGACGCTGCTGCCCCTGCTCGGCGCGTCGCCCGAGACCGAGGAGTGCCTGCTCGACCCGGCCCCGCCCTACTGGAGCCGCCCGGCGGAGCCCGGGCAGGCCGCACGCGCGGAGCTCGCCGTGGCGGCGGCGCGCAGGCGCGGCGACCCGGCGGCGGAGCCCGCGGACCTGGTCGAGATCCTCGGCACGTGGGATCTCGTCACCACCGAGCTCCTCACCGGGGCCTCGCCGCTCGGCGACGGGCCCGACGTGGTGGGCCCGGCGGACACCGTGGGGTGGCTCGCGCAGGCGAGCGGACTGCACCGGGCCGCGATCGAGCACCTCGCCCTGGTGCGCGCGACGCTCCTGCGGCCGGGGACGGCCCCGTTACCCACCCCGGCCGAGGTCGAGCACGTGCTCGGCACCGCGAGGGATCTGCGCAGACGCCTCGGTCTCGGTCGTGCCTGACAAATCACGCCCTGCTGCGCGTGGCCCAGGCGGCGCATCGCGGCGTTCTCGCCCTACCCGCGAAGATTGCTCACCGGCTCACGATCTCCGCGGGGCCCGGATTCGTCGCCCATAGCTCCGGCTATGGCCTCCTCCTCCGCCTTGCGATGCATCCACCTGCACGCTCACGACGGGCAGCGTTTGTCAGGCACTTCCGCGCTGATCCCCCACGTCTGCGGTCAGGCGGCGAGGATCTCCGCGACCGGCGTGTACGCCAGGCCGTGCGCCGAAGCGACGGGCGCGTTGGTGAGGACGCCTGCGTGGGTGTTGAGACCCAGGCCGAGCGCCTCGTCGCCGCGCAGCGCGTCCTTCCAGCCCCTGTCGGCGATCTTCACGGCGTACGGCAGGGTCGCGTTGGTCAGGGCGTAGGTGGAGGTGTTGGCCACCGAGCCCGGCATGTTCGCCACGCAGTAGAACACCGACTCGTGCACGCGGAACGTCGGCTCGGCGTGCGTGGTCGGGCGGGAGTCCTCGAAGCAGCCGCCCTGGTCGATCGCGATGTCGACGAGCACGGAGCCCGGCTTCATGCGGGAGACCAGCTCGTTGGAGACGAGCGTCGGGGCCTTGGCGCCCGGGATGAGCACGGCGCCGATGACCAGGTCGGCCTCGATCACCGCCCGCTCGATCGCGTACGACGTCGAGACCAGCGTCTTCAGCCGGCCCTGGTAGATGGCGTCGATGAAGCGCAGCCGGTCGATGTTTACGTCGAGGATCGTCACGTCGGCGCCCATGCCGACGGCGATCTGCGCCGCGTTGAGGCCGGAGACGCCGCCGCCGATCACGACGACCTTGGCGGGGGCCACGCCGGGCACCCCGCCGGGAAGCACGCCGCGTCCGCCGTTGAACCGCATCAGGTTGTACGCGCCGACCTGGGGGGCCAGCCGCCCGGCGACCTCCGACATCGGGGCCAGCAGCGGCAGCCCGTTGCCGACCTGGACGGTCTCGTACGCGATGGCGGTGGTGCCCGCCGCGAGCAGCGCGTCGGTGCACGGCCGGGAGGCGGCGAGGTGGAGATAGGTGAACAGGATCTGGTCCGCGCGGAGCCGGTGGTACTCCTCCGCGATCGGCTCCTTGACCTTGAGGATCATCTCCGACTCGGCCCACACCTCGTCGGCGCCCTCGACCAGCTTGGCGCCGGCCGCGAGGTACTCCTCGTCGGTGATGTGGGAGCCGAGTCCGGCACCGCGCTGGACGTCGACCTCGTGGCCGTGACGGACGAGCTCGTGGACGCCGGCCGGGGTGGCGGCGACGCGGTATTCGTGGTTCTTGACCTCGGCGGGCACGCCGATCTTCATGAGGTGTGTCCTTTCAAGCGGTCACTCGTCACGGTCGCCCCCTGCCCGGCCGCACGAGCTCTATGGTCTAAAGGCGGGCCCACGCCTCGGTGAGCACCGAACGGAGAATCGACTCGATCTCGTCGAACTCCTTGGGGCCGCAGATCAGCGGCGGGGCGAGCTGCACGACCGGGTCCCCACGGTCGTCCGCCCGGCAGTACAGGCCGGCGTCGTACAGCGCCTTCGAGAGGAAGCCGCGCAGCAGGCGCTCCGACTCCTCCTCGTTGAAGGTCTGCTTGGTGGACTTGTCCTTGACCAGCTCGATTCCGTAGAAGTAGCCCGAGCCGCGGACGTCGCCGACGATCGGCAGGTCGCGCAGCCGGTCGAGGGTCGCCTTGAACACCGGCTCGTTGGCCGTGACGTGCTCAAGCAGCCCCTCCCGCTCGAAGATGTCGAGGTTGGCCAGGGCGACGGCGGCCGACACCGGGTGGCCGCCGAAGGTGTATCCGTGCGCGAAGGTCTCGCTGCCGTGCTTGAACGGCTCGAACAGCCGCTCCGACACGATCATGGCGCCGATGGGCGAGTAACCGCTGGTCAGGCCCTTCGCACAGGTGATGATGTCCGGCACGTAGTCGAACTTCTGGCCGCCGAACATCGTGCCGAGACGGCCGAAGGCACAGATGACCTCGTCCGACACGAGCAGCACGTCGTGGGCGTCGCAGATCTCGCGCAGGCGCTGGAAGTATCCGGGGGGCGGCGGGAAACAGCCGCCGGCGTTCTGCACCGGCTCGACGAAGACGGCGGCCACGGTGTCCGGGCCCTCCATCTCGATGGCCTTGCCGACCTGGTCGGCGGCCCAGCGGCCGAACGCCTCGGGGTCCTTGTCCAGGCCGGGGAAGCCGGAGATCTCGTCGGCGCGGTAGAGGTTCGTGTTGGGGGCCTTGATCGCGCCGGGCACCAGCGGCTCGAAGACCTGCTTGAGCGCCGGGATGCCGGTGATCGACAGCGCGCCCTGCGGGGTGCCGTGGTAGGCGATGGACCGGCTGACGACCTTGGTCTTCAGCGGCTTGCCCTTGAGCTTGTAGTACTGCTTGGCCAGCTTCCAGGCCGACTCGACGGCCTCGCCGCCGCCGGTGGTGAAGAAGACGCGGTTGAGGTCACCGGGGGTGAGCTCCGCGAGCCGCGCGGCGAGCTCGGCCGCCTTCGGGTGCGCATACGACCACAGGGGGAAGAACGCGAGCTCCTGGGCCTGCTTGGCGGCGGCCTCGGCCAGCTCGGCGCGGCCGTGACCGACCTGCACCACGAACAGTCCGGCCAGGCCGTCGAGATACCGCTTGCCGTGGATGTCGTAGACGTAGGCGCCCTCGCCGCGCACGATCATGGGCACCTCCCCTCCCTCGTAGGAGGAGTGGCGCGTGAAGTGCATCCAGAGATTGTCCTGTGCGGCCTTGAGAACGTCGGGGCGCGTCATCGCAACCTTCCCTCAGGTGATCCGTCGCTGCTGCACAGTGTGCATGCCGCTTCCGCGTTTTGCCAAGTGATTACGTGGCGTCACTGTGAAAGAAGTTCGGATTCCGTGACATCGACATGTAACGGCAACGAAATCCGTCACCGTAGATTGGGGCCGTCCAGGCGCGGGAGCTGGGCCGGCCCGACCTGTGGTCAAATGGGGTTCCACCAGCCGACCTGGCAAGATCCGCGTACATTCCGGGAGAACGTCGTGACACCAGAGGAGATCGAGCGCGCCGTCGAGGAGGGCATGCCGCAGACGGTCGAGGACCTCAAGCGCCTCGTCGCCATACCGTCCGTCGCGTTCCCCGGCCACTCCGAGGCCCCGGTCCTTGAGGCCGCGGCGCTCGTCGAACGGCTGCTGCGCGACGCCGGCCTCCCGCACGTCCGGCAGATCCCCATCGAGGGCAGCTTCCCCGCCGTGTTCGCCGAGGCGCCCGCCCCCGAAGGGGCCCCGACCGTGCTGCTCTACGCGCACTACGACGTGCAGCCCGCAGGCGACCTCGCCCTGTGGCGCACTCCGCCGTTCGAGCCCACGGTCGTCGACGGGGTCATGCACGGCCGGGGCGCGGCCGACGACAAGAGCGGCGTCATCGCCCACGTGGCCGCGCTGCGCACTTTCAACGGCCGGTTCCCGGTCGGGCTGAAGGTCATCATCGAGGGCCAGGAGGAGTACGCCGGCGAGCGCCTGGAGGCGTTCGTCGAGAAGAACCCCGAACTGCTGCGCGCCGACGCCATGGTCATCGCCGACGTCGGCAACCCCGCGGTGGGCGACCCCGCGATCACCACCTCGCTGCGCGGCATGGCCGCGTTCACCGTGGAGGTCCGCACGCTCGCCGAGGCCGTGCACAGCGGCTCGTTCGGCGGCGCCGCCCCCGACGCGCTGGCCGCGCTCATGCGCATGCTGACCGCCCTGCACGACGACCAGGGCAGCGTACGGGTGCCCGGGCTCGAACCGGGGACCTTCCCCGGCGAGGCCGCCGGCGAAGAGGAGTTCCGCGAGCTCGCCGGAGTGCTCGACGGCGTGTCGCTGGTCGGCGACGGCTCGCTCGCCGACCGGCTCTGGGCGTCGTACGCGATCACGGTGACCGGGCTGGACGTGCCGACCGTGACCGGCGCCATCAACGCGGTCCAGGCGGTGGCCCGCGCGCGCGTCACGATCCGCATCCCCGCGAGCGGTGACTCCCGGCAGGCGCTGAACGACGTGACGGCCTACCTGGAGAAGGTCGCGCCGTGGGGGGTCAAGGTCTCCTTCAGCGACTTCGTCACCGGCTCGGGCTTCCAGATCGAGCCGGGCGGCCCGGCCATGAACGCCGCGGGGCGCGCGCTGGAGCGCGCCTTCGGGCGGGCGCCGCGCCAGGTCGGCCAGGGCGGCTCGATCCCGCTGGTGGCGGCCCTCGCCCGGCAGTTCCCCCAGGCCGAGATCCTGCTGTACGGCGCCGAGGACGACGGCGCCTCGATCCACGCCCCCAACGAACGGCTGGTGCTGGACGAGCTCAAGCGGATCATCACGACCGAGGCCCTGTTCCTCGCCGACTACGGCGGCTGGCACGGCGCGTCCTGAGCCCGCGGCAATCGGACACAGAAGGCCCGGTGGATGGGGGGACCACCGGGCCTTCCGTTTTTCTCGCACCGCCGTCACACGTGGCCCGGGGGATCCGCGGGCCGGCCGGCGCGCTTACTGGTAGTGGATGTCGGAAGAGCTGTAGATGCAGTTCGTGCCGTCGGCGCCCTCACCGATCTTCGTGGGCTCGCTGCCCTTCGGCACACCCTTGTACTTCTCGCAGATCACGATCTTGTGGCTGGAGTCGTTCTTGATCGTGATGTTCGAGAAGCGCGCAGTGTCGCCCCAGTTGGTGTTGATGCCCGCGAGCGCCTTGCCGGGAGAGGTCGCCACGATGTTCGACATCTGGACGTGCCGCTGGTAGGAGTTCGTGCAGTTGCCGCAGGCGCGGTAGAGCTTCCCGAAGTTCTCCACCTGGAAGTTCCTGATGATCATCGTGCCGGGGCCGTTGTGCTGGAACACCTTGTCGGAGGCGCTCCTGGCGCCGCCGCCGTCAATGGTCATGACCTGCGACGACGAGCTGCCCAGCAGGGTGGCGGCGTCTTCGCCGACGTCCTCCCACCAGACGTTCTGCAGCGTGCAGCTGCCCAGACAGTGGATGCCGTCGGCGCCGGGCGAGCCGATGATCACGTTCTTGAGCGTTGCGCCGTTGGCCAGCTCGAAGATCGGGTCCTGGCTCTCGCTCTGCCCGCCGTCGCCCATGTCACCACTTGCGTAGTAGCGCTTAAGGCCCCCGTCCACGGTGCCGGAGACGCTGATCGTGCTGGTGACCGCCTGCGAGCCGTTCGGGCTGGGCCAGCCCGACGGCGGCGGCGTCGGATTGGTGCTCGGCGTGGGCGAAGGGGATCTCGTCGGCGTCCTGGTGGGGGTGGGGGAAGCGGGCGGCTGGGAGCCGGTGGGCTGGAGTGACCACTGTTTGGTGGACACCGAGTCGCAGGAGTTCTGCTGCACGAGCGCGCCTGAGGAGGTGGAGTTGTCCTTGGTGTTGAGGCACTTGTCGCTGTTGGCGTTGACGACGCGGTAGTTGGAGCCCGAGGCGGTCAGCTCCCAGGTCTGCGACGTGGAGCCGGTGCAGGACTCCTGCTGGACGGCCCTGCCCGCGGAGGTGGAGGCGTCCTTCACCCCGGCGCACTTGCCGCTGTTGGCGGCGGCCAGGCGGAAGCCGCTGCCCTGGGTGGACAGGTTCCAGGTCTGGTTGCTCGCGCCGTTGCAGCTGGAGACGGTGAGCTGCACGCCGTCGGCGGTGCTGTTGCCGGGGACGGTCAGGCACAGGCCGCTGGCGCCGTTCACGATCCGGTAGGCGCCCGCGCTGGGTCCCGCACTGGGTCCCGCATTGGGTCCCGCACTGGGCGCCGCGTTGGACACGCCGACGAAGACGCCGCCCACCAGGGCGGCGACCCCGACAACGGTGCCGATCACCCCGACTCCGGTTCTGCTACTCCTTCTCAAAGCCGAGCTCCTCGCAGGTCGTGCAGGACCCCTGACCGAGGCTGGTGGCGGCGCCACTCCTGGTCCCGCTAAGGGAATTCATAGATGTGAACAACATCCATGAACCGGAACACGGCCAAAAGTACGGACCCCGCGAACCCGGGTCAATGCTCCGTGTCGACCAGCTGACGGGGTGGTCCTGGCACCCGCCGATTCCGGCAGGTGAGACCGTCCGCACCCGGTGCGCGCCAGTGAAATTTTCATGAAACACGGACACGCCGGGAGAGCCGAGGAGGTCATGGCGGAGAGCCATGGCCGACTGGAACGTTGCGCGGCACCACCCGGCACTCCCCACACACCGCCTGGCACTTCCCACACGGCACCGCGTGACTCCCCCTGCACGGCACCGCCCGGCACTCCCCGCACGGCACCGCCCGGCACTTCCCACACGGCACCGCGTGACTCCCCCTGCACTGCACCGCCCGGCACTCCCCGACATTTCCCACACGGCGGCGCGCGGTTCGCCGGCAACCCCCTTCTCCCCTCGTCAGGCCCGGTCACCGCGGACATGGGCCTGTGTCGGCGAAATCACACCATGACGAGCATGGGGCGAGAGCTCCCCAGGGCTACTCTTTTGTACCGACTGGTCAGTGCAAAGAACGGAGCACAGACGTGAATGCCGGGCGAACCACCGACGTCGCCACCCCCTCGGCCGGAACCCCCGACGGGCCGTCCGGCGGCGGGGTGGACGACACGTGCGACGGTGGTGGGGTGGACGACGCGTCCGACGGCACGTCCGGCGAGGCGTCCGGCGCCGTGTTCGGCGGGGTCGAGCTGAAGGCGCGAGACCTGGGCGTGCGCGGCGCTCACGGCTGGGTCTACCGGCACGTCTCCCTGCACGCGGCCCCGGGGACGCTGACCGTCGTCACGGGCGAGGCGGGCAGCGGCCGTACGAGCCTGCTGCTCACCCTCGCGGGACGGATGAAGCCCACCGAGGGGACGCTCACCGTCGGCGGCCTCGCCACACCCCGCGGGATCAGGCGGATCGCCGCCCTCGGGCTCTTCCCGGAGGTGAACCCGTTCGACGACGCCCTGACCGTACGGGAGCACCTGCAGGAGCGGCTGCGCCCGCACGGGTTCCTGTGGCGCAGGCGGCACCCGGACGCCGTGCGGTCGGCGCTCGCCCACGCCGGGCTCGATCCGGACGCGCTGCCGCGGGGCGACCGCACCCTGGCCAGGGACCTCACCCGGGCCCAGGCGGTGCGGCTGGGCGTCGCGCTCGCCCTGCTCGACCAGCCGGGCCTGCTGCTCGTGGACGACGCCGGCACCGGCATCCCCGCGGGCAGGCGGCGCGAGCTGTGGGACGTGCTGCGCGGCCTGGCCGACCAGGGGCTCACCGTCGTCGCGGCGTGCACCGACGCCGAGGAGGCGACCGGCGCGGCCAGCACGCTGCTGCCGCTGCCCGTTCCCGCTCCTCCGGCACCCGGTGCCGGAGACGCGGCGGAGACAGGAGAACGCCGATGAGGATCCCCCACCCCGGCCGGCTCGAACTGCGCAGGTTCCTGCGCTCGCGGCTCACCAGGGCCGCGCTGGTCGCCGTCGTCATGCTGCCTCTGCTGTACGCCGGGCTCTATCTGTGGTCGTTCTGGGATCCCCAGGCGAACCTCGACCGTGTGCCGGTGGCCCTCGTCGTGGAGGACCGTCCCGCCACCGCCGCCGGCGCCGCGGGGAGCCCCCCGAGCACGGTGGACGCCGGACGCGAACTCGCCGCCGAGCTGGAGCGGCGCAAGGTCTTCGCGTGGCACCGGGTCGACGCGGCGGAGGCCGACAAGGGCGTCCGAGAGGGCCGTTACTACCTGTCGCTCACGATCCCGGACGACTTCAGCGCCGACCTCGCCTCGCCCTCCGGCGACGGCACGCCGCGCCCGGCCCAGCTCGGCGTACGGGTGGACACCGGGCGCAGCTACATCATGCGGACGATCTCGGACGCCGTGTTCCGGGAGGTCAAGGAGGCGGCCGGACGCAGCGCGGTCAAGGGCTACCTGGACCAGATCTTCCTGTCCTTCGGCGAGCTGCACGACAAGACCGCCCAGGCGGCCGACGGCGCCGACCGGTTGCACGACGGGGCCGCCGCCGCGAGCGACGGCGCGGCCTCGCTCGCCAAGGGGCTCGGGTCCGCGCAGGACGCGACCGGCAAGCTGTCGTCCGGAGCCGACGCCCTGTACAGCGGGTCGAAGCAGCTCACGAGCGGGCTGCACCAGGCCAGGACCGGCTCGGCCTCCCTGTCCGCCGGTCTGTCGAAGGCGGCCGCGGGCGCGGCCGACCTCCGCAAGGGCCTGTCCGCGCTCGGCAAGGGTGCGGCCGCACTGGCCGAGGGCAACCGCGAGGTCTACCGCCAGGTGCACACCCTGTCTCCCACCGTTAACCGGGCGGCCGACAAATACGTCCCGGTGCTGGAGAAGAACGGCGACCGCATCCGGCAGGGCGCGCTCACCCTCGCGAAGGGCGCCGACGGCTTGGCCGACGCACTCGACGGCCTGCCCCAGGAGGTGCAGGGCTCGGCGGGCACGGCCAGGCAGGACCTGCGGGCCGTCCAGCGCTGGCTGAGCGCCCATCCCGACGCCGACCCCGAGCTGCGCGCGCTGGTCGAGCAGGCCGCGGGGTCGGCGGGCGACCTCGCGTCGGCCGCCGGGCGGCTGCAGAACCGCCTCGGCTCGCAGGAGGGCAGGCTCGACGACCTCGCCGGCACGGCACGGACCGTCGCGGACGACGCCCGCGAGCTGGCCGCCGCCGCGCCCGGCCTCGGCAGCGCGCTGAACGACGCCCGCGACAAGTTCAACCAGCTCGACAAGGGGCTGAAGCGACTGGCCGACGGAGCGTCCGACCTGCACGACGGCGCGGGCAAGGCGCTGAACGGAGCCACCTCGCTGTCGCGCGGCCTCGGCACGCTCAACAGCGGCGCGCGGACCCTGTCCACCGGGCTTGCCAGGCTCGACGACGGAGCGACCGGCCTCAACACCGGGCTCGCCTCGCTCGCCTCCGGCGCGGGCAAGCTCGACAACGGCATCGGCAAGCTGCACCGGGGGGCAGGAAAGCTCGGCTCCGGGCTGGTCAAGCTGACCGACGGTTCAAGCGAGCTGGCCGGCAAGCTCGGCGACGGGGCCGCGCAGATCCCCGACTACGGCACACCGGAGCGCGACAGCCGTACGGACATGATGAGCGACCCCGTCCGGCTCGCCACCGAGGTGGACAACGAGGTGCCCAACTACGGCACCGGGTTCGCTCCGTTCTTCGTGCCGCTCGCGTTGTGGGTCGGCGCGATGGTGACGTACATGGTGCTGCGGCCGCTCAACCCGCGCCTGCTCGCCGGGTCGGCGCCGGCGTGGCGCACGGCCCTCGCGGGCTGGCTTCCCGGGCTCGCGATGGGGACGCTCCAAGTGGCGGTGCTGCTCGCCGTGCTGCGCTTCGGCCTGGGGCTCGAGGCGGCCGACTGGCCGGGGATGGCGGCCTTCCTGGTGCTGGTCACGGCGGCGTTCCTCGCCGTCGTGCAGGCGGTCAACGCGCTGCTCGGGCCGCCCGGACGGGTGGCGGTGCTGGCGCTGCTCATGCTGCAACTCACCTCATCGGCGGGCACCTACCCGATCGAGACGTCCCCCGGGTTCTTCCAGGCCATCTCGCCGTGGCTGCCGATGAGCTGGGTGGTGTCGGCGATGCGCCGCCTCGTCAGCGGCGGCGACACCACCGTGGTGTGGCAGGCTTGCGGCGTGCTGTCCGCGTTCGTCGCCCTCGGTCTCGCCCTCACCGTGCTCGCCGTCCACCGTGGTCGTACGTGGTCGATGCGCCGCCTCAAGCCGGAGCTGTCGCTGTGAGCGGGCGGGGCGACGGCGCGACCGGCGGCAGGCGGGCCGAGACCCGGCAGCGGCTCTACCGGGCCGCTGCCGAACTCATCGCCGAGCAGGGTTTCGCCGCCACCACCGTCGACGCCATCGCCGAACGCGCGGGAGTGGCCAAGGGCACCGTCTTCTACAACTTCGGCAGCAAGGAGGCGCTGTTCGCGGGCCTGCTCGACCACGGGATCGAGCGGCTCGCCGACGCCCTCGCCGAGGCCGCACGCGCCCCGGCCGCCTCTCCGGTCGCCGTGCTAGACGCGCTCATGCTCGCGCAGCTCCGCTTCTTCGACGAGTACGGGCCGTTCGCCCGGGTGCTGCTGGCCGAGCTGTGGCGGGCGGCCTGGCAGGACGCGATCCTGCGGCTGCGCACGAGCGTGCTCGCGGTCTACGAACGTGTCCTTGCCGATGCCGTGGCGGCCGGCGAGCTGCGCCCGGGATTCGACACCGGCACCGCCGCCACCGCCGTCTTCGGCATGGTGCTCACCGTCGCCATCGAGCGTCGCGCGCTGCACCCCGGCCAGCCGGTCGAGGACGTACACGCGACGCTCGCCGAACTCGTCCACCGCCGCATCTCGCCCTGACGGAGCCCTGGCCGAGCCCCTGATGAGCCCCTGATGAGCCCCAGATGAGCCCCGGACGAGCCCCGGACGAGCCCCGGACGAGCGCGGATCGGCGTCGGGCGAGCGCGGACGTCAGAGGAAGAGCTCGTCCACCGACGTCACCGTCACCGCCTTGCGGACCCACTCCTTCAGGAGATTCAGGTCGGAGCATCGGCTGATCCGCTCGCGTGCCTCGGGGGGAATCTCCAGCCCCCGGGCGTCGAGCACGGCGAGGATCGCGTCGATCTCGCCCTCCGCGCGCCCCTGTTCCAGCCCCTGCTCCAGACCCTGCTCCAAGCCCTGTTCCAGGCCCTTGTTCACCCAATCGGAGAAGTAGCGGTCGCCGATGACCTTCTCGTAGTCGGCTGACGCTGTCATCAGAAGCTCCTTCAGGCGCTCACCCACTACTGTGGGTACCAGGCCGAACACGTAGCTCAAATATAGCCGGACGTCCTTCTGGTCGAGCTCGTTCAGCCCCTCCAGCATGACCTCCAGCCCCTTGTCGATGTCGGGGTGGTCACCGTTCATGGCCGCCGACAACACGGCCAGCTCGGGGTGCCTGCGTGCCTCGCCCGGATCGGTGACCAAGGGCAGGCGGTCCGAGTGAATCGCCACCGGGGTGACCGTTCCGCTCGGCCCCATGGAGATGGGCTGCTCGCACCAGCGGCCCACCGCCGGGTTCAGGCTGATCACCAGCAGGGCGGTGTCACACTTCAACCGGGCCCGCAGCGCGGCGACGTATACGGGCCAGGTGAAGCGCTTGTCCGCGTCGTGCCGTAACTGCACCTCGACGATCACCGCCAGCCGGGCCGTTCCCGACCCGTCGCGGAGCACCACGACCGCGTCCGCGCGATACTCCACCGGGGTCAGTTGCGTGGCGTCCACCGCCTCCGCCGTGGCCTTGGCGAATTCGGGCGGCTCGATGCCGCCGACCTCGCGTAACAGCTCCACCGCGGCGTTGGGCCTCCGGTGGAAGAGGTCGACCGTTTGTTGATGGATGAGATTCGGCACGCGGGAAACTTTACTCAGTGTGTTCGAGTCGTTACGGAGAATTATCGGGTTCTGTGGATGAGTGTGGAACGGGGCTGGGGTGTTAGCTGGACGAGATGATCGGCAACTAACGTGATCCGCCATTCGTCGGGATAGATGCAGGTATCCCGTGACAATGGAGGAGCCCGTGTACCCCCCACCGCAGCAGAAGCGCCGCCGCAGCGTGGCACCGTTCGTCGTCGCGGTCATCTTCGCGGGGGCGCTCATCGTCGGGCTGAGGCTGCTGTTCGGCGGAGTTTCAGGCGGCGGTGGCGATGCCGGTGACGGCGGGGGCGACGGGGGCGGGAGTGCGGGCAAACGCGCCTGCGGTGACGACGGGATCACGCTGACCATCGCCGCGTCGAGCGAGAAGGCCGAGCTGCTGCGCACGATGGCCAACGACTACAACGGCCATGAGGTGGACGGAAAATGCGTGGACGTGGTCGTGAACTCCAAGGCCTCGGGCGGGGCCATGCAGGCCCTCGCGCGGGGCTGGGACGAGCGGCAGGACGGCCCGAAGCCGGACGTCTGGACGCCGGCGAGCACCGGCTGGGTCACCCTGCTGCGGCAACGCGTCGAGGGCGGCGACCAGGCGTCGCCGGTGTCCGCCGACAACCCGACGATCGCCACGTCTCCGCTGGTCATCGCGATGCCCAAGCCGATGGCCCAGGCGCTCGGCTGGCCGTCCAAGAAGATCGGCTGGTCGGAGATCCTCGACCTCGCCAACGACCCCAAGGGCTGGGCGGCTTACGACCACCCGGAGTGGGGGAGGTTCCGCCTCGGCAAGACGAACCCGAACTTCTCGACGTCCGGGCTCAACGCCACGGTCGGGGCGTACTTCGCGGCCACCGGGCTGTCGGGCGACCTGACGGAACGAGACGTCGCCGCGGCGAAGACGCGCGAGTTCGTGCGGGGGGTCGAGCGGTCCATCGTCCACTACGGCGACACGACGCTGACGTTCCTGTCGAACCTCCAGCACGCCGACGACTCGGGGACGGCCATGTCGTACATCTCCGCCGTGACGGTGGAGGAGAAGTCGGTGTGGGACTACAACCAGGGCAACCCGACGGGTGATCCCAAGACGCTCGGCGACCACGCCAAGCCGAAGGTCCCGCTGGTGGCGATCTACCCCAAGGAGGGCACGCTCTTCTCCGACCACCCGTACGCCGTGCTGTCCTGGGCGGACGCCGCGAAGAAGGCCGCGGCGGCGGACTTCCTGAAGTATCTGCAGGCGCCCGAGCAGCAGAGGCAGTTCGAGAAGTACGCCTTCCGGTCGTACGACGGCAAGCCGGGCGACCTCATCACGACCGCCAACGGCCTCGACCCCAAGCAGCCGGCGACCACGCTGAGCACCCCGGCGCCGCCGGTGCTGAACCGCATCCTCAAGAGCTGGGCCGAGCTGCGCAAGCCCGCCAACGTGCTGATGGTGATGGACGTGTCCGGCTCGATGGGCGCCGACGTCGAAGGCACCGGCAAGACCAAGCTCGACCTGGCCAAGCAGGCCGCGATCAACGCGCTGCCGCAGTTCGGGCCGAACGACCGGGTCGGCCTGTGGCTGTTCAGCCTCAAGCAGGACGGCGACAAGGACTACCGCGAGCTCGTCCCCCTGGGCAGGGGCAACCAGTCGCAGCTCAAGAGCCGCATCAACGGCCTGATCCCCAGCGGCGGCACGGGGCTGTACGACACGGCCCTCGCGTCCTACCAGTACGTGACGCGCCATCAGAGCGGTGACGCGATCAACGCGGTCGTGTTCCTGACGGACGGCAAGAACGAGGACAACAACTCCATCTCGCTCGACAACCTGCTGCCCGACCTGCGCCATGAGGCGGGCCAGGAGACCGTGCGGATGTTCACCATCGCGTACGGCGGCGACGCCGACCTCGACGTCCTGCGGCGCATCTCGCAGGCCACGGACGCGGCGGCCTACGATTCGCGCAAGCCGGGAAGCATCGACGAGGTGTTCACCGCCGTCATCTCCAACTTCTGATCAACCCTGCCGTCCGACCTGGGAGCCCCCCTTTGTCCCGCTTCACCGAGGAACTCCGCGACCCCTGGGCGCTGCTCCTGGGCGCCACCGCCGCGGGCGCGGCCTGGGCGGTCGGCGTCCCTACCGTGGGGGTGCCCGTCGCCGGGGTCGCGGTCTGGCTCATCAAGGCGTTCGCCTCCGCGTGGCAGTCCACCGGTGGCGAGAGCCGTACGGAAACGCAGGCCCCGCCGGTGACGAAGGGGAGCGCGGAGGAGGCGTGGCTGCGGCGGGCGGAGCGGGCCGCCGCGTCGTTCGCCGACCTGACCGCCTCGATGCGCGGGCAGCTCCTGCTCGACCGGATCGCGGCGATGCGCCCGCAGGTGGACGACACCGTCGGCACGCTGCGCCGGCTGGCCGGGCACGCCTCGGTCACCGGCTCGGCCCTGGCCCGCTTCGACCCCCGGTTCCTGGAGCAGGAGCGCGTACGGCTCACGCAGGCGCGGCAGACGGCCCGGCAGGAGGTCGCGGGCGAGCTCGACCGGTCGATCGCCGCCCTTGACGCGCAGCGCGAGGTGTACGACAGGTTGTGGGGCACGCGGGAGCGGGTGCTGGCCCGGCTGCAGTCGGGCGCCATCAGCCTGGAGGGCCTGGTCGCGCGGGCCGTGGAGATCTCCGCCATGACGGCGGCCTCCGACGACGCGGGCGGCGCCCGGGCGCTCGACGAGCTGACCTCGGAGCTCGAACTGACCCGGCAGAGCCTGCACGAGATCGAGGAGGCCACCCGCGACGACGTCGGCCCCTGAGCCCACTTGAGCCCGCTTGGGGGCCCTCCGTCCGCCTGTGCGCGTTCAACCGGCGAGGAGGCGGGCGAGCTCGGCCGGGCCGGCGTTGCCGCCCGTGCACACCACGGCCACCCTGCGCCCGGCGAACTCCTCACGCCGGGCCAGCAGCCCGGCGAGGGCCGCCGCCCCCGCGCCCTCGGCCAGGGTGTGGGCCTCGGTGAGCAGCAGACGCTGGGCCCGCAGGATGTCGTCGTCGTCCACCAGCACGAAGTCGGCCAGGCCGTCGCGCATCACGGCCTGCGGGAGCGCGAACGCCGAACCGGTGGCGAGCCCCTCCACGACCGTCTTGACGGGCCGGGTCACCGGCTCCCGCAAGCGCCAGGAGTCGTGCGCGGCCGGGGCCTGGGCCGACTGGACGGCGATCACCCGGCAGCCCGGCGCGAGCGCGGCGGCGGCGAGGCACGCCGCGGCGGCCCCGCTGCCGCTGCCCACGGGCACGAACACCGCCTCCAGATCCGGCCGGGCGGTGAACATCTCGACGTAGAGCGTGCCCACCCCGGCCAGGATGTCCGGCTCGTCGGCCGGGCTGATCAGCCGGCGTCCCGTGCGCTCGGCGAGGTCACGCGCGTGCCCGGCGGCCTCCACCATCGTCGCGCCCCGGACCTCGACGGTCGCCCCGAGCGCCTCGACCGCCGCGACCTTGGCGGGGTTCGGGTTCTCCGGCATCAGGACGGCGCACGGCACGCCGTACAGGCGGGAGGCGTACGCGACGGACTGGGCGTGGTTGCCGGTCGAGTAGGTGACCACCCCGCGTTCGCGGCCGGCCATGCGCGCCAGCAACGCGATGCCGCCGCGCACCTTGAACGCCCCCGTGGGCTGGACGTTCTCGTGCTTCACGTGGACCTCGGCGCCCACCGCCGCGTCGAGCACGGGATAGGACCACAGGGGAGTCTCGGGCAGATGCGGGGCGATGAGCCGCCGGGCGTCCAGGATGTCGCGGATGTCGGTCATGACCCCCAGCCTGGCCATCCGCAGGACAATAGGTCCAACTCAACTTCTCAGGCGAAACCATAGACGGGATCGATGAATGCCGCTCGACGTCGTACGGCTGCGGGTCCTCGTGGCGGTGGCCAGGACCGGCACGGTGACCGCCGCGGCGCGGGAGCTGCACTACTCGCAGCCCTCGGTGAGCCACCACCTCGCCCGGCTTGAGGCGGAGACGGGCGCGAAGCTGGTGCAGCGCGTGGGGCGCGGCATCCGCCTCACCGAGGCGGGCCGCCTGCTCGCCGAGCGGGGCGCGGAGATCCTCGGCCGTCTCGACGCGGCATCCACGGAGCTCGCCGCGCACGTCGGGCTGCGCGCCGGACGCGTCCGGCTGGCGGCGTTCCCCTCCGCCCTCGGCACGTTCGTCCCGGCCGCCGCCGCCCGGCTCGCGCGCGACCATCCGGGGCTCGACCTGCGGCTGATGGAGGCCGAGCCGCCCGAGGCACTGCGCCTGCTGCGGGCCGGCCGGGTGGACGTCGCCGTGGTCTTCCGCTTCGGCGAGACCGCCCCCGAGGACGACGGCGTCCGGCTGGTCCACCTGCTCGACGACCCGAGCCTCCTCGTCACTCCCACGGCGTACGGCGACGCGGGCGACCTGGCGGCGTACGCGGACGGGACGTGGATCACGGGATGCGAGCGGTGCCGCGCGCACCTGCTCGCGCTGTGCGCCGAGGCGGGCTTCACGCCGCGCGTCTCGTTCACGACGGACGACTACGTGGCCGTGCAGGCCATGGTCGCGGCCGGGCTGGGCACGGCGATCCTCCCCCGGCTCGCGCTGTCGGCCCACCGCCATCCCGACGTGCGGGTGTCCGAGCTGCCCGGGTCGGACCGCCGGGTCTACGCCGCGACGTACGGCGAGCCGCCCGACCCGCCCGCCACCGCGGCCCTGGTCGCCGCCTTGCTGGCGATCATATGATCCGTCAGCTCGGTGCCGGCGACGGCGTGGCGGCGTCGTTGTCCAGCTCCTTGGCGCTCCACACCGCGACGCCGGTGCCCGGCAGCTGACTGATTTTGGACTCGAACGTGGCGGTGCCGTCCGTCGCGTCGTCGTCCTCCTCGGCGAAGACGAGGAGCGCCTGCCATTCGTTGTACCGGTCCGCGGGGAAGAGCAGCCGGGGACCGATCGACAGGTCCGAGTCGCCGGACAGCCGCTGGCTGTCGACGGTCACCCAGCCGTACGACGGCCGGTCGCTGAGCCGCACGTAGATGAGCGCCGAGCCTCCTTCGGGCACGACCACCTGGGCGGGTGTGACCATGACGTACGGCGTGGCGCTCACGGTCGGGGTCGGCGTCGGAGTGGGAACCGCACTCGGCAGCAGGCGGGCGACGGCGGCCGATCCGCGCGGCGCGGCGTCGGCCGTGCCCGGGACGAGCCCGGTCACCGCGGACGCGGCGGCCACGACGGCCGCGAGGACGGCCGGGCGACGTAACCGGCCGTGGGGGAATCGCATCGGGCACCTCCGTGGTGAGCCGACCGGCCGCCTCGGGCCGGCTGCCGTTGATCGTCGGCGATGCTCACAGCGTCCGATCTGCCACGCGGCCTGTACAGGAACCGCCGCCCCGGCGGCCACCCGGAGGGGCCCGCGACGGGCCGTTCACCTGGGGCAAACGCCCCCGGACACGGACACCCGGCCGGTGAAAGATTCAGCGCCGCCAGAGCAAACCACCGAGCAAACCACCGAGCAAGCCACTGAGCAAGCCACTGAGCAAGCCGCCGCGCGAGGCGCGACGAGCAAGCCGTCGCGGGTCAGCCGGCCTGGCGGAACTCGCCGGTCTGGGGACCCTCCGCGCAGGCGGCGGCCAGCTCGTCCAGCGACAGGCCGAGTGCGGCGGCGAGCGCGGCGACCGTGAAGAAGGCCGGGGTCGGCGCGCGGCCGGTCTCGATCTTGCGCAGCGTCTCGGCCGACAGCCCGGCCGCCGCCGCGACCTCGACCATGCTGCGCTCGCCGCGCGCCTGCCGGAGCAGGACGCCGAACCGCTCCCCCCGCTGCCGCTCCTCGGGGGTCAGGGGCACTCTCACCATGACCGTGATACTAATACCGGTATAGTTATTGGTGCCACCCCCGGAGGGCATTGTCATGGTGGAAATCAAGAGCGACGCCGCGCTGGACGCGATGCGGGAGGCGGGGCGGGTCGTGGCCCGCACGCTCGACGCCGTACGGAAGGCCGCGGCCATCGGGGTGCGGCTCACGGACCTGGACGAGACGGCGCGGGCGGTGCTGCGCGAGGCCGGGGCGAGCTCCCCGTTCCTCGGCTATCGGCCGCCCTTCGCGCCGACCCCGTTTCCCGCCGTGATCTGCGTGTCCGTCAACGACGCGATCGTGCACGGCATCCCGACCGGCTACCGGCTGCGGGACGGGGACGTGGTCGGCGTCGACGCCGGCGCGGTGCTGGACGGCTGGGCGGCCGACGCCGCCGTCACGTTCATCGTGGGCACGCCGCGCCCCGGTGACCTGGAGCTGGTCGACACCACGCGCAGGGCGCTGGAGGCCGGGATCGCCGCCGCGACCGTGGGCAACCGCATCGGGGACATCTCGGCGGCGATCGGCGCGATCGCCAAGGAGGCCGGATATGGCATGCCCAGGGACTTCGGCGGCCACGGCATCGGCCGGCGGATGCACGAGGACCCGTCGGTGCCGAACCACGGGCGGCCCGGCCGGGGCTATCCCCTGCGGCATGGTCTCACCCTGGCCATCGAGCCGATGTTCATCGCCGGGGGCCGGGACGGTTATCACACAGCGGGCGACGGCTGGACGCTGCACAGCACGGACGGCAGCAGGGCCGCCCACATGGAGCACACCATCGCGGTCACCGAGGACGGCCCTCGCGTGCTGACCGTGCTGTGAATCCACTGCTCTGGAGTCACTGCCCGTGACGGCGCTCTAAATTGACGTGCCGCGACGGCGCCGGTGTCCCTACCATCCGAACATGCCGACTCTGCCCACGCTCGCCCTGTTCGCGGCCGCCACGATGGCGTTGCTCCTGGTTCCGGGACCCGCCGTGCTCTACATCGTCACCCGGAGCGTGGCCCAGGGCCGTACGGCGGGGCTGGTCTCCGTTGTCGGCATCCACACCGGGTCGCTCGTCCACATCGCCGCCGCGGCCTTCGGGATCACAGCGCTGCTCGCCGCCTCGGCTACAGCGTTCGCCGTCGTGAAGTATCTGGGCGCGGCCTACCTCCTCTACCTGGGCATCCGCAAGCTCGTCCGGCGGACGGAGGCGGAGGAGACCGAGGTGAAGCCGGCCTCGCCCCGGCGGCTGTTCGGCGAGGGGTTCGTGGTCAACGTGCTGAACCCCAAGACGGCCATGTTCTACCTCGCGTTCCTGCCGCAGTTCGTCGATCCGGCGCGCGGCCCCGTGGCCCCGCAGGTGCTCGTGCTCGGGGCA
Organism: Microbispora hainanensis; assembly: GCF_036186745.1. Classification (NCBI taxonomy): domain Bacteria; kingdom Bacillati; phylum Actinomycetota; class Actinomycetes; order Streptosporangiales; family Streptosporangiaceae; genus Microbispora; species Microbispora hainanensis. The sequence goes on along the minus strand of NZ_CP108086.1, from coordinate 3,883,652 downwards.
GTGTGGGTCGCGCTCGGCATGGCCAGCGACGGCACGTACGCCCTGCTGGCCGCGGTGCTGGCCGGGCGGCTGCGCTCCTCGGCGCGCGCCCGGCGGCGGCTCGACCAGGGCAGCGGCGTCGTCTACCTCGGTCTCGGCGCCGTGGCCGCGCTCGCGACCGAGGGCGCCAAGAAGCTCTGACAGCCCGCCCGAGGGCAGACCCAGCACAGACCCGGGGCAGACCCGGGGCAGACCCAGGACATTTGTACTGCCGCAATCGGGATCGCTGAATCTGTCGGGCTCCTCCGGTTTTCGCGAGGCTTAACGCACACGGAGACCCCCTGGAGGACCCGATGACCGAGACCCTGGCCGCCCCAGTGACCGGCCCAGTGACCGGCCCAGTGACCGGCCCACTGACCGGCCCAGTGACCGGCCCGGCGACCGCCCCGATGAGTGCCGGCAAGCCCCGGCGGGGCACCCTCCGGACCCTGCTGATGCCGCTCGCGATCGACGTCGCCGCGCCGATGGCCTGCTACTACCTCCTGCACGGCGCGCTCGGCACGAGCGAGGTCACCGCGCTGGCCGTGAGCGGCGTGATCCCGGCCGTCCGGGTGATCGCCGGGATTGTCAGCGACCGCACGATGAACGCGCTGGCCGGGCTGACGCTGGCGGTCAACGTGGCGGGCATCGCCCTGAGCTTCGTCACCGGCGACGCCCGCATGATGATCGCCAAGGACTCCGCCCTCAGCGGCGTGATCAGCCTGTTCATGATGCTCACGGCGTTCACCGCGCGCCCGGTGATGACCCAGGGCATGCGCGCGTTCATCACCCGGGGCAACGCGGCGCGGGAGGCCGCCTGGGAGCGGCTGGCGAACGGCGCGAGGTTCCGCCGCGCCGAGCGCCGCTTCACCGGGATCTGGGGCGCGGCGCTGCTCGCCGACTGCGTGGCCCGGCTGATCGGCGCGTTCACGCTGCCGGTGTCCACCATGGTCTGGCTGTCCAACGTGCTGCTGATCGCCGCCCTCGCGGTGGGACTCGTGGTGGCGGGCGCGTTCGGCTCCGGGCCGATCATGTGGATGATCAACAACGAGGTGCGGGGAGACGCTCGATGAGAGGCAGGGGCATCAACTACGACACCGGTTTCCTCCCGGGCGGGCAGCTCAGCCGGGAGACGTTCGACCCGGAGACGGTCCGCGCGGAGATGCGCGTCATCGCCGACGAGCTGCACTGCACCGCCGTACGCATCACCGGCGGGCACCCCGAACGGCTCAGCGTCGCCGCGCGGCACGCCGCCGAGGCGGGGCTGGAGGTGTGGTTCGCGCCCTTCCCCTGCGAGATGACGACGCGGGAGCTCGCGCCGTACTTCGCCGAATGCGCCGAGCGGGCCGAGAAGCTGCGGCGCGACGGCGCGGAGGTGGTGCTCGTGACCGGATGCGAGATGAGCATCTTCTGCACCGGCTTCCTGCCCGGGGAGACCTTCTTCCACCGGATGGCGGCGCTCGGCGCGGGGGACGCCGAGGTGTACGCCCGGTTCGCCGAGATCCCCACCCTGCTGAACCCCTTCCTGGCGGAGACCGCCGAGGCCGCCCGCGCGATCTTCGGCGGGCGGGTGACGTACGCCTCGGGCGAGTGGGAGGACGTCGACTGGAGCCCGTTCGACATCGTCGCGGTGGACGCCTACCGCGACGACCGCAACGCCGCGACCTACCGCGAGGAGCTGCGCTCCCGCTTCCGGTTCGGCAAGCCGGTGGCGGTGACCGAGTTCGGCACGTGCGCCTACACGGGAGCGGGCGCACGTGGCGGCATGGCGTGGGCCATCGTGGACTACACCGCGACCCCGCCCCGGCTCGACGGCGACTACCGCCGCGACGAGGGCGAGCAGGTCCGCTACCTGCGGGACCTGCTCACGGTGTTCGAGGAGGAGGGCGTGGACAGCGCCTTCTGGTTCACCTTCGCCGGCTACACCACGGCCTATGACCCCGACCCGCGCGCAGACCTCGACATGGCCTCCTACGGCGTGGTCCGGCTGCTGAAGGACGGCGGGCGGGAGCCGAAGGAGGTCTTCCACGCCCTCGCCGCCGCCTACTCCGGCGGACACGCCGCGGCGGCCACCTGACCGGCCCACCGGTAGTCGGCCTTGCCCGCCGGGGAACGGACGATCTCCTCGACGAACGCGTAGGTCCGCGGCACCTTGTAGCCCGACAGCCGGGTGCGGCAGTGGGCGTCGAGCTGCCGCGCCGTCGGCGTCGTCCCGTCGTACGGCTGGACGACGGCCGCGACCCGCGACCCCCAGCGGTCGTCGGGGATGCCGGTGACGACGGCGTCGAACACGGCGGGATGCCCCTTGAGCACCGCCTCGACCTCCTCGGGGAAGACCTTCTCCCCTCCGGTGTTGATGCACTGGGATCCGCGGCCGAGGATGCGGATCGTGCCGTCCTCCTCCACCGTGGCGAGGTCGCCGGTGAGCAGCCACCGCACGCCGTGGGCGTCGGTCACGAAGGTGCGGGCGGTCTTGCCCGGGTCGTTGTGGTAGCCGAAGGCGATCCGGCCGGCCCTGGCCACCGTGCCGATCCGCCCCGAGCCCGGCTCGACCGGGGTCAGCGTCTCGTCGAGCACGGTCACGGAGGCGCCGGCGTTGGGCCGATAACGCAACCCCGACTCGGGCGACGACCCCTCGACCCCCGACGCCGTGTATCCCGACTCGGTGGAGCCGAAGTTGTCGAGGATCATCCGGCCGGGCAGCAGCTCCTCCAGCCGGGCGCGCACGGCCCCGCTGAGGATCGCCCCGGTCGAGCTGAGCACGAACAGCGACGACAGGTCGTAGGACCCGGCGGCCAGCTCCTCGGCGATCGGGCGGGCCATCGCGTCGCCGGTGATGTTGAGGCTGACGACCTTCTCCCGCTCGATCGCGCGCAGCACGGCGGCGGCGTCGAACCTGCGGACGTGCACGATCGTGCCGCCCATCCACCAGGCGATGAACGTGCCCATCTGGGCCGCGCCGTGCATCAGCGGGGCCGCCGTCATCATGACGACCGGCGACGCCGCGCCGCGCGCCTGCTCGATCACCGCCTCGGGCGTCTTCAGCGGCTCGCCGTACGGGTTGCCGCCGCCGAAGGCGAAGAACAGGTCCTCCGACCGCCACATCACGCCCTTGGGCATGCCGGTCGTGCCGCCGGTGTAGATGACGTACACGTCGTCGCCGGACCGGGGCGGGAAGTCCCTGCCGTCGGGCCGCCCCGCCACCGCCTCCTCGTACGGCACCGCGCCCGGCACTGCGGAGGGGCCGCCGACGGCGACGAGGTGGCGCAGCCCGGGGACCCGCGCGGCCACGGCCGCGACGCGGTCGTCGAACTCCACGTCGAACACCAGGGCCGCGATGCCGGAGTCCTGGTAGAGGTAGCGCAGCTCGGACTCGACGTACCGGTAGTTGACGTTGACCGGCACGGCCCGCAGCTTCAGCGTCGCCAGCAGGGCCGCGACGTACTCCACCCCGTTGTAGAGCTGCATGCCCACGTACGTCCCGCGTCCGACGCCCTGCGCGGCCAGGTGGTGGGCGAGCCGGTTGGCGTGGGCGTCGAGCTCGGCGTACGTCGGGCGGTCGTCGCCGCAGACCAGCGCGACGCGGTCCCCGATGGCGTCGGCGAGCCCCTCGAAGAGATCGGCGTGGTTGAACTCCATCCGGCGGACCTCCCGCTCGTCAGGGTCTGAGCTGCCTCACGGTCTGCGGCTTCCGACGATCCACATCGCGAAGAACTGGGCGCCCCCGCCGTACGCGTGGCCGAGCGCGAGGCGTGCCCCCTCGACCTGGTGCTCCCCCGCCATGCCCCGCACCTGGAGCGCCGCCTCGGCGAAGCGGATGAGGCCGGACGCGCCGATCGGGTTGGACGACAGCACGCCGCCGGAGGCGTTCCACGGGGTGTCGCCGTCGAGCGCCGTGCACCCGGCCTCGGTGAGCTTCCAGCCCTCCCCCTCGGCCGCGAAGCCGAGGTTCTCCAGCCACATCGGCTCATACCAGGAGAACGGCACGTACACCTCGGCGACGTCGATCTCCCGGCGCGGGTCGGTGATCCCGGCCTGGCGGTAGACGTCGGCGGCGCAGTCGCGGCCGGCCCTCGGGCTGACGACGTCGCGGCCGGCCATCATGAGCGGCTCCGAGCGCATCGCCGTGCCGTGGATCCAGGCGGGCGTGCCGGTCACCTTGTCCTCGGCCGCGAGCACGATCGCGCAGGCGCCGTCGGACGACGGGCAGGTCTCCAGATAGCGGATGGGCTCCCACAGCATCGGGGTCGACTCGACCATCTTCCGGTCGATCCCGGGGATGCGCAGGTGGGCGTACGGGTTCTTCAGCGCGTTGAGCCGGTCTTTGACCGCGACCAGCGTGCCGATGTGGCCGGGCGCGCCCGACCTGCGCATGTACTCCCTGATGTGCGGCGCGAAGTAGCCGCCCGCCCCCACGACCAGGGAGGCGCTGAAGGGCGGGTGCGTGGTCAGGGCCCAGGTGGCGTTCGACTCCGACTGCTTCTCGAAGGCGACCACCAGCACCCGCCCGTGCACGCCGCCCTGCACGAGCGACGCGCCGACCAGCGCGGTCGAGCCGCCGACCGAGCCCGCCGTGTGCACGCGCGTCACCGGCTTGCCGGCCGCGCCGAGCGCGTCGGCCAGGTACGCCTCCGGCATCATCACGCCCTCGAACATGTCGGGGGCCTTGCCGATGACGACCGCGTCGATGTCGGCGAACGTCAGGCCGGCGTCCTCCAGCGCCCGCAGGGCGGCCTCGCGCACCAGCCCGGCGAGCGACACGTCCCGGCGTCTCGTCTGGTAGCGGGTCTGGCCCACGCCGATGACGGCACAGCGGTTTCCCACGGCGACTCCTACAGAGACTGGTCGAGCACGGCGACGAGGTTCTGCTGCAGGCACGGCCCCGAGGTGGCGTGCGCCACCGCGCGGTCCGCCGAGCCGTCGAGGATCCGCCGGGCCGCCTCGCCGATGCGGATCAGGCCGGTGGCCATCACGGGGTTGGCCGCGAGCGGCCCGCCCGACGGGTTGACCATGACGTCGGCGGACAGGCCGAGCGCCTCGCGCAGGATCGGCTCCTCGTGGCTGAACTGGGTGTGCAGCTCGGCCACGTCGACCGGGCCCTTGCCCACTCCGGCCGCCCGGCCCGCCTCGGCCGTGGACACCGACCGGGCGAGGTCGCGCATGCCCAGATAGTGGGGCTCGGCGCGGTGTGCGATGCCGGTGATCCAGGCGGGCCGCCCGGCCAGCTCGCGGGCGCGGTCGCCCGCGGCCAGCACCACAGCCGCCGCCCCGTCCGTGACCGGCGCGACATCGTACGGCCGCAGCGGCTCGACCTCGAACTCCTCCCCGGCAGGGTCGGGCAGGTCGAGGGCGTACGGGTTGGCCCGGCCGCCGGCCCGGCTGCGCCGTACGATCTCGTCCAGCGCCGCCCGGTCCGCGTTCACCGCGGCGGCCTGCAGCGCGGCGTACGACACCTGGTCGAGCCCGAGCGGCGCCAGATAGTACGGGTCGAGCTGGAGCGTCATGATCTCCCGGATGTCCGACATCGACGACTTGCCGAAGCCGTAGACCAGGGCGGTGTCGATGTCGCCGTGCTGGAGCCGCACCCACGCCTCGTACAGCGCGAAGGCGCCGTCCATCTCGACGTGGCTCTCGCTGATTGGCGGCCAGGCGCCGACCGCGTCGAGCGCCGAGACGAACGAGAACGGCGCCCCGGCCAGGTAGTCGCACGAGCCGGAGCAGGTGAAGCCGAACCTCTTCAGCCCGGTCGCCCGCTTGACCTCGTCGATCACCGGCAGCAGCAGTTCCGGCTCGGCCGGCCCGGCGTCGTGGCCGGTGTGCACGGTCTGGGCGAAGGCGACGACCGCGACGTCCCTCATCGGGCACCCCCGGCGGACTCGTCGAGGTCGGCGTCCGGCTCCCCGGTCGGTTCGAACCACTTCACGTTGGCCATCGACAGCGTCCGCTCCTCGGGCGGCAGCCACACGGCCCGCACCCGCATGCCCTGCCGCACCTCGTGCGCCGGCACCCCGCCGATCAGCGCGATCATCGGCGTGTCCGCGCCGTCCAGCAGCACGTACGCGGAGACGAACGGCACCTCGGGGGCCCGGGGGTCGGGCAGGTTGTTGATGGCGAAGGTGGTGACCGTGCCGGTGTCGGCGACCTCCACCTCCTCCTCGATCACCGAGCCGCACGCGGGGCACGACACGCGGTAGGGCACGTAGACGGCGGCGCACTCGCCGCACCGGCCGCCGACGAACCTCCCGTCGCGCACGCCTTCCAAAAACCGGGTGAGCGCCCGCCCCGGCGTGACGCGATACTCGGCCCGCACGGGCGCGACGAGCGAGGCGACCTCGGGCAGGAAGCACTCGATATCCGTGATGTGCCCGGAGGTGGCGGCCCGCCAGCGCGGGCGCACCCGCAGGCCCGGCCGCAGCGCCTTCCGGCTCCCCGCGTCCACCGCGTGGACGAGGGCGGTATCGGCGCCGTCGAGCCGGATGAGCGCCCAGGCGAACGGCCGGTCGAGCGGGTGGCCGGGGCGCGGCGAGCCGACCCACGCCCATGCCTGGACGGTCCCGGCCGGACCGACCTCCACGTACTCCTCGGTGACCGGCTCGCCGGTGTCCGGGTCGTACTCCAGCGGCGGCACCAGCACCCGCCCCCCGGCCGTACGGACCCCGACCAGCCGCCGGTCGCGCAGTTCGGTGAGGAAACGCCCGATGACGGGCCCGGTCGTACGCGTGTAGCCGCCGGGGAACTCCAGAACGTGGGCGGCGACGAGCGGTTCCTCAGATGGCACGGTCCCTGCCTTCCCAGTAGGGGGCGCGGAGCTTGCGTTTGAGCAGCTTGCCGTTCGGCTCGCGGGGCATCTCGTCGATGAACTCGACCACGCTCGGCCACTTCATGCGGGCCAGGCGGCCCTCCAGGGAACCGACGAGCTCCGCGGCCAGCTCCTGCCCGGGGACGGCGCCGGGCGCGGGCTCGACGACGGCCATGATCCGCTCACCCCACTCGTCGTCCGGGATGCCGAACACGGCCACGTCGGCCACCTTCGGGTGGGCCATGAGCTCGTTTTCGATCTCGGCCGGATAGATGTTGGCCCCACCCGAGATGATCATGTCGGCCTTGCGGTCGCAGAGGAAAAGGAAGCCGTCGTCGTCCAGATAGCCGATGTCGCCGACCGTGAAGTAGTCCCGGAGGCGGCCCGCGGCGGTCTTCTCCGGGTCGCCCTTGTATTCGAACGAGATGCCCATCTTCATGTAGACGGTGCCGGGCGTGCCCGCGGGCACCGGCGCGAGCTCGTCGTCCACGATCAGCAGCTCGCTGCCCGGCCAGGCCTTCCCGACCGTGCCCGGCCGCTTCTTCCAGTCCTCGGGAGTGGCGACCGTGCCGCCGCCCTCGGTGGCGGCGTAGTACTCGTAGATCACGTCGCCCCACCACTCCAGCATCTGCCACTTGACCGGCACCGGGCAGGGCGCGGCGGCGTGGATCATCCACCGCAGCGACGACAGGTCGTAGGCGCGCCGCGTCTCCTCGGGCAGCGACAGCAGCCGCTTGAAGTGCGTCGGCACCATGTGGGAGTTCGTCACGTGATGGCGCTCGCACAGGCGCAGGGTCTCCTCGGCGTCCCACCTGTCCATGAAGACGAGCGTGTGCCCCATGTGCAGCGCCGTGCCGGCGAACTGGGTGACCGCCGTGTGATAGCTCGGCGACGTGACCAGGTGGGCGTTCGGGCGGCCCGGTGTCACGCCGAACAGCCGCAGCAGCGCCGTCATCAGCTCGGCGGCGTCGTCGGGGTCGAGGCCGGTGAGCGCGCGCCGCACGCCCTTCGGCCTGCCGGTCGTGCCCGAGGTGTAGTGCATGGTCGCCCCGGCCGTACGGTCGGGCGGCGGGGTGCCCGGCCTGCCGTCGGTCAGCTCGGCGACGGGACGGAAGCCCTCGACGTCGCCGTAGGAGAAGCACCGGCCGGTGTCGATCCCGGCCTCCCGCGCGCCCCTGGCGGCCTCCGCGGCGTACCGCTCGTGGGCGAAGAACGCCCTGGCCTCGCTGTCGGCCAGGATGTAAGCGATCTCGGGCCCGGTGAGGTGCCAGTTGACCGGCGTGTAGTACCACCCCGCCTGGAGGGCCGCGAGGTAGAGCACGAGACCGTCCGCGCCGTTGGGCAGCAGGCCGCAGATGCCGTCCCCGGGGCGCAGGCCCAGCTCACGCAGGCCGTGGACCATGCGGTTGGCCCTGGCGAGCAGCTCGCCCGCGGAGTGTTCCGTGCCATCGGGATCGACCGCGGCGATCCACGCCGGGTCGGCCTGCGCCAGCCTCCAGAAACCGAGTGAGCCCATATGCCAGCTCCCTATGGGGGCGCGCCGCACCACCGGGAGGCGTCAGCGGTCGCGGAGTGAAGCACGCGGGTGCGGCGCTGACAAGATCTGGCAATGCGGAGCGACTCAGACGAGAATCGGTTCTAGTTCTTGCGGGCAGACTAACCCCGCGCGCCATGGCTAACAAGCGCTTGATCGAGCCGGTGACACCACCCAGCCGGAGGACACCTGTGGAGCTCCTGCCCATCAGCACCCCGCACTGCCGCATCGAGTGCGACGGTCACGTGGTGATCGTCACGATGGACCGGCCCGAGGCCAGGAACGCGCTCTCGCAGGACATGCTGGTCGGGCTCGCCGAGGCGTGGCAGTACATCTCGGACGAGCCGGAGGTGCGGGTCGGCATCCTCACCGGCGCGGGCGGCACGTTCTGCGCCGGGGCCGACCTCAAGGCCATGGGCACGCCGTCCGAGGACGACCGGGTGCGCCGCCGGGCCGCCGAGATCCCCGACTACCACTGGAAGGGCCTGCTGCGCGACACCGGGGCGCTGCCGTCCAAGCCCATCGTGTGCGCGGTCGAGGGGTACGCCGTGGCGGGCGGCACCGAGCTGCTCGTCGGCACCGACCTGCGGGTCGCCGGGGAGAGCGCCACGCTCGGGCTGTTCGAGGCACGACGGGCGCTGTTCCCCATGGGCGGCAGCGCCGTACGGCTGCCGCGCCAGATCCCGTACGCGTTCGCCATGGACGTGCTGCTCACCGGCAGGGCGATCACGGCGGCCGAGGCGCTCACGATGGGCATGCTCAACCGTGTCGTGCCGGACGGCCAGGCGCTCGACGTGGCCCGCGAGCTCGCCGACCAGGTGGCCGCCTGCGGGCCGCTGGCCGTGCAGGCGATCCTGCGCGCCTACCGCGAGACGCTGGGCATGCCGGAGGCCGAGGCCCTCAAGGTGTCCGACGCGATCGGCTGGCCGGTCATCGGCTCGGAGGACGCCAAGGAGGGCTCCCGCGCCTTCCGCGACAAACGCCCACCGGTCTACCAGGGCCGATAGCCGGCCGATGGCGCCCGGCGCCTCATCGATGATTGACTTGCCCGTCTCGGGGGTGCTGTTCGCGCGAAGCGGTCGCGCATCGATGAGGAGGTCGCGTGGCGACGAACGGGCCCTCGGACGATCCAGGGCGGCGGGGACGATGGGCCCAGCGGGAGAACGAGCACCGCCGTCGGCCGTATGAGGCGGCGCTGGCCGCCTGGCGGCGTGCCGACGTCGAATTACGCCACATGCTCGCGAGCGCTCGCACATACCGCGGCCGACCCCCTGGCGACGTCCCGCCCTCGCTCCGAATGCGGCGCGGGGAGACGCTTCTCTGGAACGCTCCCGGCGCACGGCTGATCGAGCTGCGGCATCAGCCCGCGCTGCCTCCCCCCGGTTACGCGAGCCTGCCGGAGTTGACCTGGGCGGCCGGGCAGGCGCCGCCGGCGCAGGCGAACGTCAGCGACATCGGCGCGGTGTCCGTGACGAACCAGCGCGTCGTCTTCCACGGCAGCAGGCACAACCGCGAGTGGGCGTTCGCCAAGCTCACCGGCCTGGCTCACGACCTCCCGACGTCGTCCACCCTGATGAGAGTCGGCAACCGGAAGTACGTCTCGGGCCTGGTGCTCGATCCGGGGGCGTCGGTGGGCTTCCGGTTCAATCTGGCGCTCGGCCTCGCCGACGCCATGGGCGACCGTGCGGGGTTCGTCGCGCATCTCGAACGCCTGCTCGTGCACCACCAGTCGCTCCTTCCATCGCCACCCGCCCTCGTCGGCCCGGCGCAGGCCCCGCACGCGGCTCGTACGGCCCTCGGCGTGCTGAGAACGGCGTATTTCGGCCCGCGCGGCGCGTCACCGAGACGTCGCGCCCTCCAGGGTCTCGTCACGGTCGCCCTGACGCTCGGACTGATCGGCCAGGTGCTTCCCCATGCCCCCGTCACCATCGCCTCGGTGGGGCGACCGTCAACCCTTGTGCCATCCGCGCTCGCGCCGACCGTGCTCGCGCCGACCGTGCCCGCGCCGACCGTGCCCGCGCCGTCGCTCGCGCCCGCAGAAGTGGCGACCGACGTCGCGGAGCCCGTCGTGACGGTGACGATCACGCAGGCGCCTTCCTCGGAACCCGTGCCGGAGGCTGCGGATCCCGCTGTGACGGTGACGATCGAGGTCACGAGTACACCGGCTCCGGAACCGCCGGCAGTGCCTTCTCCCCGGCCTCCCGCTCAGGCGGAGATCACTGCGGCTCAGTCACCTCCGGCACCGCCGTCGGAGGCGGCACCGCCGCCGGAGACAGCACCGCCGCCGGAGACAGCACCGCCATCGGAGGCGGCACCACCGTCGGAGGCGGCACCACCGTCGGAGGCGGCACCGATGCCGGAGGCCGTCCCGCTCTGTGACGCGCCCGCGAATCCGTACGGATACACCTTCTGCGACGGCGACCTGATCACCGACCCGAAGCCGGACATCTGCCGGTACTTCCACTGCATTCCCAATTTCTGGGAGGGCAAGGGCTACATGATCGAATGCAGCGACGGCAAAGTCAGCATGTCGGGCGGGCGTCAGGGCTCGTGCTCATACCACGGCGGCAACCGCAGGCGCGTGCATCAGGGCCGATAGTCGCTCAGGGGCGGGCCTGCACCATGGCGTGGGTGCCAGTGGTCCGCCAGGGGCGGCCGGGCGCGTCCAGCTCGGCCAGCGCGCGCTCCGGCACGCCCACCAGCGCATCCGACTTGAGCGTGCGCAGGGCGACGACCGGCCCGGGGAAGTAGGCGGTGACCGCGGCGAACGGCGTGCTCGCCGGCCACATCCGGTCGCCGACGAGCCGCCGGTAGTTCAGGTCGCCCTTCATCACGGTGAGCGAGGCCGACGCGAACTCCGCCCGCAGGTCGTCCGGCATCTCCGCGTACGGCAGCGGGGCGCAGGCGAAGGGATGCGCCCGCAGCGTGAGGCGTCCCTCCTCCATGGCGTCCCAGAGGCGGGCGCCCGCCTCTGCGGCCCGGCCGGGCGCCGCGGCGAGCCGCCGCAGGCACGCCAGCACGTCGGCGGGGGTGGCGTCGGACACGAAGTACGGATAGGGCTTGACGTGCAGGACGACCTCGCCCGCGAGCCCGCAGGCGAGGAGATCGTCGGCCAGCACGAGATCGGGCAGCAGTTCGCGCCCCGCGTTGTCGGCGACCAGGCAGATCCTCCCCGGGGCGGCGGCCTCGACCAGCGACCACAGCAGCGGGCGGTCGTCCACGACCAGGTCCGCGGCCTTCTCCCGGTCACCGGTGAGGGTGACGCCGAAGGACAGGTCCGCCCGGTTGCCCCAGAGCGAGCCGAGCAGCAGCGCGTCGGCCCGCTCGGCCGGGGAGAGCGCGGCGGTCTCGTCGAGCGCCGCCAGCTCACCGTCCACGTCCGGGCCATCGAGCTCGGCCTGCTTCATCGGGCCGAACGGATCGATCCCGCGCCACGGGCCGTCACCGAAATATCCGGTGGCTTCGAGCACCTTCCGATAGAAGTAACTCTCCCCCCACAGGAAGGGCACGTCGACATAGGGGCGGCCGATCTTGCCGCGTCCCCACTCGGCCCAGGCCGCGGCGTCGTGCGCCGACGGCTCCAGCGGCTCCATGACGTCGCGCACGACCTCGTCGAGCAGCCGGTCGAGCGCGCGCCGCCGGTCCGGCGAGTACGGCAGCGCCTCCGCGACCTGGCGGACGAGCACCGGGTGCCGCTCCCTGAAGACGCTCAGCGCGTAGGAGCCGGGGACGTTCCCCATGATCGGCGGCGGGGTTGGCAGGGCCTCAGCCACGGTCTCGTCGCGGGCACCACTCATCCCCGGCGTCCTCCCTCTGCTCGCGGAACGGCACCGCCAGTAAATCGCAGCGGCCGGGCGACCGAGGGAGGCGGGGGCAGGCGTGGGGACAACCGGGCCTGGCAGGGCCCAGTTGCGTGCCCGTACGGGTGATGTGGTGGGGGCGGAGCGGGAGCTGGCGTTGGCCGGTGAGGCGGCCGATCGGGGTGCGGGGTCCTTCTCTCCAGGGGACGGACGCGCGAGGGGACCCGCCGCTCACCGCGTCAGCCGCCGCTCACCGCGTCAGCCGTCGCTCGCGGTGTCAGCCGTCGCCGGTCATGCGGCCGAGACGTTCCATCGCCTCGATGTACTCCTCCACCATCTCGAAGACGACCTGTCTGGCCGGCTTGACCTGGTTCATCGCACCGATGATCTGCCCGGCCGGGAACGTGGCCAGCTCGGTCGCGTCCGACCTGCTGATCCGCCGCAGCGCGTCGGAGATCAGCATGAACTGCAGCGGCATCGGCAGCGTGCCGGGCGACTCGGCCGACTCCCACGCGTCGGTCCACTCGTTCTTCAGCAGGCGGGCGGGCTTGCCGGTCCAGCTCCGCGACCTGACCGTGTCGCGGGAGGTGGCCGCGATGATGCGCCGCCGTACGGTCTCGGAGGTGTCGGCCTCCTCCACGGCCAGCCAGATCGAGCCGGTCCACACGCCCTCGGCGCCGAGCGCCATGCCCGCGGCCATCTGGCGGCCCGACCCGATGCCGCCCGCGGCCAGGACCGGCACGTCCACCGCGTCCACCACCTGCGGGATCAGCACCATCGTGGAGATCTCCCCGGTGTGGCCGCCGGCCTCGGTGCCCTGCGCCACGACGACGTCCACGCCGACCTCGACCTGTTTGATCGCGTGGCGGGGCGTGGAGGCGAGCGCGGCCACCTGCACGCCCTTGGCGTGCGCCTGCTCCACGACGTCCGCGGGCGGCGGGCCGAGGGCGTTGGCGAGCAGCGCGATGGGGTGCCGGAGCGCGACCTCGACCTGCGGCCGGGCGGTCGCGTCGGTCCAGCCGAGCAGCACCTTGCCGGAGTCGGCGCCGTCGAGCGGCGGCACGCCGTGCCGGGCCAGCAGATCCTCCACGAAGGCCCGGTGCCCCTGCGGGATCATCCCCTGCAGCCGCGCCACCAGTTCTGCGGGAGTGTCCACGTCGAGGTCCGCGCCCGCGTAGGAGGCGGGCATCACCACGTCCACGCCGTACGGACGACCGTCCACGTGGTCGTCGATCCACTTCAGCTCGATCTCGAGCTCTTCCGGGGTGAAGTACAGGGCGCCGAGCACGCCCATGCCGCCGGCGCGGCTGACCGCGGCGACGACGTCCCGGCAGTGGCTGAAGGCGAAGATGGGGAACTCGATTCCGAACATGTCGGTGACACGTGTCCGCATGCCTCGAACGTACGACGGCCCCCACCGAACTGCAACGCGTTCTAATAAGCCGCGCCCGACAGGTTCCTACCAGTCGGTAACCATTCCCCGGAGGGCGGGAGAAAGCCCAGGCGAGAACGCGTTTCACGCCACGGCCGACGCCCCAGCCGCACCACCCGTCACAGCGGTGACGACAGCTCACGGGCCAAAGTCAGATTTCATGACAATGCGGGATTGCGGCCATAACACGAGGGTCGTACCGTCCCTCTATGGATCTGGAGATCCGCCATCTGAGAATCGTGCACGCGGTCGCCGAAGCCGGGAGCGTCACGAAAGCGGCCACCCGGCTCGGCCTCGCCCAACCGTCGCTCACCGCGCAGCTCAAGCGCATCGAGCGATCACTCGGAGGTCCGCTGTTCGAACGCGACCGCAACGGCGCCCGGCCCACTCCTCTCGGCGAGATGGTGCTCGCCCGCGCCCGGGTGCTGCTGCCCGCCGTACGGGACCTCCAGGAGGACGCGGTGAGGTTCGCCAACACCTCCGTCAAGCTGCCCGGCTATCGTCTGGGCGCGACGAACGGGCCCATACTCGGCGGGCTCGTCGAGCGTCTGACCGCCGACCAGCCGGGCATCCCCGTCACCACCCGCACCTCGTGGTCGGCCGCTGAGCTGACCTCGCTCGCGGTCGCGGGCCGGCTCGACTTCGTGCTGCTCGGAACGTGCGGCGACAGCCCGCCTCCCCCGGCCGAATCGATGAACTGGACCACGGTCGGCACCGATCCGGTCTTCGTGCTCCTGTCCGAGGATCATCCCCTCGCGGGAGAGAAGGAACTGGAGCTGTCGAGCCTCGCCGAGGAGCACTGGACGGTCGCCCCCGGCGACGGCTGTTTCGCCGACTGCTTCGCCGCCGCCTGCGCCCGGGCCGGGTTCGTCCCCGAGTCCATCTACGAGACGGACGTGGCGACCTGCCTGCACCTGGTCGGAGTGGGCAAGGCGGTCGCCCTGTGCCAGGCCACCTTCCGGCTCACCGCCGGGCTGGTCATGATGCCGCTCGCCGGCGCGCCGCTGCGCTGGCGGCATCTGCTCGGCTGGCACGCCGACTCGATCGGCGCGCGGGCCGCCGCCCCCGTCGTCGCCGCGCACGCCCGGGCCGCGTACGCCGACGCGGTGCGGCGCAGCGCCCGCTACGCCGACTGGCTCGCCACCAACCCCGAATACGGCGCGGTTCCCTGAGCGGTTCCCCGACCGAAATCGCACGACCGGCGAATTCCGTCATGAATGACGGCGTACGAAAGGGCTATTTCGGAATGCTCCCGCGGGCGTGGTGCGGGAGCGGCCAATTTCGGGCCAGCGAATCCTCTCGCGAGGGCGGTTCCATAACTCGGTGATAGGGGCGAACTGATAGATCCACCGGAGAGCGGAGGTCGGTTACGTTGACGGCACCCCCAGAGACAAGGAGAGCCCCACATGCTCCACAGACGCACCGTACTCGCCGGATGCGCTCTGGCCGTCACGGCCCTCGCCACGGTCGCCACCCCCGCCGTGGCCGAGCCGAACGACTCTCCCGCCTCCTCCGGCCTCAAGCCTCCGCCCGCCTTGGTGGACGCCATGCAGCGCGACCTCGGGCTCACCCCCGCCCAGATCGACGCCCGCCTGGCCAACGAGGCCAAGGCCATGTCCGCCGACGCCAAGGTCCGGGCCGCGATCGGCGACGCCTACGCCGGTTCCTGGGTCACCGGCACCACCTCCGAGAGCTTCATCGTCGCCACCTCCGACGCCTCGAAGGCCGGTGCGATCCTGGCCGCGGGCGCGCAGCCGAAGATCGTCGGCCGCAGCCTCGCCGCGCTCGAGTCGACCGAGGCCGCGCTCGACCGGGCCGCCGCCAGTGCGCCCGCCTCCACCCCCGTCTGGTACGTCGACGTGCGCAGCAACAGCGTCGTCGTGCTGTCGTCCAACCCCGCCGAGGCCGAGGCGTTCGTGGCGGCCAGCGGCGCCGACACGTCGGCCGTACGGGTCGAGCAGTCCAGCGAGCAGCCGCAGACCTACTACGACGTGCGCGGCGGCGACGCCTACTACATCAACGGCTCGGCCCGGTGCTCGATCGGCTTCTCCGTACGCAAGGGAAGCACGAACGGCTTCGTCAGCGCCGGCCACTGTGGCCGCGCCGGCAACACCACGACCGGCTACAACCGGATCGCGCAGGGCACCTTCCAGGGCTCCTCGTTCCCTGGCGACGACTACTCGTGGGTCGCGGTCAACAGCAACTGGACGCCCACGGGCTGGGTCAACAACTACAGCGGCGGCAACGTGGCCGTGAAGGGCTCGTCCGTGGCCCCCGTCGGCTCGTCGATCTGCCGCTCCGGCTCGACCACCGGCTGGCGCTGCGGCACCGTCCAGCAGCTCAACGCCAGCGTCCGCTACTCCCAGGGCACGGTGAGCGGCCTGACCCGCACCAACGTCTGCGCCGAGCCCGGTGACTCCGGCGGCTCGTTCATCTCGGGCAACCAGGCCCAGGGCATGACCTCGGGCGGCTCGGGCAACTGCACCGTCGGCGGCACCACGTACTTCCAGCCCGTCAACGAGGCCCTGTCGGTCTACGGGCTGACACTCGTCACCGGCTGATCCGGCCGATCACAGGAGGCTCTCCCGCCGGCCCGGCACGGGGTCAGCGGGGGAGCCTCCGCCATATGGGGCGGGGCAGCAGCCGCATGACGGCGAACGCGAGCCGCAGCCGCGCGGGCACCCACACGGTCACCTTCCGCGTGTCCAGGGCCTCCATCACGCCGTCCGCGACCTCGGCCGCCGTCACCGACATCGGAGCGGGGGTCATCCCCCGCGTCATCCGGCCGATCACGAACCCCGGCCGGACGACCACGACCCGGGCCCCCGAGCCGTGCAGCGCGTCGGCCAGCCCCTGGGCGAAGCCGTCCAGCCCGGCCTTGGCGGAGCCGTACACGAAGTTGGCCTTCCGCACCCGCACCCCGGCCACCGACGACAGCACGACGAGCGTGCCGTGGCCCTGCTCGCGCAGCCGCCGCGCGGCGGCCAGGCCGATGGAGACGTGGCCGCCGAAGTTGACGGCGACGTCGCGGGCGGCGGCCACCGGGTCGGCGTCATAGACCGCCTGGCTGCCGAGTACGCCGAACGCCGGGATCACCACGTCGAGGTCGCCCACCTTGGCGGCGGCCTCCTCGATCAGGCCGGCGTGCGTCTCCGGCCGGGCGGCGTCGAAGTCGAGCACGTGGACCTCGGCCCCGAGCCGTTCGAGCTCCTCCACCGGCGCGGTCCCGCCCCGAGCGGCGAGCACGACCCGGCGGGCGCCCCGCCGGACCAGCCGCTCCACGATGGCGAGGCCGATCTCGCTGCGCCCGCCGAGCAGCAGGACGGTGTCGACCGAGCCCAGCGCGTTTCTCACGACCACTCCCACGACGACGGAACCAGCACAGAACTCAGCACAGCCGCAGCCTACGGGCGAGATCGGAGACGAAGACGCCGTCCGGGTCGGCCCGGCGCCGGATCTCCCGCCACTCCCCCAGCCGCGGATAGGTCGCGGCCATCGTGGCGGCCGACATCCGGGAGTCCTTGGCCAGGTAGAGCCGCCCCCCGGCCGCCGCGACCCAGCCGTCGAACTCGGTCAGCATGGCGGCCAGCCCGCGCTGCCCGGCCGGGATGTCCAGGGCCAGCGTCCACCCCGGCATCGGGAACGACAGCATGCCGGGCGTCCCCGCCCCGAACCTCTTCAGCACGGTCAGGAACGACACGACGCCCGCGCCGGACAGCCGCTCGACCACCCGGCGCAGCGTGTCCTCCGCCCCGAGCGGCACCACGAACTGGTACTGCACGAAGCCGCGCGGGCCGTACATCCGGTTCCAGCCGGCCACGCCGTCGAGGGGATGGAAGAACGGCGCGATGCCCTGGACGATCCGGCGCGGGGCGGCGGGCGCCTTGCCGTACCAGGCGGCGTTGAAGGCCCGCACCGTGGCCCGGTTGAGCAGGCCGCCGGGCGCCCAGGGCGGCGCGGACAGCAGGGGCCGCGGCGCGAACGCGAGCGGGTTCGCCCGCGCGCGGGCGGGCAGGTCGCCGGGCGCGGCGTGGTCACCACGGGTGAGCACGCCCCGGCCCATGCGCCCGCCCCGCGCCAGCAGGTCGATCCACGCGACCGTGTAGCGATGCCCGTCGTCGGTCGCGGCCATCGTCTCCAGGGTCTGGTCGAGGTCGCGGGTGCGCTCGACGTCCACCCGCATCCACGCCGTCTCGATCGGCACGCACTGGAAGGCCGCCTCGACGACGATCCCGGTCAGCCCCATCCCGCCCACGGTTGCCCAGAACAGGTCGTCGCCCGGCCCGAGCGTACGTACGACGCCGTCGGCGGTGAGCAGGCGCAGCGACCGCAGATGGGCGCCGAAGGAGGAGTCCACGTGGTGGTTCTTGCCGTGCACGTCGGCCGCGACGGCCCCGCCGACCGTGACATAGCGGGTGCCGGGGGTCACCGGCACGAACCAGCCGCGCGGCACGAGCGCGGTCATGAGGTCGTGCAGGCTGACCCCCGCCGACGCGGTGACGAGCCCGGTGGAGTCGACGCGCCATGACCGCTCAAGTGCCGTGCAGTCGAGCACGAGCCCGCCCGCGTTCTGCGCGGCGTCGCCGTACGCGCGGCCGAGCCCGCGGGCCACGACGCCGCGCCTGCCCGCCTTCGCCACCAGCTCCGCGGCCTCCTCGGCGGTGCGCGGGCGGACCACCGTCGCCCGCGTGGGCGCGGTGCGCCCCCATCCCGTCAGCGGCGTCGTCATGCCAGTTGGATACCGCATGCCAGCAGGATCAGCATCAGCGCGAGGAACACCTGGAGCGGGCGGTCGCGCAGCAGCAGTTCCTCGGGCTCCTCGCCCACCCCGCGGTCGACGAGCAGCGCGTGCCGCAGCACGACCAGCACGAACGGCACGATGCTGAGCGCGCAGAACGCCCTGGCCGATCCGGTGTGCTCCTGGAGCGCCCACAGGCAGTAGGTGACGATCATCGCTCCCGAGGCCATGACGCGCACGTGGCCGAGGTAGCTCGCGGTGTACGTCTCCAGGGTGGCCCGGGCGACCTGGCCGTCCTGCGGCCCGGCGCGGAGCTCGGCCTCGCGCTTGCCGGCCACCAGCAGCAGCGAGCCGAGCGAGACGACGACCAGGAACCAGCTCGTCACCGGCACGGCCACGGCGACCGCCCCCGCGTACGCGCGCACGACGTGGCAGCCGGCCACCGCGACGAGGTCCACCACGGGCTGGTGCTTGAGCCACAGGGTGTAGGAGAAGGTGAGCGCCAGATAGGCGGCGACGACGGCGGCGAGCGGCCACCCACCGGCCAGCCCCACGAGCAGGCCGGCCGCCAGCAGCACCGCGCCTGCCGTCCGCGCGAGCCGTACGGACACGATCCCGGCCGCGATCGGGCGCAGCCGCTTGCGGGGATGGCGCCGGTCGGCGGCCACGTCGGCCGCGTCGTTGAAGAGGTAGGACCCGGCGGCGGCCAGGCAGAAGGCGGCGAACGCGACGAGCGAGCCACGCAGCCCCGCCCCGGTGGTGAGCACGCCGGCGGCGGCAGGAGCGGCGAAGACGAGCGCGTTCTTGAGCCACTGCCGGGGCCGGCAGGCCCGCACCAGCCCGGCCGCGCGGGAGCGCCGGGAGGGCGTGCCCGCCGGAGGCGCCGCCACCGGCGGGTGCAGGACGCTGTCCCGCTTCACGGGGTCGGCCGGCTTCCCGGGTCAGTCCGCGCGGCCCGGCCGCAGCAGCCACACTCCGACGACGGCGAGCGCGAGCCCGAGGATGAGCGACACCAGGGGGAGCGTCGTCTTGATGAGCGTGATCTGGGCGATGTTGTCCCGGGCCGTTTTGACGAGCTCGCCGATGGTCTGCGGCGTGAACGAGGCGGTGGCGATGAGGGCGGGCATGCGCTCGACGCCGTCGGCCGTCTTCAGCACCTCGTGGCGCTGCTGCTCCTGCTTGACCGGGACGCCGGTGGTCGGCTCGACCCAGAAGGTGTTCACGCCGTCGTAGACACGGTCGACCTGGATGTCGCCCGTCCCCTTCATGCCGAGCACGGAGGCGGGCGCGCTGAGCTGCTCGACGGGCGTCGGCGGGATCTTCTGCACGAACCGGTAGACCGGCAGGCCGTCGATCGTGTCCTCGCCGTCGAACGTCGCGTCGTACGCCTTGCGGGTATCGGTGTTGAACACCTGATAGGTCTTCTTCTCGACGCCGAACGGGAACAGGAAGATCTGGCCCTGCAACTGCACCGGCTCCGCGCCGGAACCGCTGTTCACGCTCGTGCCGCAGCAGGTGACGCCCTGGCCGTTGTATTTGTTGAACGCGCTGCGGAACTGCGTCATGGAGATCTGCGGATTGTTGTTCGTCACGTCGTTGGCGTTGGTGAACTGGTCCCACACGACGTGGTCGTCCTTGGACTCCCTGACATCGCCCCTGGTCGTGACCGTAATGTCGAGGGTGCCGGTGAGGACCTTCAGGTCGCGCATGCTGAAGTAGCGGGCGTTTTCGGCGGTCAGCCGCGTGACGCTGTATTGGTTCGCCGGCGCCTGCACGAGTTTGTCCGCGACCTGGAATCTCAGCAGCGGCGCGAGAACGACGAGGAACGCCCCGAGTCCTACGAGGACCACTCCCAATCCGCGGCGCATCGCTCCTCCTGGGGCAGGCCAGATACTACCTATTTGTCCTGAAACACGTTCCTATTTCGCTGTATGTTAGACGGGGCGGTGACCAACGTCACGAGGGATGCGGAAAAGTGACCGAAACAGGTTCTAGCTCGACGGCGACTCGTGACATGTTACCGGCCGGTTCGCAACCTGTTCGTGACACACCGGTGCTTTCCGGTCAGGTGCCTGCCGGACATGTGGACGCCCTCGACGGTGTGCGGGCGCTCGCTGCCATCGCCGTCCTCGTGTTCCACGTCGCGATCGAGTCGGCGGCGGCGTTGCACGACAACTTCTTCAGCAGCCTGCTCGCCCGGGGCGACGTCGCGGTGCCCATCTTCTTCGCACTGTCCGGGCTGCTCCTCTACCGGCCCTACGCGCGTGCCGCGCTGCTCGGGGAGCGTCCCCCGAGCACCCGGGTCTACCTGGTCAAGCGCGCCCTGCGCATCCTCCCGGCGTACTGGCTGGTCGTGGTCGCGGCCATGACGCTGTGGGCCGGGCCGCACCTCGGCGACGTGAAGACGTGGCTGCAACTGCTGCTGCTCGGCCAGACCTACGAGATCCACCCCTGGTGGTTCGGCCTCGGGCCGCGCGGGCTCGCCCAGATGTGGAGCCTGTGCGTCGAGGCCGCGTTCTACGTGCTGCTGCCACTGGTCGCCGCCGTGCTGGCGGCGTACGCGCGGCGCGGCGGTCCCGATCTCGGCAGGCGCGCCCGGCGGCTGCTGACCGGCGTCGCCGTGCTCGCCGCGTCGTCGTTCGCGTGGGCGCTGCTCACCTATTTCCCCGTCTATCGGCCCTACCTGAACACCTGGCTGCCCCGAGCCTGGGTGTTCTTCGCGATCGGCATGGCGCTGGCCGTCGTCTCCGAGTGGGCCCGCCAAGAGACCCGCGAGGACGGCCCAGCGCACCGGTTCGTCCGGGCGGCGGGCGCGTCGGCGGGCTCGTTCCTGCTCGTCGCCGCGCTCGCGTACGCCGTGGCGGCCTCGCCGCTGACCGGCACGCGCTTCAGCGGCGTGGACGGCGTGTGGGCCGACCTGTCGGAGCTGGCCCTGTACGCCACCGTGGCGGCCGGGCTGGTGACCCCGGCCGCGCTGCTGCCCGCCGGGGGCTCGCCGTACGGGCGCTTCCTGGGCAGCCGGGTGATGCGCTTCCTCGGCCGGGTGTCCTACGGCGTGTTCCTGTGGCAGTTCGTGGCCCTCTATCTCTGGTACGACTTCACCGAGCAGCGGCCGTGGAGCGGGAACTTCGCCGGCAACCTCGTCGTGGTCGGCGCGTTCACGCTGCTGCTGGCCACGCTCACCCATCGCTACGTCGAGGAGCCGGCGAGGCGCCTCGCCCTCCGGGCGACCTCTTCACGGAGGGGGACGCGGAGGGGGACACAGACGGAGACGGAGACGGAGATCTCTTCACAGAAGGCGAGGGCGACGGGGAAGGAGACGGAGACGGCGGCGTCACCGCGTCCGTAGGGGCGGGCGCGCCGGGCACGGGGTCGCCGTAGGCGAAGCCCTTCAGGCAGACCGCCGCCGGGTCGTCCAGCCGGATCAGCAGCCCCTTGCCGACGGCCGTGACCGGGAAGTGCACCAGCGCGCCACTGGATCCGGTGGCATGGAACCGCAACCGCCCCTGCTGCCCGCTCATCTCGTAGCTGCCGGTGCCGTCCCGCTTCGCGGTGTAGGCCAGCCCGGCGACCGGCCCGGGCCCGCCGAACGAGACGACGTCGGGGAAGAAGATCGCGTCGCCGAACAGCGGGAAGCACGAGCGGTCCCCCGGCGGCAGCACCCCGACCGACGCCTTCACCTCGACCGGCGCGAGCCCGCCCTTGTCGTCGAAGACGAGCGCGTGCTCCGACGGCTCGGGCACCCGCATCCGGGCGCGCAGCGCGGGCCGGGCGAGCGGGGCCAGCAGGTGGTGGCTGAGCCTGCGGTTGCCGTTCCACGGCAGCACGATGTCCTCGGGCAGCGGGCTGGAGTAGATCACCGCCGTGTCCGGCGTCTTGGCGAGGGAGGCCCGTACGGCGGCCAGGTAGGCCCGCACCCGGTCGCCCGACAGTGTGTCGCGGTAGTTCTGGATCGACACGATCGACATCGCGAGATAGGCGCCCGCGACGAGGCCCGCCGCCGTCGGCAGCCCGCTCCCGGGGGGAATCGGCCGGCGGTAGGGCGCGGTCTCGTCCCGGGCGGGCAGCAGGGCGAGCCCCAGGCAGACCGCGAGCACGATCGCGGCGTCCGCGACATAACGGGTCTCGGAGCCGACGACCTGGGCGAGCCCGGTGCCGCGGGCGATCGCCGTGGGCACGCCGTCCGCGGCCACCAGGTAGCCCGCCAGGATCACCCAGGCGCGTACGGCCCGCCGCCGCCACAGCACGGTGGCGACCACCAGGGCGGCGAGCACGGCCCACCCCGCGGCCACCAGCAGCGGGCCGGGGTCGGCCAGCCCGCCGTTGGGCAGCACCGGGCCCCACGACAGCGGCCCGCCGACCACCCCGGCCGGGAAGACCTGGCCGAGAAGGCGGCCCAGCAGGCTCGCCGCGTCACCCGGAGCCGGGACGGCCGCGCCCTCGCCCGGCGCGGTGCCGCGCCGGGCCAGGTAGAGCGCCGCGTATCCGCCCATCAGCAGCACGTAGGAGCCCCACAGCCGCCAGTGGGAGCGCAGCTCGCGCAGCATGAGTGCGATCCACGGGCCCGCCCACGGCCGCAGGTACGACGTGGTGAGCGCGAACAGCAGGAACGGGACGAAGACCCCCTTCGTGCTGAACGCCATGCCGGCGAGCACCCAGTAGAACGCCCGGCGGGCGTGCCGCGCCCCGCCCTCCCCGGCCCACCTGACCTGGGCCGCCAGGGCCATGACCATCGTGAGCTGCAGCGGCACCGCGTTGATGGCGGCCGACCACCAGCCGAAGGCCGGGACCGTCAGCGGCGAGAACAGGGCGAAGGCGAGCGGCAGCAGGATCCCGGGCCGGGTGCCGAACAGCCGCACGAGCAGCCGCAGCAGCATCGCCGCCACCGCCGCCTGGACGGCGAGCGTGACCGCCGAGACCAGCAGCCAGTCGTACGGCGACAGCCGCGACAGCACCCAGGTGAGCCCGAGCGCCCCCGGCATCAGGTGGCCCTTGTGGACGCGGAACAGGAAGTCGAACGTCAAAGAGTGCTCGTAGGCGTCGCCCACGAACAGGAAGTCGTCCTCCACGAAGGACGACGACGTCAGCACGGGGATCCGCACCGCCAGCGACGCCACGACCAGCAGGACGCCCGCGATCATGACGGGGTTCCGCAGGCCCGCCCGCCATCCCGGCAGGGCCCCGGGCCGTTCCGTACGCATGGTCTGAGTCATCGGAATTCTCCCAGCGCCGTGGGACAAAGGGGGATGTTATGCTCCGGCGCACCCGACAGGAGAGGGACGTCGTGCACGCCGAGCCGTTCCGCGCCGACCTGGCCCGTTCGATCCGCCTGTTCAGCGCCTTCCGCAAGGAGCAGACCGACCCCGACTTCTTCTACGGCCTGCTCGCCCGGGACACCATCGCCCAGCTCGCGGCGTACGCCGACCTCGACGGCGCGCTCGTCGCCGACGTCGGCGGCGGGCCCGGCTACTTCACCGAAGCACTGCGCGCCGTGGGCGCGCGGCCGGTGTGCGTCGACTGCGACGCCGGGGAGATGAGCGCGCGCACCGGCGCCATCCCCGACGGCGCGGTGCTCGGCAGCGCCCTCGACCTGCCGATGAAGACCGGATCCGTCGACGTCTGCTTCTCCTCCAACGTGCTGGAGCACGTGCCCGATCCGTGGCGGATGGGCGACGAGATGGTGCGGGTGACGCGGCCGGGCGGCCTGGTCTACCTGTCGTTCACCAACTGGCTGTCGCCGTGGGGCGGCCACGAGACCTCGCCGTGGCACTACCTGGGCGGACATCACGCCGCGCGCCGCTACGCGCGCCGCCACGGCCGCTCCCCCAAGAACGTGTACGGCACGAGCCTGTACGCCGTCTCGGTGGCCCGGGCGCTCGCGTGGGCCAGGCGGCATCCCGGCGCCGACCTCGTCGACGCCCTGCCGCGTTACCACCCTCGCTGGGCGACCCCGGTGATCCATCTACCCGGCGTTCGCGAGATCGTGACCTGGAACCTGCTGCTCGTGCTGCGCCGCCGCTGACCTTCCCGGCCGGACGCCGATCGCGTAGCCGCCGGCCAGCAGAATCGCCAGCAGCCCGCACCCCAGCGGGATCCACTCGCGCGTCAGCAGCATCCACCGGCGGAACCGGGCCGCCTCCCCGGCCAAGGCGTACACCTCGGCGGTGCTCGTCGTCAGGTCGGCGTCGAAGGCGACCAGCCGCTCGACCTGGTCGGGCGTGCGCAGCGTGTCGCGCCGCCGCTCCTGCGTGCGCACGGTCAGACCGCTCTCCGGCTCGACCCAGATCGTCCGGGTGATCTCGGTGTATCTCGCCACGGCGACCCGCTCCTCCTCCGGCATGCCGACCGTCGTGCCGGGCACCGGGCCGGGCAGATCGGCGGTCTTCACCGGCCCGGCCGAGTAGGTGTAGCGGTAGGTCGGCACGCCCGCGACGGTCTCCTCGCGCTCGAACCGCAGTTGCTCCTCCCGCCGCAGCAGCGGGTCGAACATCGCGTACGAGCGCGGCTCGGCCCGGGCGGGCAGCCGGAAGGCCAGCCCGGTCTGCCGCACGCCGGGATCCTCGTCCACATAGGCCGCGCAGCAGTCGACGGCAAGACCGGTGCGCCGGTCGAAGGCCGTGCGGCGCTCGTGATAGTCGACGCGCTCGCCGTCCCGGGTGTCGAGCGAGGAGAACTCCACCCACACGGCCGTGTGGTCGTCGCCCGCCCCCGGATCGCCATAGACGGCCACCGTGTTCTGCACCGGCACGTCGCGGTGCAGGCGGAAGGTCGCGGTGTCGAGATAGGTGGCCGAAGGCGAGACCAGCCGCTGCACGCGGGTCTGCTCCAGCGGCATGACCGTGGTCCGCGGATAGACGTAGAAGTGGAACAGCGCCCCCACGGTGACCAGGAAGGCGATGCCCGCCAGCAGGAGCGGGCGCCGCAGCCGCACGAACGCGTCCGTCACCGGCTCACCCCTCCCTCGTCCCGTACGGCGGCCAGCAGCCGGGCCAGCACGACGAGACAGAGCGCGTCGGCGGCGAGGCCCTGCCCGGCGGCCTGGGCGAGCCCGGCGAGACCGAGCGCGACCAGCGCCACCCACGCGGAGGCGGCATGGCGGGCGAAGACCCGGAAACGGGTCGGATCGGCGTGCTGAGCGGCGGCGATCCCGCGCAGCCACAGGAACGCCGCCAGCGCGGCGGCGACGACGGCCACGCCCGCCACGCCTCCGGCCCACAGCCCGGCGACCGGCGCGGCGATCCACACCCACAGCACACGGACGCGGCCCGGCCCTGCGGCGCGCAGGCGCGACCGGCCCCGCACCAGCGCCAGGGCCACCACCACGAGGGCCAGGCCCAGCCCGGCGAGCAGCGCCGCGCGGTAGGCCGGGTCGGGCTCGTAGCGCAGCACCACCTCGCCGCCGCCGGCCGGCAGCTCCCAGGCCTGCCGCCAGCCGTCGAGCCGTGCGGGGGTCAGCCGCACGCCGTCGAGGTACGCCTGCCAGCCGGCGTTGTAGTTCTCGTTGACCACCAGATAGGACGGCGCGGCTGCGGCCACCCGCAGGCGGCGCTCCTGCGGCCCCCATGACGTCACCGTGGCGGGGGTGGCCGTCACCTTCTCGTGTTCGGCTTCCGCTCCGTCGTCCAGCACCACCGAGCGCACCCGGAAGGCGTCGCCCGGCGCCACGCTGACCCTGCTGCGGCCTTCGGTCAGGTGCACGGGCGCGCAGCCCGAGTAGGTCAACGGGCGGCCGTTGAGCACGTCGTCGAGCGTGCCGCCGACCACCCGGGTCGGCACGTCGTCGCCGTCCACCCGCAGCGTCGGGCCATAGCCGCAGGGCAGCCGCAGCGGGATGGCGCCGAGGCCGCCGAGGGGCTTCACGCCGGGGATGGCGATCTCGGCCACCTCGATCGGGCGCGAGGCGGGCGCGGTGAACTCGATGGTGAACGTCCGCGTCTTCACCGCGGGGAAGGTGAACACGCCGTCTCTGTCCACCCACCCCTGCACGGCCCTCTCCCCCGCGCGCAGCGTGAGCTTCACGGGCGGGATGCCCTGCGCCGAGTCGGGGAACAGCACCCGGATCCGGGAGAAGCTCCGCTTTTCGCCCAGGTCGATCGACAGCGTCGGATGCCGGTCGAACGGCTGGGCGTACCACAGCGTCGCCGGGTCGCCGTCCATCGCCTGGCGGCCCAGCACGGCCCCGTGCTCGGTGGCGGTGGACGACGCGGTGACGTGGGGATAGCGGTCCGGCAGCGTGGTGAGCAGGTCCGCCGCCTTCGGATCGCTGAGCACGGCCTGCCCGCGCACCGTGCGCACGCCGGCGTGGGCCACCGGGACGAGCCGGTCGAAGCCATAGCCGTCCTCGCCGATGGTCTGCAGCCGCGAGGAGCAGGTCCAGGTGACCGAGCCCCGCATGCACGCGTCGGCGTCCCCCCGCTTGGTGAGCAGCACGGTGCCCGGATCTTCGCCGGACACGTCGGGCACCGAGATCGTCCGCACCGCCCGTACGCCCGGGATGCGCAGGTCGGTGATGCCGACCCGGCTGCCGAGCGCCGTCTTCGGCTCGTACGCGAGCCGGGTCACCCGGATCCGCAGCCACGAGCTCGTCCCGGGCACCGGGCGCAGTGGCTGGAGCGCGTCGGTGCGCGCCACCGCCACCCGGCGGACGCCGCGCTCGGTCTCCAGCGCGACCTCGGCCACCGGCGGGCCGAGCGTCCCCTGCTCGAAGGCCGCCGAGATCTCGGTCAGGTCCACCGGGCCGGTGAAGCGGACCTCCAGCCACTCCCCGACCGCGCCCTTCCAGCCGTCCGACCGCCAGCCCGTGCGCGGATCGTCGTCCAGCGCGGCGTACGGCTGCCGCCCCGGGTCGCGCTGGCCCACGGCGGCGGTCACGGCGGAGTCCGCCGACGAGGCGGTGACGTCCTTCACGTCGAGATAGCGGGCGGTCGAGGTGGCCGACGACCATGCCGGGTCGGTGAGATCGGTGGTGACCGGCGCCTGGCCCTCCGTCAGCGTCGCCGACGCGATGCGCCGCACGTCACCGAACACGATGTCGCGTTTGCGCAGCGTGTCGGTGAGGATCGTGTCGCGGGCGGGGATCTGCGCCGCGCCCGGCTCGTCGCCGACGAGCACCGGGCGGTCGCCGGTGAGCAGTCCCTCCTCGGCCAGGTCGAGCATGGCCTCGGGGGCGCCCTCCACGTGCAGCGTGCCCGCGCGGGGCACGATCGAGGCGAGCGGCGCCGTCTCAGGGATCGTGTAGACCTCCAGCGCCGGGTAGGGCTGGTCGAGCCAGCCCGAGGCGGTGCCGTTCGCGGTCAGGCCCACCAGCGGCCCGAACTCGGCGGTCCTGGTCAGCCCCGAGTCCTGCAGCGTCTGGTGCACCCGGGCGGGCCAGGCGGTGCCGAGCGCCTCCCTGACCAGGTCGTTGCGGATGAGCAGGTAGGTCACCCCGGCCCGGCGCAGGGCCTCGGCGAGACCCGGCGAGCCGTGCCCGGTGGCGAAGCACTCGTCCACCGCCTGCACGAGCCGGGCCAGGCCGGGCGACCCCCACGGCACGTTGGCGTGGGTCGCCCAGCGCACGGTCAGCAGCGACTGCATGGGCTCGTCGAGCGGACGTCCCCACAGGTATTCGCCCCGCGCCGAGCCGGGCATGGCGAGCACCATGCCGTCGCCCGTGTTGCGGTTCAGCCAGGCCGCCGCCTCTCGCCAGTAGGCGGGGATGTCCGCGAAGGCACCACGAGCGGTCACCCCGGCCGTACCGACCGGCACGAGCGTGAGCGCGAGCAGCCCGGCCGCCACGGCGGTGACGGGTCTGCGCAGCCGCACCGGGCCCGCTACGGGAAGCGCGGCGAGTCCGAGCGCGAGCGGCAGCCGGATCAGCGCGTCGAACTTGTGCAGGTTGCGGAACGGCGCGAGCGGCCCGTCGAGCAGGTCCCTGACCTGGCCGGTCCAGGGGTGGGCGAGGTCGCCCGCGTGCCCGGCGGTGACGATCACGAGACCGGCGATCACGGACAGCGCGAGGAACGTCCGCTCGGGGGTGGCCCTGCGGACGACGCCGGTCAGCCCGAGCCCTGCCACCAGCGCCGTCGCGGCGACCAGCCACGGCACGGTCGCCTGGTCGTAGGCCGCGGGAAGCCACGGCTGCCCGTCCACCGGCAGGAACGAGATCCAGCTCGACGTGCCGCGCAGCGCGTTCACCAGGGAGGTGACGCTGGCGGTCGCCGACGCCGTCTCTATGAACGGCAGGAACGAGAAGATGTAGCGCCCGAGCAGCAGCAGCGGGACGAGCCACCACATCGACACGAGGCCGACGAACGGCAGCCACCAGCCGAGCAGGGCCCACTTGCGCCCACCGTGGCGGCGGCTGAGCAGGTAGAGCAGCGGGACGACCAGCACGGCCAGCTCCGCCGCCGCGTTGACGCCGCCCGCGAACAGGAACGCGGCGGCCGACAGCGCGGCGGCCCGGCGCGGGCTCGCCCCTTCCCGCGTGCCGTGCACCAGGGGCAGCAGCACCCACGGCAGCACGGCGCTCGGCTGGAACTCCGAGGAGTTGATCCCGATCAGCGCCAGCGCGTGCGGGGCCAGGGCGTAGGCGAGCGCGCCGAGGAGCCGGGTGCCGGGCGAGCCGATGCCCATCGCCCGCGCCAGCCGTTCGGTGCCGAGGAACGCCGCGCACAGCACGAGCGACATCCAGAGCCGCTGGATGTCCCAGGCCGGCATGTCCAGGGCCCGGAAGAGCACGTAGAACGGCCCCATCGGGAAGAGATAGCCGTACGCCTGGTTCTGCAGGTGGCCGAAGTAGGCCGGATCCCACAGGTGGAGCGCGCGCGACAGGAACCCCAGGGGGTTCACCGCCATGTCGAGCTTGGTCTCGGAGATCACCGCGCCGGGCGCGGTGTTGAACGCGACTGCCGCCAGCAGGAGGCAGCCCGCCAGCAACCGGAGCCGGTGCCGCAGCGTACGGCCCGGCGAGCCCGCCGAGCCCGCGGCGGGCTCGGCCGAGGCGGGAGCCTCGCCGGGCGCCTCCGGCGTGCGGGTCACCGCTTCCCGGGCGGAGCCGGGCTCCCTCGGGTGGACCGAGACGTCGACGGACACGGGCGCTCAGGACTTCTCGGAGCGGGACTTCACAGAGCCGGTCTCGGGGCCGGACTTCTCGGGGCCGGACTTCTCAGCGCCGGACTTCTGAGGGCGGGACTTCACAGAGCCGGTCTCGGGGCCGGACTTCTCAGCGCCGGACTTCTGAGGGCGGGACTTCTCGGAGCCGGTCTCGGGGCGGGACTTCACGGAACCGGACTTCTGGGAGCCGGACTTCACGGGGCCGTCGCCGGGGGTTCGCGCGGGGAGCCGGTCGAGCTCGCCGGCCACCAGCCTGGTCATCGCCGCCCCGGTCTTCCCCCAGGTGAACTCGCCCGCCCATTGGCGGCATGCCCGCGCCATCCGCGCCCTGGTCAGGGGGTCGTCCAGCTCGCGCAGCGCCTGGCCGACCACGTCGGCGAGCCGCTCGCCGTCGCGCACCAGCCACCCCGTCACGCCATGCCGTACGGAGTCACGCAGGCCGGCCACGTCGTAGGCGACGGTGGGCACGCCGAGCGCGGCCGCCTCGATCACGGTCAGCCCCCAGCCCTCGAACTCCGAGGCCGTGACGTTGAGCCTGGCGCCGCTCAGCACCGCGTTCTTCTCCCTCTCGGGCAGGAATCCGTGCAGGTGGACGCGTCCGGCCACGTCGGGCCTGCCCGCCCGCTCGGCCAGCCGGTCGTGCTCGGGGCCCCGCCCGATCACGTGGACGTGCAGGCCGGGACGGGCGGGCGCCAGCTCGGCGGCGAGCTCGACGACCCGCTCGACGCGCTTGTGGCCGACCAGGCGGCCGAGGTAGACGACGGCCGGGTCGCCGGGCACCGGCTCCCGCGCGACGGGCCGCGCGGTCGGGCTGCCGTTGGGCACCACCTCGATCGGCGCCAGCCAGCGCAGCCGCGCGCGCATCTCGTCGCGGGACGACTCGGAGACCGTCACCGTCGTGCACCGCCGATAGAGCAGCCGCGCCACCGGCCCCTCGATGAAGCAGCCGATCCGCGCCAGCCACCGGGGGAAGAAGGCGTAGAACTGCCGGTCGTGCACGTGGTGGACCACGCAGATCACCCGCGTACGGCGGCGCGCCACGACCGGCGAGAAGAACGGGATGCCGTTCATACAGTCGATGATGACGTCGAACCGGCGGCGGTGCATCAGCAGCCAGAGCGGGACGAGAAGGTAGACCAGGTATTTGTTGCCCATCCGGCGCAGTTCGATGCCGTCACGCGCCTCGCCGCGGGTCTGGTCGCGCTCCCGGCTGGTGAGGAAGTGGACGCGCGCCCCCTGACCGACGAGGTAGGCCGAGACTCGCCAGGCGTACTCCTCCGCGCCGCCCGCGACGGTCTGGCTCGGTTCGCGGAAGTTCAGCACGGCCGCGCGTACGCCGTCGAGCAGCGGAACGGCGGCCGGTGCCGCGACCGTGCCGGTGGCCGCCAGATGCGGCCTGCCGGGCGGTTCGAGAGAGGGGGCCGGGCGCCCCGAGGACTTCGCCTTCGCACCCTGTGCGACCACGACCACTCCTTCGGGTGACGCGTCTCTGCGGGGAGTTCGGGGAGGCACCGCGCGACGTGGCCGCCCGTACGGGTGGTCCGGGTGCGGCGGGCGGGGCGGTGCGGGTGAACCGGGGCACGGACGCATGAGGGCATGGCGGAGCCACGCCCCTGACGAACTGGGTCTTCGCGGGGAGTCCTTTTCGAGAAAGTCCTTATGGCACGGGCGTCAGGTCTGGTGCGCTCACCTGTCGCCGTAGTTGTAGAGCGGCTTGTTCGGCGGCTCGGCGGTGGGCGCGGCCACGTTGACGACCGCCACGGAGGCGACGCCGGCGAGCACGGCCCCGACCGCGAGAGCAGCCAGCACCTTCAACACGTGGCTTCCTCCTTGTCGGAACGCACAGTGCCTAGCGGTATGTACGGTGCGCCGAGATTAGAACGTGATACAGCTCCTACACCAGAGCCTTGGTCAAACCGTGATAAAAAGACTTACCGTCCAGTATGCCACGAGGCGCAGGTCTTCCCAGTTCACAGGCGTATCAGGAGAAGTTCCCGGCCTCTGTATACGGGGGTCACCCCCGGGAACCGAGACAAGAACGTGTTCTCATCAACTCCTTCCACGAGCACATACCGCACCCCCTCCCGCCGGAGCGCCACTGTGAGCGACGCAGTGAGCGACGCAGTGAGCGACGCAGTGAGCGACGCAGTGAGCGACGCCGTGGGCGGCACAAGTGCCGACACAGTGGGCGGCGTCGCGAGCGGCACTGTCGGCGACACTGTGGACACCGCGGGTGGCACGGTGCGCGTCGTGGGCGACGCTGCGGGCGGCTCGATGGGCGACGCAATGGGCGACACGGTGACCGACGTTGCGGGCGGTGTCGTGGGTGGTGTCGTGGGCGACGCAGTGCTCGGCACGGTGGGCGACGCAGTGCTCGACGCAGTGGGCAAGGCTGCGTGTGCCCCTGGCGCCGCTTCCGGAGCGGCCAGCAGCGCGCCGATGCGCCGCGCGCGCGGGCTCTCGGCGGCCAGCCGGATCCGCGTCCCGTCACCCGTGCCGACGACGAGCCCGTCGTTCCACACCACGGGCCGGGAGAACATCTTGGTGGCGGGGTCGAGGACGACCCGGCCGCCGTTCCACGCGAACGCCCGGTAGGCGCTCCAGGGCAGCGACAGCAGCGCGCCGGGCGCGGGATCCCCGTTGACGATGGCCTGCACACGGCGCCATTCCTCGGGATACTCGGCCGTCCCGAGCCTGCCGAAGGCGCCCAGCGCGAACGTCGGCAGGGCCAGCACCGGCACCACCACTGTGGCCGCCGCGACCGGAGCCGGCATCGCGGCGCGCAGGGCCGTCACCGCCACCGCGACCCCCACGGCCTGCGCCAGCGCGAGCGGCGCGATGTACGCCTGGCCGTCGCGGAGCGGGCCGAACCCCGCCCACCAGCCGATCAGAGCGCGCGGCACGCCCGGCGCGAACGCCCCGGCGCACGCGATCACGACACCGGCGCACGCCGCCGCGGCCAGACCCCGCCACCACGCGGGCCGCCGCACGAACCCAAGCCGCGCGAAGCCGAACCGTACGAACCCGAGCCGCACGAACCCCGCGATCGCGACGAGAGCGAGGGCGAGGCGGACGGCGGCGAGCGCGGGCATGTCCTGTCCCGGCACGGCGGCGTGGGAGTTCCAGATGCCGCCGAGCGTGAGCAGGCTGCCGAGCGTTCCGAAGGGCCCGTCCGCCCGGGGCGCGAAGGCGGCCACCCCGGCGGGGTCGGCCGCGGTGTCCGCCCCGATCACCGATGTGAGCGCAGGGACGAGCCACGGCAGGCTGAGCACGGCGAGGACGCCCAGTGGCGGCGACACCGACGAGAGCACCGCCCGCACCCGGCCTCCCCCGCCGCCATCACGGCCGTCTCCCTCGCCGCCATCACGGCCGTCTCCCTCGCCGCCATCACTGCCGCCCTCCCCGCCACCGTCCCGCCGGCACAGCGCGGCCACCGGGAGCACGGTCAGAGCGCTCACGAGCATGGCCTGGAACCCGCCTACGGCGGCGGGCAGGAGGGCCGCCGCGAGCCGCACGGCCCCGCCACGCGACACACCACGCGACACGGCGTGCGACACGGCGTGCGACCCGGCGTGCGACACGGCGTGCGACCCGGCGTGCGACACCGCGCGCACGGCCCAGGGCAGCCCGGCATATCCGAGCAGCAGCGCCCACTGTCCGATGAGCAGGCGCTGGGCCAGATAGGCGTTCCAGGCGTAGAACGCCGCTGCGGCCAGCCGGGGCACGATCCCGCTCCCCGGCAGGGCGTCGCGCGCGAGCGCCGCCGCGCCCGAGGCGGCCAGCACGAACAGCCCGAGCAGGATCGCCTTCTGCACGATCTCACCCGGGATCACGGCCGACAGCACCGCCACGACCTGGTCGCTCGGCACGGCCCTGGGGAAGCCGTCGCCGAGGTGCACCGGCGGGTCCGGCACGAAGACCATGTCGTAGCGCAGGACGAATCCCGGTCCCAGGGCGGGCCCGAGCGCCAGCACCCCGAACGCCAGGCCGAGCAGGGCGGGCCCCAGCCGTACGAGCGCCGCCCCAAGGGCGGCGCCGTCACGCCCGGCGAGGCCAAGGCGCGCAAACCGGAAGGGCCGCCACATAGTCGTACAGGCTAATGGCAGGTCACCC
Source organism: Microbispora hainanensis (assembly GCF_036186745.1). Classification (NCBI taxonomy): domain Bacteria; kingdom Bacillati; phylum Actinomycetota; class Actinomycetes; order Streptosporangiales; family Streptosporangiaceae; genus Microbispora; species Microbispora hainanensis. The sequence goes on along the minus strand of NZ_CP108086.1, from coordinate 3,850,124 downwards.
GGGTGCCCGGTGGCCCGGGTGACCGGCCGGTCACCTGAGGGCTACTTGCCCGGCTCCGGGTCGCGGGGCAGGCCGAGCATGCGCTCGGCGATGATGTTGAGCTGCACCTCCGTGGTGCCGCCGTAGATCGTCATCGCGCGGGTGGCGAGCACGGCGCGGTTCCAGTAGCCGGCGTCGCCGAGCTTCCAGTCGGCGGCGGTGACGGCGGCCGGGCCGAGCAGCGAGACCGCCACCTCGGAGACGTGCTGCGCGTGCGCGGTGGACAGCAGCTTGCGCACCGACGCGTCGGCGCCCGGCTCGCTGCCGGCGAGCTGCTTGAGGGTCACCCGCAGCGACAGGGCGTTGATCGAGTGCGCCTCGCAGACGACGCGGGCGAGGTCCTGCCGCTCGGCGGGGGTGAGCTCACGGCCGAGCCGGCCGGCCAGACCGAGCAGGTCGGGTACGGAGGCGCCGGTGCCGCCCGAGCCGGACGACAGCGAGACCCGCTCGTTCGACAGCGTGTTCCTGGCGACCCGCCACCCCTCGTTGACCTCGCCGACGACCATCTCGTCCGGCACGAAGACGTCGTCGAGGAACACCTCGTTGAAGAGGTTCTCCCCGGTCATCTCGGTCAGCGGCCGCACGGTGACGCCGGGCGCCTTCATGTTCACGAGGAAGTAGGTGATGCCGTCGTGCTTGGGCTTGGACGTGTCGGACCTGGCGATGCAGATGGCCCACTCGGCGACGTGCGCCACCGACGTCCAGATCTTCTGGCCGTTGAGCTTCCAGCCGCCCTCGACCTTCTCCGCCTTCATCTGCAGCGACGCGAGGTCGGAGCCGGCCTCCGGCTCGGAGAAGAGCTGGCACCAGATCAGCTCGCCGCTCAGCGTCGGCGGCAGGAACCGCTCCTGCTGCTCCGGCGTGCCGTACGTGACCAGCGACGGCACCACCCACGCACCGATGATCATCTGCGGCGGCTTGATCTTGGCCGCCCTGACCTCCTGGTGGATGAGCACCTGCTCCAGCGGGGAGGCCGCGCGGCCCCAGGGCCTGGGCAGGTGGGGCATGACGAAACCGGCCTTGGCCAGTGCCCGCTTCTGCTCGGCGCCCTCCAGGGCGGCGATCTCGGCGAGCTCCGCCCGGATGGACGCGCGCAGCGGCTCCGACTCCTCCGGCAGGTCGATCTCCATCTCCCGGGCGACACCCTGGAGCGCGAGCCCGGCCACCCGGTCGGACCACTCGGAGGAGGAGCCGAGCAGCGCGCGGAGGGTCAGCGCCCGGCGGTAGTAGAGGTGCGCGTCGTGCTCGAAGGTGTAGCCGATGCCGCCGAACGTCTGGATCGCGTCCTTGGCGCACTGCACCGCCGCGTCGGGCGCCATGACGGCGGCGATCGCGGCGGCGTAGTCGCGCTCGGCGCCGTCCGCCCGGGTGGCGTCCCAGACGGTGGCCCGCGCCTGCTCCAGCGCGACCAGCATCCGCGAGATCTTGTGCTTGATGCCCTGGAACTGGCCGATCGGGCGGCCGAACTGCACCCGGACCTTGGCGTAGTCCGCCGCGGCGGACACGCACCAGGCGGCCACCCCGGCGGCATCCGCTCCGAGGACGATCGCGGCCACGTTCCGCACCTCGGCGCCGGTCAGGCCGGTCAGCACCCGCTCGGCGGGCACCCGTACGGCGTCCAGCTCGACCTTGGCCACGCCACGGGTGAGGTCGAGCGACTTGACCGCGGTGACCGTCGCCTGGGCGGCGTCGACGGCCACCCACTCCTCGCCGCCGTCCGTGGCCACCGGCAGGACCAGCACGTCGGCGACCGTCGCGCCGAGGACGTACCCGGCCGCGCCGCTGATCGTCAGCGTGTCCTCGTCGCGGACCCCGGTGATCTCGGCGTCGAGCGCCACCGCGCCGGTCAGCGACCCGTCCGCGAGCCCGGGCAGCAGCTCGGCCTGGGCCTTGCCCTCGGAGGCGAGGATCGCGGCGCTGGCGAGCACGGTCGGCACGATCGGGCCGGGCGCCACCCGCTCCGACAGCGCCTCGATCGCCACGGCCGCCTCCAGGAGGCCATAGCCGGAGCCGCCGAACTCCTCGGGGATGTGCAGCCCGAGCAGCCCCTGGCCGGCGAGGGCGGGCCAGAAGGATGGGCGCTCCTCCGTTCCCGGATCGGCGAGGACGCCCACCGTGCTCCGCACGAGGTCGGCGGGCACGGCCCGCTCGGCCCATCCGGTCACCGACTCGCGAAGCGCCTCGTGCTCCTCGCTCAGCCCGATCGCCATAAGATCCTCCAGCACTAGGTCCTTGTAGAACCATATTCTAGAGGAATATTCGCTGGCTAGGCCGGGTTCCGCCGGGCTCGGGTATCGGCCGTTCCCGGCACCCGTCATGAGCTGCGCCGGTCCCGGCGTGCCGCCTTGCGGCGACCGTACGCGCAGGTAGACAGGGGACTATGCAGCTCTCACGGAAGGTCCTCCGCACGGTCGCCACCCCAGCCGTGGCCGTGCTGGTCGCGGCGGGATGCTCGCCGAGATCCGAGATCGCCTCTCCGACGGCCCCTCCGAAGACGGGAACGGCCGCGCCCCTGCCGACCCGCCCGCTCGAACTGGAGACGACGTACGAGCAGGTCATCAAGAGCGTCCTCCCGTCGATCGTGCAGATCACCACCGGGCAGGCGCTGGGCTCGGGCATCGTCTACGACACCGACGGCCACATCCTGACCAACGCCCACGTCGTGGGCGCGTCGACGACGTTCCAGGTCACGCTGGCGACGGGTGGCAAGCCGAGGAGGGCCAGGCTGGTGAGCTCCTATCCCCCCGGCGACCTGGCCATCATCCAGGTCGAGGACAAGACCGGGCTGACACCCGCGGTCTTCGGCCGCTCCGCCGACCTCAAGGTCGGCCAGATCGTGCTCGCGATGGGCAACCCGCTCGGCTTCTCCGGCAGTGTGACCCAGGGCATCGTGTCCGCCCTGGGCCGCACCGTGACGGGCGAAAGGCACGCCGGCGGCGGTGCCGCGACCATCACCAACGCCGTCCAGACCTCCGCGCCCATCAACCCCGGCAACAGCGGCGGCGCGCTGGTGGACCTGTCCGGCCAGGTCATCGGCATCCCGACGCTGGCCGCCGTCGATCCCAACCAGGGCACCGCGCCCGGCCTCGGCTTCGCGATCCCGAGCGACACCGCGACCGACATCGCCCGCCAGATCATCCAGTACGGCCGGGTCGTCAACAGCCATCGGGCCGCCCTCGGCGTACGGGTCGGCACGGCGGTCAACGCGGACGGCGACCCGATCGGCGTGGCCGTCGGCTCCGTGGCCCCCGGCGGCGGCGCGGACAAGGCCGGCATCCGCGCCGGCGACGTGATCCTGAAGGTCAACGGCACGCCCACGCCCACAGCCACCGACCTGGCGCAGGTCCTGGTGACGCTCAAGCCGGGCGACAGGGCCAAGGTCGAGCTGATGCTGCCGGACGGCAGCAAGAAGACGGTCACCGTCGTGCTCAGCGAGCTCCCGGCCGGAGGATGAGCCTGATCCTGACAAAGTGCTGTGAGATAGCGCGGAAACGCTTGGAGGCGGCTCCTGCCTGCTTGTTACGTTCGATCCCGTGATCTCACCGCGACTCACCACGTTCATCGCCGGGCTGCCCAAGGCGGAGCTGCACGTCCACCACATCGGCGCGGCGTCCCCGCGCATCGTCGCCGAGCTCGCCGCCCGATATGAGGGATCAACGCCCGTGCCCGCCGACCCCGCCGAGCTCGCGGCCTTCTACGACTTCCGCGACTTCGCCCATTTCCTCCAGGTCTATCTGCAGGTCGTGGACCTGGTGCGGACCCCCGAAGACCTGTGGACGCTGACCTACGGCGTGGGCGGCGATCTGGCCGCCCAGCAGGTGCGGTACGCCGAGCTGACCGTGACGCCCCATTCCCAGCTCGTCCGGGGCTTCGCCCCGCAGGAGTTCTGCGAGGTGATCGAGGACGCCCGCCGCAGGATCGAGGCGGACTTCGGCACCGTGCTGCGCTGGTGCTTCGACATCCCGGGCATCCCGGGCCCGCCCGCCGACCAGACGCTCGCCATCGCGCTCGACCAGCGGCCCGACGGCCTGGTCAGCCTGGGCCTCGGCGGCCCGGAGACCGGCGTGTCCCGGTCGCAGTTCGCCCCGCACTTCGCCGCGGCCCGCGCCGCCGGGCTCCACTCGGTGCCGCACGCCGGCGAGGTCACCGACGCCGATTACGTCTGGCAGGCCGTACGCGACCTCGGCGCGGAACGGATCGCGCACGGCATCCACAGCGTGGGCGACCCGGCGCTGCTGGAACACCTGGCCGAGCACAAGATCACGTTGGAGGTCTGCCCCACCTCCAACGTCTGCACGCGGGCCGTGCCCAGCCTCGCCGAGCATCCGCTGCCCGCGCTGGTCGCGGCCGGGGTGCCGGTCACGGTGAACAGCGACGACCCGCCGATGTTCGGCACCGACCTCAACCGGGAGTACGCCGTGGCGGCCGAGCTGCTCTCCCTAGACGAGAAGGGCGTCGCCGACCTCGCCCGCGCCGCCGTGGATGCGTCCTTCCTCGGCACCGAGGGCAAGTCGGCGCTGCTCGCGGAGATCGACGCGTACGCTCAGAACTCGTCGGCGCCGCTCACCTGAGCGATGTCGAAGACGTGCCGGGAGGCGGCGCAGATGGTCTCCAGGACGTGGATCGGCAGGTCGTCGGCCGAATAAGCGGCCCGTACGATCTGGACCACCCACTCTCCCGGGTCCAGGCGCAGCGTGGCCGCCTCCTCGTCCCGGGGCGGCCGGGCGACCAGATGCTCCTCCGCCCGTCCGAACCGGTGGCCCTGCTCCTCGATACGCGCCTGCAGACTCGGCGAGAGGAAGCCCGGCTCGCACAGCGGGGTGTCCGCGAAGAGGTCGAGCCGCAGGAAGCTCGTGGCGACCCGCACCGGCACGTCGCCGGCGAGCAGCAGCTTGCGCCGGGCCAGCACCGGCGTGCCCGGCTCGACCCGCAGCCCGGCGGCCACGTGCTCCGACGCGGGCTCCGGGCCGACGTACAGCATCCGCCGCCCGGCCCGCATCCCCTGCCGCTGCGCCTCCGTCAGAAACAGCGAGGCCGATCCCCGTACGGCAGGCTCCGACGGCAGCGACCGCCGCACCAGCACTCTCGGCTCCCCCACGACTCCCAACTCCCCCACGGCGGATCCCCTCCCACGTACCGGACCCGACAGTACTCGCCATGCCCGAAAGCCGACGATCGGGGAAGCGCTCCCTAGAGGAATCCCTGGGCCGCAACCCGAGGCGCCGCCGCCGACGCGCCGCTTAGCCTGCGTCTCACGCGCGATCGGAGAGGCAGGGCGATGGCGGACCGGCAGGTGATGCTGAGCTACGGATACTCGGTGCCGGCGTTACCGGAGCCGTTGCTGCGTGGTGTCTACGGGGAGCGCACGCCCGATCCGCGGGTCGAGTTCGTCGCGCTGACGGTCGCCTGCTACGTCAGGGCCAACGCCACCCGCCGGCTGACGCGCGATCGCGTGCTGCGGGCGATGGAAGCCCGGATCACGTCGTCGAACGTGTACGACCTGATCTCCCTGCTGGCCGGGCTCGGGATCGCGGACGAGTTCTTCGGCCTGACGGCCCGGACCGTGGACGAGGACGGGGCTTTCCGCGAGTTCCTGCTCGGCCTCGATCCGCTGCTGATCGACGCCATCCGGCACCACAAGGGACCCAACAAGATGTTCACAGGAGGGATTAGCACATGGGCGAGGCCATAGTTGCGGGAATCGACACCGGCGGGCTTTCCTTCACGGCCGGCTTCTCCGACCGTTATGTCTATTCGAATTATTTCGTGCCCGTACTGCTTACCTACGGCGACGGGATCACCCCGATCCTGCCCTTCTACACCAAGCGGCTCCTCATCGAGGTGCTGCGGTATTCATCGGTCGGCGACCGGCTGTTGGACGCCATCGACGCCCTGAATCTGCCGGACCTGTGGTCGCTGAACGCCCTGGACGACGCGAAGGAACGGCTGCCGCAGACGGAGTCGACGATGACCGTCGGGGAGCCGCCGACCTCCCGGCCGACGCTGCTGGGAACGCAGGACGTGGAGTTCGTGGCCGGGATGCTCAGGTCCGACCTCGGCTTCGCCTTCCTCGACCGCACCTGTGTCCGGCCGGTCGGGTTCGCGCTGGGAGAGCATGTGTACGCCCTCGCGCTGGCCCCGGGTGAGGAGGTCGTGCTGGAGCAGAAGACCTACACCAAGCGCCAGCTCACCCTCGAAGAGCAGAACGAGACCGAGCGCCAGTTCGACCTGGAGCTGGTCAGCTCGCTGAGCACGGAGATCCAGGAGGGGTTCCAGCGGCAGCGCAACCTCACCGACAGCTCAGGACTGAACGCCACCCACACCGGCTCCTATCAGAGCCCGGAGTTCTTCTGGGGCAAGTTCAACGCCAGCCACACCATCGCGTACAGCAGGAACGTGACCGAGGCGCACCAGGAGAGCCGCAGCCGCACTGTCAAGGACAGTCAGACGGCCAGCTCCAAGGTGGCCGCCCGCTATCGCGCCCAGCACAAGGTGGACTTCAAGCTCGTCACGGAGACGGGCCTGGAGACGACGGCCAAGCGCACCGTCCGCAACCCGAACCGGACGACCCCTCTGACCCTCCACTACTTCAAGGTGCTGCAGCGCCTCCAGCTGCGGCAGGAGCGGTACGGCGTGCGCCTGTGCTGGGCACCCTGCGTCAAGGATCCCGCGCAGACGTTCTTCGACAAGATCCGGGCCGGCCGCCAGGCGATCATCGACAAGGCCCTGCGCGCGCTGCCGCCCCGGCCGCAGGAGCCGAAGAAGCCCGAGCCCGTGGCCGGGCCCGTGCAGACGACGGCGGCGACCAAGGTCTTCGCGTCAGCCGTGACACCGGCCGACAATTGGGGGTTCAGCGGCGACATGAGGGCCGAATACGACGTCCTCATCCCGTACGACGCTGCCTTCGAGTGGGATGGCGACACCGGCTTCGTCCAGAACAGCATCGCGATCTTCTCCCGCCGTCCCAAGGTCAGTCACTGGATCACCGGCACGCCCTACCCCACGGACGGCGGGCTCAAGGTCCGCGTCCACATCGGTGCGGATTCCTGGTTCGGCGGCCCCGGCATCGACTTCCAGGTCAAGGCGCGGTTCAGGGAGAAGCCGACCATCGTCCAGGAGACCGGGGAGAACACCAAGTACAACGACGATCTCACGGCGTACCGTACGGCGCTCAAGGCATGGGAGGACGCCCGCGACGCCGCCGTGCGGGCGGCCCACGAGGAGGGCGACGCGTTCGAGGCGCGGCTCAGGCAGGGCCTCAATCCGGTCAACGAGATGGTGTCCCAGATCATCGAGCAGCACTTCCCCGCGAGCGTGCGCGACGAGTGCTGGGAGATCGAACACTGGCAGCGGGTCTTCGACTGGGAACGCGCCTCGTTCGAAGCCTTCCCGAGCTGGTGGTCGGGTGGTGCCGCCCGTGAGCCGGAGCGCGACCCCTCCGATTTCGTCAACGCGAGCTGGGCCAAGCTCTACCTGCCCGTACGACCCGGAATGGAGCGCCAGGCCCTGCGCTGGATCTTCGGCAAGGCCGTCAGCAGGCCGCTGCGACCGGAGATCGAGAAGCGGTTCGACGTGGTCATCGACGATCTGCGGCAGTTCCGGACCGACCTCATCGGACAACCGGACGAGCTGCCCGACCTCGCCGAAGAGGGCCGCGAGCTTCCCGGCGCGGCCCACTGCCTGGCCACCTGGACGGAGCTGATGCCGACCGACGGGACGCACGCCGAGGTCGTCCAGGGCGTCACCAGCGCCGCCGACCAGACGACCATGCGGGAGATCGAGGACGCCGAGGCCATGCGGAAGACCCTGCTCGAAAGCGAGCGGCAGGCCGTCAGGCTCAAGGACCGGGCACACGAGCGCATGACCGAGCCCGCCGGCATCGACGTCGTCATCGGCTCGACGCCCACCCACTGAAGCGACCGGCTCGGCGGCCACGGAAGCGGCCGCCGTCCGGGCCGGCCCGTGGGCGTCCCGGCTCCACCTCGGCTAGGGGATTTCTCCGGGTTTGCACCTGTCGTACAGTCACGGTGGGCCGCACCAGCGGAGGTGATCATCATGTCGCCGCACAGGATCGTCTCATTCGTCGGACGCGCGGCCGAGCTGGCGAGGCTGGACGCGGAGCTGGCCGGGGTGCGGGCGGGATCACCGCGGATTCTACTGGTCGACGGGCAGCCGGGGATCGGCAAGACCGCGCTGGTCCGGCGGTTCCTGAGTCGCCATCCCGGCCTCACGGTGCTGTGGGCGAGCGGAGAGCAGAACGAGTCGACGCTCTCGTACGGAACCTTCGACCAGTTGCACAAGGCGGACGCCGTCCCCGCGGACCCGTTGGAGGCGGGGGCGGCCCTGCTGGAGAAGCTGGGCGATCTGCAGGACCGGGGCGAGCTGGTGCTGGTCCTCGATGACGCCCACTGGGCGGACACCGCCTCGCTGCACGCGATCACCTTCGCCTTGCGGCGGCTGCGTGTCGACCGGATCATGGCGATCGTCATCGTGCGCGATCCCGCCGACCAGCGCCTGCCGGAGGGCCTGCGCCGGCTGCTCGCGGCCGAGTCCACCGCGCGCATCTCGCTGGCCGGGCTCGCCGCCGAAGACATCCAGGGGCTGAGCGAGACGCCGTTGCCGCTGCGGGTGGCCTCGCGGCTGCGTGACCATACGAGCGGAAATCCCCTCCATGCCCGCGCCCTGCTCGAACAGGTGCCGGGAGAGCTCCTCGCCGATCTCGGGTCACCCCTGCCGGCGCCTCGTTCGTACGCCATGCTGGTCCTGTCGCGCCTCGCCGGCAGTGCTGTCCGCACCCAGCACCTCGTGGAGGCCATGTCCGTGCTCGGCGCGTCCGCTCCCCTGTGGCAGGCCGCGCGGCTGGCCGCCCTCGACCATCCGGTGGCCGCCCTCGACGAGGCCGTGGCGGCGCACCTGCTAGAGGAACGTTCCACAGGCAACGGCATCGTGGTCGCCTTTCCTCACCCGCTGATCCAGGCCGCGGTCTACCAGGACTTGGGACCCGCGCTCCGCATGGCCCTGCACGGCAGGGCGGCCGAGATCGTCGGTGACGAGCTGGCGAGGCTGAACCATCGGCTCCACTCGACCGCTCACCCTGATGACACGCTGGTGGCGGAGTTCGCGGCGTTCGCTCGGCGGGAGGCGAACGCGGGCCTGTGGTCCAGCGCCGCCGTCCACCTCACCCGCGCCGCGCGGCTGGCCCCGGCGGAGGACGAGCGAGCACGGCTGACCGCCGACGCGATCGAAGCGCTGCTCCTCGACGGGCAGGTCGGCGAGGCGGTGACGCTGACGACGGAGCTGCCCGAGACCTGCCCCGCGGCCGTCAGCGGATACGCCCGTGGCGCGGTGGCCTATGTGACCGGACGGCTGGAGGACGCCTTCGAGCTGCTGACGGACGCGTGGAAGCACTGCGCGCCCGATGAGGAGCCGGTGCTCGCGGCCCGGATCGCCGAGAACCTCGCGGCCCTGTGCAGCATGCGATCCCGGGGAGCGCAGGGCGCCTGGTGGGCCGAGCAGGCGTTGCGGCTGGCGCCCGACCGGCCGGGCATGGGCATGGCCCGCTATTTCCGGCTCGCCGGCCTCGGCATCTCGGGGAGTATAGACAAGGCGCTCGACCTCATACCGTCACTGCCCAACCCGGAGATCGCCAGTCCCTTCGAGCTCGACGCGATCTGCGGACGAGGGGTGCTGCGCACCTGGGCCGACGACCTCCAGGGAGCACTGCGAGACCTCTCCGGAGTCGTGGCCGCCTCGGCCGGTCGCTCGGCGCCGTTCCGGCTGCTCGCCGCGTCGATGCTCGGGTACGCCGAATATCGTGCCGGTCATTGGGATGACGCCGTCGTGCATGCCGAGATCTCCACCTCGATCGCCGACGACGCCGGTCAGGCGTGGCTCGCCGCCATCGCTCACGGCCTCGCCGCCTGCGTGCCCGCCGCGCGCGGCGAATGGGACCACGCCACCGCGCACATCCGGGCCGCGTGCGGGGTGCGTCCGGACAGCACCGTCGCGCTCACCACCGCGTGCAGCGCCGAGGCTCACCTGGCCGCGGCGCAGGGCAGCCATGATCAGGTCATCACCGCGCTGAAGCCGCTCGCGGACCTCGGTCACCAGGACGGGAGCCACGAGCCGGGAGTGATCGCCTGGCAGGATCTGCTCGCCGACGCGCTCATCGCCGTCGGCGCGGACGAGGAGGCGGAGGCCGTCCTCGTCCCGTGCGAGAGGCTCGCGAGGGAGCGCGGCCGCCACTCGGTGCTGGCCGCCTGCGCGCGGGTCCGCGGCAACCTGCTCGCCTTCCGCGAGCGGCACTCCGCCGCCGACGCCGCCTTCCAGGAAGGTCTCACCCACTGCGCACGGATCTCCATGCCGTTCGAGACCGCCCGGTTGCGGTTAGCGTACGGCGGCTTCCTGCGGAGATGGGGCAAGCGTGCCCTGGCGGCCGAGCAGTTGGAGGCCGCTCGCGACGCGCTGGAGAGGCTGGCCGCCCGGCCGTACCTCGAAAGGTGCGAACGCGAGCTCGCCGCCTGCGGACTGCGGGCATCCTCCGGTCATCGGCGCCGGGGAACTCTCACCCCGCAGGAACAGGCGGTGGCGAGGCTGGCCGCCACCGGAATCAGCAATCGCCAGATCGCCCGCGAGCTCATGCTGAGCACCAAGACCGTCGAATATCACCTCAGTCACCTGTACGCCAAACTGGGCGTGACATCCCGCGCGGCGCTGATCGCGACATTCGGGAACGTGAGAGACCCAGGGTAAGCACCTAGGCGTCTCCCGATGAATCTCCCTCACCTCAGGTCTACCGTTGGCTCATGCGATTCGTCATCGACCTCGACTACACCGATGACGGAGTGCGCGGCCAAGTGCTCCGCGAGGGCCACGCGCCGGAGACCTTCACCGGCTGGCTGGGACTCCTCCGGCTCCTGGAGCCTCCCTCAGCAGTCGACGAGGGCGACGCCTAGCGATTTCCCTGAGAGCTCCCCTGGGGCGACCTCCCCTCGATGCCGTCTTCAATGAGACGACTCCAAGGGAGGATCGCTCATGGACCGATTAGCGGCCGGCCAGGAGATGAAGGCCGGCTCGGAGCTCGTGTCCGGCAACGGACGGGTGTGCCTGGTCATGCAAGGTGACGGCAACCTGGTCCTCTATCGCACCGACGACGGGCGCCCCTTGTGGGACACCGGCACCTGGGGCAAACCCGTCGCCCACGCCGTCATGCAGGGCGACGGCAACGTCGTTCTCTACGACGACTCCGGCCAGGCACACTGGGCCACGAACACGGACGGCAACCCCGGCGCCTGGCTGTGGCTGCAGGACGACGGCAACCTCGTGCTGTACGGCACCGCCGGAAATCCGCTCTGGGCCACGAACACCGTCCAGCACTTCGGCCCGGCCGCCGTACCCGGGTTCCTGCCCTCCACGAGAGCCCCGCGGTTCGGAAACCGCCCGTGGCCTCAGGGAACCGCGCTGCAGATATCCATCCACGGCCTGCCGCCCGTCTCCATCGACGTCACCGAGATGGGGTTGTGCGGTGGCATGTCCTTCCTCGCCCGGGACATCCACGAAAGCGGCACTCCTCAGCTGAAGGGCACGGACTCGTCCGCCATTCCCGTCCCGCTCGCCCAACACATCCTCACCCGCCTGGTGCACAGCTTCGACGGCCCCGGCGTGGTCGCCCGCTGGCTGGCCGACACCCAGGCGCTCGACCACGACGCGATCGTCTGGGGCTCCGGGCTCTTCCGCCGGTCGTACAACGAGATCCCGGGCATCATCCAGGACATCGACAACGGCGTTCTCAGCCCCATAGGGCTCGTCCTCACCCACTCCTACGCCCCCTGGGACGTGTTCAAGAACCACGTCGTCCTCGTGTGGGGTTACGAGCGGCACGGTGACCTGCTGACCCTGCGCACCTACGACTGCAACTTCCCCGGCCACGACGACATCGTCATCCAGATGGACATGAGCTCTCCCACCCCGGCGAAGACCATCACCACCAACGGCACACACGGCCCCAATTCTGGCCAGATCCGCGGTTTCTTCAGGCTTCCGTACCGACACGTGGACCCGGCCCCCGCCTACATCGACGACGGCTCGGTCGTCACTTCGACCCCGCCCGCGGCGACCATGCCCGCCGGCTCGCGCACGCACGTCACTGTCCGTGTCACCAACACCGGGTCCACCACGTGGACTCCCGATCTCGGGTATCGGCTCGGCAGCCAGTCTCCTCAGGACAACACCACCTGGGGCCTGGGCAGGGTCGAACTGCCGGTGCCCGAGGTCCGCCCCGGTTCCACGGCGACGTTCCGGTTCGACGTCACCGCGCCCGGCACAGCGGGCATGTACGACTTCAGCTGGCAGATGCTGCGGGAAGGGGTCCACTGGTTCGGCCACGCCGGCCCCCCTGTGCGGATCGTGGTGGGCTCGACCGGCAGCGCGTGCGAGCAACTGCACCAGCGCCACCAGCACCTCGACGAACAACTCGCCCAGGTCAAGGCCGAGATCGCCGCCGTCGACTGGAGCGATCCCTTCATCGCCAGGCACGAGGCCGCCGGCCTCAGCCGCGTCGCCCAATCCCTGCGCCAGCAGATCAGCGACGTGGAGGCCCAGCAGATCGCGCAGGGATGCGCCCCCGGATGAGTCCCACAGGGCTCCACGGGATGACGCGCCGGAGGGGATGTCCCGTGGGAAAACCGAAGGGCGGGGAGGAAGCGATCGCTTCCTCCCCGCCCTTCGGCGGAGATGTGGAGGTGGCGGGAATCGAACCCGCGTCCTTCAACACCAAGACAGGGCTTCTCCGGGTGCAGCCTGTTGCGCTTTTCTCGGCCCCGGCAATCTCACAGGCGAGTCGCCGACGGGCCCAGTCACTGTTTGGTTTCCCGTACGGCCCCGTGACCGGGCCGGACGGTTGAGCCTTCTAGCGATGTCAGTTCCGGGCCGAAGGCACTCCCGGGCTGACAGAGGTTACTCGCTGCTTAGGCGGCGAGAGCCAGGGAAGCCTGGCTGACCTCAGTGCTCTTCTTATTGGCACTTATTGTTTCGCGGTCACAGTGTTAACGGGGTTATGTCCGCAGTCCCCGACCCGCTTCCCCTGACTTGCAATGTCGAAGTCGAAACCGGTCACCCCCTGTGCAGTTGTCAATCCAGACCCGAGAGCCTGGCAACTCAAGCTTACTCGTGACAACACCGGCGACGCGACTCGAATTCCGGTGGGACGCCGAAGCCCCCGGGATCGCGGCCTGTGGCACGCGTCCCGGGGGCCGACCGGCAGGGTCGAGCCGGTCGAGACGGGCAGGGCTCCCCCCGAGATGGAGCCCTGTCCTCATCACGGCGACTGGGCCCGCAACCCCCCAAGCGGGTCCCAGTCACCTAGAAAGACGCCGACCGCCGCCCTGATGGTTGCTCGCCTCCGGATCTTTTTCAGGTCTGGGGCTGGGCGTCGCGGAAGAAGCTCCCGGCGATCGCCGAGGCGGCCGCCAGGTCGCCGCTCTCCGACAGCACGGCGACCGCGACGTCACCCTGCCAGCCCACGAACCATGAGAGCCGGGTGCGCTCCTTCTTCTCCGTCTGGGTGACCTCGGCGGCCACGCCGTACACGGGGTCGCCGGGGGCGGAGGCGGCGGTGGCCGCGCCGGACGTCACACCGGCCCGCATGAGCGTGCGCAGCTTCGCGGTGATCGCGGGGTCGAGCGTGACGGGCTGGGCGGTGGCCTGCGTGGCGCCGCCGACCGATGGGTCGGGGGCGGCGGGCGAGGTCACCAGCACCGGCGGCCGCCACGTGCCGGACTTCACGGCCGCGGCGACGAGGGCCATCGCCAGCGGGCTCACGCGGGCACCCTGCCCGGCCATGATCTTCGCGATGGCGGCGTCCCCGTCGGGGGCGTTCATCGACCCGCTGAACGTCTTCAGCGGCAGCCTCCAGTCGCCGCCGATGCCGAACTGGGTCGCGCTGTCGGCCAGCCGCTGTCCGCTGATCCGCCGGGCAAGCGACGCCAGGGCGGTCACGCAGCCCTGCGCGAAGTCGGTTTGGAAGGTCGGTGTCGTCACCCCGACGATGCCCGGCTGCTGGAAGCGGGCTCCGCCCACGGTGCGGTCGGCGCTGCACGGCACCTTCTGCTTCGGGTCGAGGCCCGACTCGAGCAGCCCTTCCGCGGCGATGATCGAGAAGGCGGTGCCGGCCGCGAACTTTCCGGCCAGCGCGTCGTTCTCCTGGTGCAGCTGGTTGGTGGAGACGGCCAGCACCTCGCCGGTGGAGGCCTGCACCGCGACGAGCGCGGCCGGGCGGGGTCCGGCCACGGCGGAGTCGCCCACGTGCTGCAGGCGGCTGTCGATCGTCGTCTGGACCGAGGAGTTCTCCCGTCCCGGCCACGCCTTGAGCTCCTTGACCTGCCTGCCGGTGGCGTTGTCGAGGATGACGACCCGGGTCTCGGTCGAGCCGGTGAGCTGGTCCTGGTAGGCCTTCTGCAGGCCGTCGCGGCCGAGCGTGTCGCCGGCGCGCTGCGGTCCGCCGAGCTTCTGCTCCGCCTCCGGCGTGATGGCCGTGACCACCCCGACGATCTGGGTGGGCGACTTGGGGGCGACCGGCGGGTTGTCGATCTGGAACTCGAGACCCGGGATGGCCTCCAGCTTGGACTTGATCTGGGCGAACTTCGTCCGCCCGAACGTCGCGAGGGGGACGAAGTCCTGCGGGGGCGACGACAGGATGCGGCTCAGCAGGCGGTCCTGGGCGAAACCGGTGACCTTCGAGAGCTGGTCGCAGAGCCTGCCGGGGTCCTTGATCTTGGCGGGGATGACTCCGGCGACGTGCAGCACGGTCTCGTCCTGCAACGGGTTGCCGTTCCGGTCGAGGATCGGCTTGCGGCCCTTGGGGACGGTGGCGACCGCGAGCCGCTGCCCGGGGTGCAGGTCGGGGTGGATGACGCTCGGCGACCACCGCACCTTCCACTGGCCGCCGACCAGGTGCAGGGGCAGGTTGCCGTCGTACTGCCAGAGGGGGTTGTTCTCGCCGAGATCCACCTCGGCGTGGTAGCCGGCCTGCGCCGAGTCGCCGTCCTGGCTGATCCCCCGCAGGGTGAAGCGGATCGAGGCGGCGTCCAGTTGCAGCCGGGCGTCCTCCAGCGCCTTGCGCACCACCGCCGGGTTGCCGTCGGCGCGCCGCGCGGCGGCGGCGTAGTCGCCCGTCTGCCAGCCGACGAGGAAGTCGCGCACCGCGTCGTGCGGCGTCGGCTCCTCGAAGCAGCCGGTCAGCAGGGGCGCGGCCAGCCCCAGCGCGAGCGCGGCCCGTACGGCTCTCGCCCGGACGACCCCGAATGATCGGAAGGACACGGGCTAACGGCCCCCCCGGCGGCGGACCGCGTTCGACATGGCCCGCGCCATCTCCCGGTTGGCCTGCTTCTCCATGAGCGTCTGCCGCTTGTCGTAGTCCTTCTTACCCCTGGCGACGCCGATTTCGATCTTCGCCCGGCCGTCCTTGAAGTACATCGACAGCGGGATCAGCGTGAGGCCCTTCTCCTTCAGCGTCACGTCGAGCTTGCCGATCTCCTTGCGGTTCAGCAGCAGCTTGCGCGTCCGCCGGGCGGCGTGGTTGGTCCAGGTGCCCTGGCTGTACTCCGGGATGTACACGTTGATCAGCCAGACCTCGCCGCCCTCGACCGACGCGTAGCCGTCGGTCAGGTTGGCCTTTCCCGCCCGCAGGGACTTGACCTCGGTGCCGGTCAGGACGAGACCGGCCTCGTAGGTGTCCTCGATGAAGAAGTCGTGCCTGGCACGCTTGTTCTGGGCGATCAGCTTGCGCCCGGTCTCACGTGGCATAAGGGGAGCCTACCGTCGCCTCGAAGGGCGGAAACGAGTTGCGCGGCGGTGCGGGCTCACACCCGCAGGTAGCGGCGCAGAGTGACGAAAGAGGCGAGCACACAGATGAGCACGCCGATGGCCATCGTGCCGGTGATCACACCCGCGACCGTGTCCCAGCCGAGGGGCGCGGCCATGTAGGTCTGGATCGACTCGAAGATGAAGACCTTGACGATGATCAGGATCACACCGGACAGAACGCCGCCGATGAGGCCCGCGATCAGACCCTCCAGCACGAACGGAAGCTGGATGTAGATGTTGGAGGCGCCCACCAGCCGCATGATGCCGGTCTCTCTCCGGCGGTTGTACGCCGAGAGCCGGACCGTGTTGCCGATCAGCAGGGTCGCCGCGATCACCATGAGGATCGCGATGCCCAGCGCCACGTTGCGCAGCGTGTCCATGAAGCCGAAGACCGACTGGAGCAGGTCGCGCTCGTTGACGACGTTGGAGACGCCGGGCTGTCCCTTGAGGCTGCCGGCCACGGCCGCCGCCTTCTCCGGGTCCTTCAGCTTGACCCGGAACGACTCCGGCATGTCCTCGGGCTTGGTCACCGAGAGCAGCAGTGTGTTGCTCTCCGTGCTCTGGAAGTTCTTGAACGCCTGGGCCTGGTTCTCGAACTGCACCCGCTCGACGTCCGGCAGCGCCTTGATCGTCTGCTCCAGGTTGCCCTTCTCCTCCTGCGTGACCGCGCCTCTGTTCTTGCACGGTTCGAAGGGCGAGCCCTTGGTGCACAGGTAGACCGACAGCTCGACCTTGTCGCTCCAGAAGCCGGTCAGCTTCGAGACCTGGGAGTTGATCATCAGTCCGACGCCGAGCAGCGCCATGCCGACCGCCACCGTCACGATCACCGCGATGGTCATCGTGAGGTTGCGCCGAAGGCCGATCCAGACCTCGGAGAAGATGAAGTTGGCCCGCATGGTCCCAGTTACTCCTAATACGCCTGGCCGTACACGCCGCGCGACTGGTCGCGGACGATCTTGCCGTCCTCGAGCTCGACCACGCGCTTGCGCATGGAGTCGACGATCGCGGCGTCGTGTGTCGCCATGAGGACGGTCGTGCCGGTCCTGTTGATTCGGTCGAGCACCTTCATGATGCCGATGCTCGTGGCGGGGTCGATGTTTCCGGTCGGCTCGTCGGCCAGCAGGATCATCGGCCGGTTGACGAACGCGCGGGCCATCGCGACCCGCTGCTGCTCGCCACCGGACAGCTCCTCCGGCATGCGGTGCGCCTTGCCCTCCAGGCCGACGAGCTCGATGACCTCGGGGACGACCTTGCGGATGAAGCGGCGCGGCTTGCCGATGACCTCCAGGGCGAACGCCACGTTCTCATAGACGTTCTTGTTCGGCAGCAGCCGGAAGTCCTGGAAGACGCAGCCGATACGGCGGCGCAGGTGCGGCACCTTGAAGTTGGACAGCTTCGACAGGTCTTTGCCGGCCACGTGGATGGAGCCGCTGTTGGGCCGCTCCTCCTTCAGCACCAGCCGGAGGAAGGTGGACTTCCCCGACCCTGACGGACCGACCAGGAACACGAACTCGCCCTTGTCGACGTCCACGCTCACGTGGTCGAGGGCGGGCCGGTTTTGGTTCGCGTAGACCTTGGTGACATTATCGAAATGGATCACGGGCGCATCACGGCTAGCCAGTCTAGGGGGTTGGACGGCCGGTCCGGGGGTCGCCGGTCACTTTGCTCTGGATCGACGTTCCGTTTGGCCAGAGGCCAGTCTAGGGGTAACACTGGCATGGAACGTCCATAACGGAAACAAAACGATTAGCCCTTGGGCGATGGGGCGGTAAAGCTGCTATGAGCTGCGAACAT
Organism: Microbispora hainanensis; assembly: GCF_036186745.1. Classification (NCBI taxonomy): domain Bacteria; kingdom Bacillati; phylum Actinomycetota; class Actinomycetes; order Streptosporangiales; family Streptosporangiaceae; genus Microbispora; species Microbispora hainanensis. Next base: position 3,832,430 of record NZ_CP108086.1, on the reverse strand, counting down.
CTGATCTGCGCCGCGTGCGCGGGCCCCGTGGTGGAGGGGCGCTGCCCCGTCTGCCGAGAGGGCCGCGCCAAGGTTCACCACCACGGGTTCATGGGGCTGTCGCCCCTGGTCATCGCACTGATCGTGCTACTGGTCGTGGCGCTCGTCGCGCTCACGCACGTCAGCGGTTACTGACCGTCACCCGACTCCTGGCGGCGCATCCAGCGGATCTCGCCCTCGATGAACTCGTCGAGGTCGCCGTCCAGCACGGCGGAGGGGTTGCCCGCCTCCACGCCCGTACGCAGGTCCTTGACGATCTGGTAGGGGTGCAGGACGTAGTTGCGGATCTGCGTGCCCCACGAGGTCGTCGTCTCGCCGCGCAGCTCGTTCATCGCCGCGGCCTCCTCCTGGCGCTTGCGCTCCAGCAGCTTGGCCTGGAGGACGGCCATCGCCGTCGCCCGGTTCTGCAGCTGCGACCGCTCGTTCTGGCAGGAGACCACGATCCCGGTCGGGAGGTGGGTGATCCTCACGGCCGAGTCGGTCGTGTTCACGCCCTGACCACCCGGCCCGGACGACCGGTAGACGTCGATCCGCAGGTCGTCTTCGTTGATGTCGATGTGATCGGTCTGCTCGACCACGGGCACCACGTCGACGCCCGCGAACGAGGTCTGCCGGCGGCCCTGGTTGTCGAACGGGCTGATCCGCACCAGCCGGTGGGTGCCGTGCTCGCCCCTGAGCGTGCCGTACGCGTAGGGGGCCTTGACCGTGAACGTGGCCGACTTGATGCCGGCCTCCTCGGCGTAGGAGGTCTCGTAGACCTCCGCCGGGTAGCCCTTGCGCTCGGCCCACCGCAGATACATGCGCAGCAGCATCTGGGCCCAGTCGGCCGCGTCGACGCCGCCCGCCTGGGCGTTGATGGTCACCAGCGCCTCGCGGGCGTCGTACTCGCCCGACAGGAGCGTGCGGACCTCGAGCGCGCTGACCTCGGACCTGAGCGCGGCGAGCTCCCGTTCCGCCTCGGCCAGCGCGTCCTCGTCGCCTTCTTCGGACGCCAGCTCGAACAGGACCGGCAGGTCCTCCAGGCGGCGGCCCAGGCCGTCCACCCGGTTGACCTCGGCCTGCAGGTGGGAGAGCTTGCTGGTGACGCGCTGCGCCTGCTCGGGGTCGTTCCACAGGTCGGGCGCGGCAGCCTGGTCCTCCAACTCGGCGATCTGCTTGCGCAGGGCGTCGAGGTCGAGCACGTCCTGAATGCCCTTCAGCGTGCCGCTAAGCTCGTTGATCTCTTCGGCTGGATCGATGACTGCCACGTCTGTAAAGGGTACGCGAATCGGAGACCCGGTCAGGCAGTCCGCCTCGGTAGCATGTGCATCGATTGCATGGGGAGGCTGGCGTGAACGGGGTCGTTCGGAGTGCGCTGGCCTTCGCCCTTCTCACCTCCACGGTCGTCGCCTGCTCGGGCGGCGAGCCGGCCCTGCCGACGGCCAGCCCGGCGGCCGCCATCTCCGCCCTGCCGAGTCCCGGCGCGAGCCCGTCGTCGTCGGCGAATTCCCCGGCCGTGACCCTGGATGAGGCCTCCGAGGCGTTCGACGCGTTCCTCGACACCGACAACGTGCTGCGGCAGGCCGGGGCCGGCCGGTGGGCGCTCCTGCTCACCCAGGACGGCCAGCGGCCCATCACGATCGCCGGCATCCACTCGCAGGCGGGCAAGCCCGCCCACTACACGTGGGATCGCCGCACGGTGCTCGTGCCCCGGCAGAGCGGCCGTTCGAACGTCTGGTTCGCGGCCACCGCGCGGCGGCGCGACGCCTCCGGCGAGGTCCGCACGGGCGTGTTCACGTTCGTACGGCAGGGCCGGAACGGGCGGTGGCTCAACAGCTTCGCGTCGCTCCTCTACCCCGGGGAGACGCCGCCCTCGGTCGCCCTCGACGAGGACGGGTACGCCACGGCGCTGGAGGCCCGCGACACCTCGGTGGCCATCAGCCCCAACCTGATGGGCCCGCTGCACGCCACGGTCGCCGAGGAGGGCACCAAGGGCTACGCCTCCGGGCTGATCGCCCCGGGACCGCAGACCACGGGCTTCTACGACGAGATCAGCAAGGCCAAGGAGACGGCCAAGGCCGACGACTGCATGAACTACGAGTCGATCTTCGCCTCTGCCCCCAACTATCCGATCTTCGCGCTGCGCACGAGCGACGGCGGCGCGATGATGCTCTACACGCTGATCCGCACGTCCTCGTGGACCCCCAGCCCCCAGGGGCTCAAGTGCGGCGAGGGACGTCCGGTGGCGGTGCCCGCGGAGGCCCGCTGGCTGCTGAACCCCGCCAAGAGCCTGTTCATCCGGCAGAAGCGGCAGATCATCGAGACCCAGCAGTACGTGAGCGCGGTGCCGCCCAAGGCGTCCACCGCGCCCGCGCACGTCGTCGGCTACGAGGGCATCGTCACCGGCGGCTCCAACCACTGATCACCGGGCACGGTCACTCCTCCACCGCGTGGGGGAGGTTGCTGGTGGACACCAGCGTCCGCACCGCGCGCAGCGCCACCGACAGCGTCGCCAGGTCGAAGGTGTCGCTCTCCCAGATCTCCGACAGCGTCTGCCGCGACCGCGTCACCGCGGCCTGGTTGGCCTCCGTCCAGCTCGCCAGCCGCTCCTCCGGCGACAGGCCCGGCCGGCTGTGGATCAGCACGTCCCTGGTCAGCGTCGCGTGGGCGGCGTACAGGTCGTCGCGCAGCGCCGACCTGGCCATCGAGTTCCACCGGCTGTCGCGCGGCAGCGCGATCACCCGCTCGCGCAGCCGGGCGAGCTGGAGCCGGTCGGCCAGGTCGAAGTAGACCTCGGCCACCTCGCTCACCGGCCGGCCGGTGTAGGCCGCGATCTCCACCAGGTCGAACGTGGAGTAGGCCGGCACCATCGCCGCGACCCGCTCGGCCAGCTCGCCGGGCACGCCCCTGGCCACGAAGGAGTCCCTGCGCTCCTCGTACGCCACGAGGTCGGGGCCGGTCAGCAGCTTGGGCAGGTGGGGCAGCAGGCCGCTCGCGCCCTCGATGAAGTAGCGGGCCGTGGAGGAGAGGTCGAGCGGCGGACGGCGGTTGCCGAGCAGCCAGCGGGTGCCGCGCTCGGACAGCTTGCGGGCCTCGAACAGCATCGCGAGCTGAGTGGAGGTGTCCACCTCGTTGTCCAGCTCCTCGATCTGGCGCACCAACGACGGCAGGTCGAAGACCTCCCGCGTCACCAGGTAGGCCCGCACGATGTCGGGCGTCGAGGCGCCGGTCTCCTCCCCGAACCGGAAGACGAAGCTCGTCCCGCCGAAGTTCACCACGTCGTTGACGATCCGGGTCGTGATGATCTCCCGGCGCAGCGGGTGGGAGTCCATGTACGGCCGGAAGCGCTCCCGCAGGGCCGAGGGGAAGTACGACACCAGCCACGACGCCAGCGACGGGTCGTCGGGGATGTCCGACTGCAGCAGCTCGGCGTCCACCACGAGCTTGGTGTAGGCGAGCAGCACCGCGAACTCGGGGTTGGTGAGCCCGAGCCCGGCCTGGCGCCGCTCGGCGAGCACCTTGTCCGAGGGCAGGAACTCCAGCTCCCGGTCGACCAGCCCGGCCCGCTCCAGCTTCCGCAGATAGCGGGAGTGGATGTGCAGCATCTCCGGCGCCTGCGCCCGGGCCGCCGCGAGCACGACGTTCTGGGCGTAGTTGTCCTCCAGGACCAGCCTGCCCACCTCGTCGGTCATGTCGAGGAAGAGCTGGTTGCGCTGCTTGTCGGTCATCTCGCCGTCGCGGACGACCTGGTCGAGCAGGATCTTGATGTTCACCTCGTGGTCGGAGGTGTCCACACCGGCCGAGTTGTCGATGAAGTCGGTGTTGATCAGCCCGCCGTTCAGGGCGAACTCGATCCTGGCGCGCTGGGTGAAGCCGAGGTTGCCGCCCTCGCCCACGACCTTGCAGCGCAGCTCGGACGCGTTGATCCGCAGCGCGTCGTTGGCCTTGTCGCCCACGTCGGCGTGGGTCTCCGACGACGCCTTGACGTACGTGCCGATGCCGCCGTTCCACAGCAGGTCGACGGGGGCCCGCAGGATCGCGCTGATCAGGTCGTTCGGCGCGAGCGCGGTGACGTTGGACGGCAGGCCGAGCGCGGCGCGCGTCTGGGGCGACACCGGGATCGACTTCGCGGTGCGCGGCCACACGCCGCCGCCCGCCGAGATGAGCTTCCTGTCGTAGTCGTCCCAGGAGCTTCTGGGCAGCTCGAACAGCCGCCGCCGCTCGGCGAAGCTCCGCGCCGGGTCGGGGTCGGGGTCGATGAACACGTGCCGGTGGTCGAAGGCCGCCACGAGCCGGATGTGCTCCGACAGGAGCATCCCGTTGCCGAACACGTCGCCGGACATGTCGCCGATGCCGACCACGGTGAAGTCGGTGGTCTGCACGTCCACGCCGAGCGTGCGGAAGTGGTATTTGACCGACTCCCAGGCGCCCCTCGCGGTGATGCCCATGACCTTGTGGTCGTAGCCGACCGACCCGCCGGAGGCGAAGGCGTCCCCGAGCCAGTAGCCGTACTCCTTGGCCACCTCGTTGGCGATGTCGGAGAACGTCGCGGTGCCCTTGTCGGCGGCCACCACGAGGTAGGTGTCGTCGCCGTCGTGCCGCACGACGTCGGGCGGCGGCACGACCTGCCCGGCGGCCAGGTTGTCGGTGAGGTCGAGCAGGCCCGAGATGAACTGGCGATAGCAGGCCACGCCCTCGGCGAGGAACTCGTCGCGTCCGCCGGCCGGGGGCTGCTTGACGACGAAGCCGCCCTTCGAGCCGGTCGGCACGATGACGGTGTTCTTCACCATCTGCGCCTTGACCAGGCCGAGGATCTCCGTGCGGAAGTCCTCCATGCGGTCCGACCAGCGCAGGCCGCCGCGGGCGACCTTGCCGAAGCGCAGGTGCACGCCCTCGACGCGCGGCGAGTACACGAAGATCTCGTACTTCGGCCGGGGCCGCGGCAGCACGCTGATCGCCTGCGGGTCGAACTTCAGCGAGATGTACGGCTTGCGCCTGCCGGTGACGAACTGGCTGCCCGCGTCGCCGGCGTCGCGGCCGTCGTCGCGCGCGGCCTGGAAGACGTTGGTGCGCAGCGTCGCCTGGATCATCTCCAGGTAGGCCCGCAGGATGCGGTCCTCGTCGAGCGAGGCCACCTCGTCCAGCGAGGCGAGGATCTCCTCGGTCAGCGCGTCGCAGACCTCCGCCCTGGCGTCGTCGGGCCGGCGCGGGTCGAGCCTGGCCTCGAACAGCCGCACCAGCAGCCGGGCCAGCCGCACGTTCCCGCGCAGCACCTTCTCTATGTACGACTGGCTGAACGTCGTGCCGGCCTGCCGCAGATACTTGGCGTACGCCCGGAGGATCTCGGCCTGCTCCCAGGTGAGCCCGCCGGCCAGCACGAGCGCGTTGAAGCCGTCGTTCTCCACCTCGCCACGCCACAGCACGGCGAACGCGTCCTGGAAGAGCCGCTTGAACTCGTCGCGGTGCACCTCCTCTGAGGGGGTGTAGCGCAGGCCGAAGTCGTAGATCCAGGCGTCCTTGGTGCGGGGGTCGTGGTCACGGTCGATCTCGTAGGGCCGCTCGTCCACCACCTCGACGCCCATCCGGGTGAGCAGCGGAAGCACCCGCGACAGCGAGATCGGCGCGCCCAGCCGGTAGAGCTTCAGGCGCCGCTTCCCCTCGGCCGCGCCGTACGGCTCGTAGAGGTTGATGCCGATGGCGTTGGGGTCCTCGGCGAGCGCCTCCAGCCGCTTGAGGTCGGCGACGGCCGTACGCGCGGGGAAGTCGGCCTTGTAGCCCTCGGGGAAGGCGGAGCCGTAGCGGCGCAGCAGCCGGGGCGCGTCCTCTTCCGGGCACAGCTCGTTGATCGCGGTGGCGAGGTCGTCCTCCCACGTCCGGGTGGTGGCGGCCAGCCGCGCCTCCAGCTCCTCGACGTCGACCGGGGTGTCGGCGAGCGGCTTGCCGCGCTCGCCGCGGATCACGATGTGCAGCCGGGCCAGCGCCGACTCGCCGATCATCGTGCTGTAGTCGAGCGAGCTGCCGCCGAGCGCGTCCATCAGGATGCGCTGCATGTGCAGGCGCACCTTGGTGGTGTAGCGGTCGCGCGGCAGGAAGATCAGGCAGGAGATGTAGCGGCCGTAGTCGTCGCGGCGCAGGAACAGCTTGACCTGCTTGCGCTCGCGCAGCCGCAGCACGCCGAGCGCGATGGGCAGCAGCTCGTCCACGGACATCTGGAAGAGCTCGGTGCGCGGGTAGGTCTCCAGGATCTCCATCAGATCCTTGCCGTCGTGGCTGTCGGGCGACAGCCCGGCCCGCTCCAGCACCTCGGCGAGCTTGCGCCGCAGCACCGGGATCCGGGAGATCGACTCGTTGTACGCCACGTGGGTGAACAGGCCGAGGAAACGGCGCTCGCCGATCACCTCGCCCTCGGGTGAGAAGACCTTGATCCCGATGTAGTCGAGGTAGTGGGGCCGATAGACGGTGGCCCGGCTGTTGGCCTTGGTGACGATGAGGAGCTGTTTCTCCCGCGCCTTCTCCCGCACGGCCGGCGGCAGGGCCGCGAAGCTGGCCGATCCGGGCTTGTCGGCCCGCAGGATGCCGAGCCCGGTGCCGGGCAGGCCGCGCAGCGCCGCGCCGCCGTCGGTGTCCTCCAGGCGGTATTCGCGGTAGCCGAGGAACGTGAAGTGGCCGTCGGCCAGCCAGCGCAGCAGCTCCACGCCGTCCTCGACCTGCGCGGGGTCGAGCGGCGGCGGGTTGACCGCCAGGTCCTCGGCGGTCTGCACGGCCATCGCCCGCATCTTGGCGAAGTCCTCGACCGCGCAGCGCACGTCGAGCAGCACCCGCTGCAGGTCGTTCTCCAGCTCCTTGAGCACGGCCTGATCGGTCTGCCGGTCGATCTCGATGTGCATCCACGACTCGCGGATGACCTGCCCGGTGACGTCCTCCTTGTCGGGGCCGAGCAGCTCGCCGGTCATGTCCCTGCGCACCCGCATCTGCGGATGGACGATCAGGTGGGTGCCGATCTCGTGCCGGTCCAGCTCCGTCGTCACCGAGTCGACGAGGAACGGCATGTCGTCGGTGACGATCTGGACCACCGAGCGGCCCGGGTCCCAGCCGTGCTCCTCCAGAGTGGGAGTGAACGCGCGGACCAGCGCGCGTCCCTGCGGCCGGTGCTGGGCCAGGTGGCGGTGGGCCATCGCGGGGCCGTAGACGTTCACCGGGTCGCGGTCGGCCAGGTCCTCGACCGGAACGTTCCGGTAGTACCGCCGTAGGAAGGCCAGGACGTCCTCGCCCTCCACCTGCAGCGCTCCCGGCGCGTGCGCGCATCTCTCGGCGGCGATGCGGAGAAGCTCATCCAGCGCTTCATCCGATTCCTGCCGACTTAGCGCCATTTCGAGCGGCATGTCGCTACTCACTCCCTTGTGAGGATTCAAAGCCAGGCCCGCAGTTCCCAGAGCAGGGGAAAGAAGTGCAAACGCGTCCTTCCCCTCAAGTACGGTGCCCCAGAAGAGCCCCCCGTACCGGATTTCGTGCCGATCTGGCGCTCCACCATCTGCACGTGCCTCATCCGCCAGAGCGCCGTCGTCTCGTCGTGGGTGAGGAGATCTTCGGCCAGATCCCACAGATCGTCGTACGATCCCCGGTCGCGGGCGACGGCCAGCAGGGACTCCATGATCTCCTCGTCGGAGACAGGCAGGCCCCGCTGGGAGAGGGCGGTGACGAAGGCGTCCCACAGCGTCGGCTCGTCGAGCCGACGCCGGAGCCTGGCGAGCTCCGCCTCGCTCGCGTCCCGCAGCCGGCCGAGGTACGTCGGGTCCTTGGCGCCGGAGAGGAACTCGAGCTCGCGGAACTGCACCGACTGGAAGCCGCTCGCGGGGGCGAGCACCGATCGGAACTCCAGAAAGTCCTGGGGGGTCATGGTCTCCAGCACCTGGACCTGGTCGACCAGCACCTTCTCCACCGCGTGGACCCGGCGGAACAGGTGCCTGGCACGCCACAGGGCGCCCTCGATCATCGCGTCCCTGATCCGCTCCAGCTCGTGCAGGAGGAGCTTGAACCACAGCTCATAGACCTGGTGAACGGTGATGAACAGCAGTTCGTCGCTGGCCCCGGATCGCTGCTCCTGCTGGGCGAGCAGCTCGGGGAGGCGGAGATAACCGCCATAGGACAGGCGCGCGCCCTCCTCGCCGAAACTGCGCGGCGGGGGCAGGACGTCTCCGGACCCGGCCCGGCCGTACGGCGTCGCAGGCATGCGCCACTCCTCCACGATGGGCGCGCTCCTTCCGGTCCCCATTGACCGAAAGGTCGGCACCACCGCCCCCGATATCACCCCAAAACGGCACAAACGTCAACTTGGTCCAGACCCTTGTGATCAGGGGGTTGACCTTGCCCCATTTAACCAGCCACACCCCCGCCGAGGGGTCCGATGCGCACGCCGCCCCGCAATGATCGGAAAGCCACGCGCCGGCCATCGGGAAATCCGAAATTCCGGATCACGAGACGGTGTGCACTCCTCGAAGCTGCTTTCGACTCGCGTGCGATCATGAGTCGTGGAAGATCACCGTCCGGAGCGTACGGCCGTCTTCGTGGACCAGAGCGGACGCCGGGCCAGGATCTTGACAGCGGCCGCGGCCGACGGGCGATCTTCGGGCCGTACCGCGGCCGTCTGCCGCGGGCCGCCGGCGCCGGGCGATCAGGGGTGGGAACGCTCCGAGGAGGAGACGGAGCCGTCCTTGAAGGCGTCGAGCATGCCGGGCAGCTCCTGGGCCTCCAGCAGTTCCGCCCGGCATGGCGCGCATTCGTCGAGGTGCCGCTCGAACGCCTCGGCGTCGTCGTCGTCCAGCACTCCCAGGGCGTACGCTGCCACGTCGAAGTGCGGCGACGACGCGGACATCAGCTGGCCACCCCCCTCTCCTTCAGGGCCGTGCGAAGTGCGCGCAGGGCGTAAAAGAGCCTGGATTTCACGGTACCCGGTGGGATGCCCAGAACCTCGGCCGCTTGGCTTACCGTCCGGTCCCGTAAGTATGTCTCTTCGATAACTTCCCGGTGCTGACTCGACAGGTGCCGCAGCGCGTCCGCGACCACGATGGCCGCCAGCGTCCGGTCCGAGCCGTCCGGTACGGCGATGCTGTCCTCTTCGGGAGCCTCCACCTCCCTCGGCCGTACGCCGCGCCTGCGGCGCCCGTCGATCACGATGCGGCGGGCGACGGTGAGGAGCCACGCCCACAGCAGGGGCGGCTCCCACGTCAGCTTCGCCGAGTTGCGCCAGGCACGCACGAGCGTCTCCTGGACGACGTCCTCAGCCCATTGCAGGTCGTTGCCGGTCGTCTTGCGCACATGACGCAGCAGCGGACCGCCGAACTCGCGGTACAGCTCCCGGATCAGGCGTTCGTCCCGATCGTCGTTGTCAGCGTCATAGTCGGGGGGGTCAAGACGCACGAACCGGCTGTCGAGTTGTCGACGCACGGCCACATATTTGCACCAGGGTTACTGGTTCGTACACCACATCCGTAACTCCAGTCATTTCTGACTATTTCCTGAACCGCGCCCGAGGAGACCGCGTACCTCCGACCGAAGGTCACGAAAGGAGGCACGATGCGGTTCCGGTTTGGGGAACTCCTGGTGCTCGGCGTCTTCCTCTTCGCGGCGGCCGTCACGGTCGTCGTGGTCGTCCCTCGGAGTGCGTCGTCGCAGCCGGGCTGGACCGGGCCGGATTGGACGCAGACCCCCTACGGCCCGCTGGGCCCGGCCGACCGCGACCTGCTGGTCCGCGTGCGCTGGGCGGGGCTCTGGGAGATCCCCGCCGGCCGCTGGGCCCAGGACCGGGCCGGCAGCGCCAAGGTCAAGGACGCCGGCATGCACCTCGTCGAGGACCACACCAAGCTCGACGCGGCGGTCAGGGAGCTCGCCGCCAAGCTCGCCGTCCCGCTGCCGGACCAGCCCAACCCCGACCAGCGCGGGTGGCTGGACGAGATGGCGCCCCTGCGCGGCGCCGACTTCGACCGCGTCTTCACCGCCCGCCTGCGCGACGCGCACGGCAAGGTGTTCACCTTCGTCTCCGCCGTACGCGCGGACACCCGCAACAGCCTGATCCGCGACTTCGCCGGGCAGGCGGTCGACGTCGTGATGAAGCACATGACGCTGCTCGAAGGCACCGGGCTCGTCGACTACTCCACGCTGCCCACCCCCACGGTCTAGCACTGTCTTTAGGGAGACTCCATGCGAAAACGGCTCGTGCTCGCGATGGCGGGCGTACTGATCGCAGGCTCGCTGACCGGTGTGGGCCGGCCCGCGTTCGCCGACCACTGCGACCCCTCCGTCCAGGGCGCGGAGTGCGAGGACGTCGGCCCGGCCCTGGAGGACTTCGTCGACATCCGGCAGGTCCCGCCGGGCGACACCGGCGTACGCGCCGGGCGCGGCTCGTTCACCTCACGCTGCGGGCGCAACGAGAACGGCCACCGCAACTCCGACAACCACATCGTCACGCCGGGGGTGTCGAACGGCGCGCACCACGTGCACGACTATGTCGGCAACCTCACCACCAACGGCTTCTCCACCGACCAGAGCCTCGCCGCGGGCGGCACCACCTGCCGGTTCGGCGACAAGTCGGCGTACTTCTGGCCCGTGCTGCGCAGCCGGACCGGCGTCGGCGCCGCCCAGGCGGCACCATCGGCCTCCCCCTCGCCGGACGCCTCCGCCCGATCCCAGGAAGGACGGTTCCAGGAGGGGCGCTTCCGCACCGGGCGCGGCCGGGGCCCGGGCTCCGGTACGGGCTCAGGTGCGGGCGGCTCCGGTACGGGCGCGAACCCGGGCGCGGACGAGCCGGGCGGCGCGTCCGAGGGCAACGTCGGCAGGATCCTCCTGGCGCGGTCGGTCACGCTGCAGTTCCGCGGCAACCCGGTCAGCAGGGTCGTCGCGATGCCCCGCTTCCTCAAACTGATCACCGGCGACGCGAAGGCGGCCACCAACGGCGGCGCCAACGCCAGGGCGCAGTGGACCTGCACCGGCTTCACCAACCGGCTCACCAGCAAATATCCGCTCTGCCCCCGGGGCAGCCTGGTGCTGCGCGTGCTCGACTTCCCCAGTTGCTGGGACGGCCGGAACACCGACAGCGCCGATCACAGGACCCACGTCGTGTTCCCCGGTGCGAACGGCGCCTGCCCCGCGGGCACCCGGGCGATCCCGCAGCTGCGCATGACGCTGGCCTATTCGGTGCCGAGCGGGCCGTCGTTCGCGGTGGACAGCTTCCCCGAGCAGCGGCACAACCCGATCACCGACCACGCCGACTTCGAGAACGTCATGCCCGACCGGCTGATGAACACGGTCGTCACCTGCGTCAACCGCGGCCTGCGCTGCTGAGCCGCCGAACCCCGATCGTGCCGTTCCCCGTCCGGTCCTTTCGCAGACCACCCCCGCCTGAGGACGGGGAGCGGCACCCTCCCACATCGAGCCCGCATCGACGAAACGGAGGAATCCTTGCCCAGCAGACGGGCTCCCCGGCACACCCGGCCGGATCCCGGCCTCGACCTCGAAAGGCGCGGCGTGCGGATCGCCCTCGGCGCCGTGGTCGCCCTGGCCCTCACCGGAGGGCTCGCCGCCACCCGGACCAGCGGCGGCGCGGCGTTCCTCGCCGACGCCCAGGCGTTCCTCACGTTCTACGCCGGGGTCTTCTCGCTCGTCGGCCTCACGACCACGGTCGCCCTCGGCCTGGCGGCGACCGACCGCGTCGTCCTGCCGATCTCGCAACGGGTGCGCGTCCAGCTCGTGCACCGCGCCATGGCGCTGCTCGGCATCGGCTTCCTGATCGTCCACATCGGCATGAAGATCGCCGCCGGGCTGGTGCCGCCGTACGGGTCGGTGATCCCCACCACCAACGTCTACGTGTCGCTGGGGGCCGTGGCCTCGGACCTGTTCGTCGTGATCGTCGCGACCGGCGTGATGCGCGGCAGGTTCGCCCAGGCGGAGCGGCCCTGGCTGTGGCGGGGGCTGCACGACCTGGCCTATCTCGCCTGGCCGGTGGCGATCCTGCACGGCCTGACCGCGGGCCGGACCGCCGCCCCCTGGGTGACCTTCAGCTACGTGGCGTGCCTTGCGGCGGTCGGCGCGGCCCTGCTGATCCGGCTCGCCGCCGCCACCCGGCCCGCCCGGCAGGCGCCGACCGGCGACTGGAACGCCGAGTGGAGCGCCGGCCGCATGTCCCGGGAGGGCCTCGACGCGCCGCGGCCCGCCGTACGGCGGCAGCAGACCCCACGTGAGGCCGCCGTCCTCGGCCGCACCGGCACCGATCCCCACGACGTCCTCGACATGCCCGGCACACCTCCCACCCCCCAGGAACCCCGCCTCCGGAGGATCGTGTGATTCCCTACCGCGTCTCCCATGTCCGGCGGCTCGGCCCGGCCCGGCTCACCGCTGGGCTGGACGACCACCGCAGGCTCGACCTGAACGCGCACTACAGGTTCCACGACCGGCTCCCGAGCCAGACCGTGGACGCGCTGATCTCGATGGCCGAGGAGGTGGACCTGCGGGGCCGGGGCGGAGCCGCGTTCCCGTTCGCGCGCAAGCTGCGCGCCGTGTCCTCCCGCGCCCGCGACAGCGAGACGGTCGTGCTGGTGAACGCCGCCGAGGGCGAGCCCGCCAGCCTCAAGGACAAGACCCTGCTCACCCGGGCGCCCCATCTCGTCCTGGAAGGCGCGCTGCTCGCGGCGAGCGCGCTCGGCTCCCGCGAGGTGGTGATCGCGGTCGGCGCCGGCGAGCTGGCCGAGGCGTCGGTGACCGCCGCCGTGGCCGAGCGCGGCCTCACCGGCCTGGTGCGCGTCGCGGGCATCCAGGAGAGGTTCGTCTCGGGCGAGGGCGGCGCGCTCGTCCGCGCGGTCAACGGCGAGGCGGGCCTGCCCCCGGGCCGCAAGGTCCGCTCCAGCGACAGCGGGGTGCGCGGGCTGCCCACCCTGCTGTCGAACACCGAGACCTTCGCCCAGCTCGCCGTGCTCGCCGAGCTGGGGCCGGAGGAGTACGCCGCGGTGGGCACCGTCCAGGAGCCGGGGACGATCCTGCTCACGGTCGGCGGCTCGGTGGCCACCCCCGCGGTCGTGGAGGTGACGCCGGGCGTGCCGCTGGCCGACGTGCTGAACCTGTGCGAGGCGAAGATCGGCGACGGGCTGCTGCTCGGCGGCTACCACGGCACGTGGATGGCCGCCGAGGACGCGTACGGCGCGATCCTGTCGCGGCGCGGCGCGAAGGAGGCGGGCGGCGAGCTGGGCGCGGGCATCGTGGTGGTTCTGGGCGAGGACACCTGCCCGCTCGGCGAGACGGCGCGGGTGGCGAACTACCTCGCCGCGCAGTCGGCCGGGCAGTGCGGGCCGTGCCGCCTCGGGCTGCCGGACCTCGCGCGGGCCTGCCGCCGGCTCCAGGACGGCGACCCGGAGGGCCCCGAGCTGATCCGCCGGGCCGCAGCCGCGGTGAAGGGCCGGGGCGCCTGCTTCCACCCGGACGGCTCGGCCAGGTTCGCGCTGTCGGCGCTCGACGCGTTCGCCGACGACGTGGAGGAGCACCGCTTCCACGGCGGCTGCGGGCGGACGACCACGGGCGTGCTGCCGCTGCCGATCGAGGACGCGCAGGACGCCAGGCTCGTCGTCGACTGGACCCGCTGCCAGGGCCACGGCCTGTGCGCGCACCTCGTGCCCGAGCTGGTCAAGCTCGACCGGCACGGCTTCCCGGTGCTCATGGACACCGGAGTGCCCTCGTGGCTGCTGGGCGAGGCGCAGAAGGCCGTGGAGATGTGCCCCGCGCTGGCCCTCCGCATAGGCACGACGTGACCTCGGTTCACCCCGGCGTGTGGCTCCGGCAGACGGCTCCGCGGGACAGGGCCGGGGAGTAGGACCGAAGTGATGGGGTTGTTACCAACCTGACCGGTTCCATGAGCGTCTCAACGAGGGAGATCAGCACCTCGGGGAGTACGACCATGATCGACAGACGGAGTTTCCTTCGCGTTTCGGCTCTGGCCGGGGCCGCCGCCGTTACCGGTGCGGCTTCGGGTGCGGCCTTCGCCGCCGCGGGGCCCCGTCCCGCCGACTGGTCCGCGCTCGGACGGGGGCTGGACGGCAAGCTGATCCGCCCCGGCGATGCGTCGTACGACAACGCGCGCCGCGTGTTCAACTCGGCCTTCGACTCCGCCCGCCCGGCCGGGGTGGCCTACTGCAAGACGGCGGGGGACGTGTCGGAGTGCCTGGCGTTCGCCCGGCGCTACGGCGTGCCGGTGACCTCCCGGTCGGGCGGCCACAGCTACGCGGGCTGGTCCACGGGCAGCGGGCTCGTCATCGACGTGTCGCCGATGAGCGGCGTGTCCTACGCGAGCGGCCACGCCACGGTCGGCGCCGGGGCACGTCTGGTCGACGTGTACGCCAAGCTGGCCGCGCACGGCGTCAGCATCCCCGCGGGCTCCTGCCCGACGGTCGGGGTCGCCGGGCTCACCCTGGGCGGCGGCATCGGCGTGGTGTCGCGGCAATATGGCCTGACCTGCGACGTGCTGGAGTCGCTGAAGGTGGTCACGGCGGACGGGAAGGTGCTGACCTGCTCGCCGACCTCGCACCCGGACCTCTACTGGGCCTCCAGGGGAGGCGGCGGCGGCAACTTCGGCGTGGCGACGTCGTTCACGTTCCGGACCCATCGGACGCGTTCGGTGACCCTGTTCTTCCTGCACTGGCCCTGGGCGAAGGCCGCGGCCGTGCTGAAGGCATGGCAGGCGTGGGCGCCCGCCGCGCCCGACGCGATGTGGTCCAACTGCCATCTCGGCCACGACCCGTCGCTCGACGTGATGGTCGGCGGCCTCTACATCGGCGGCAAGACCGCGTGCGAGAACCTGCTGCAGAAGCTCGTCGACCGCGTCGGTTCGAGCCCTTCGACCCGCTACGTCGCGACGTCCGCCTACGACCACGCGATGATGGTGGAGGCGGGCTGCGCGTCGGCGTCCGTGGCCCAGTGCCACCGTCCCGGCACGCTCCCCGGGCAGAACCCGAGCGGCAAGCTCGTCCGCGACTCGTTCTCGGCCAAGTCGCACTTCGCTTACAAGCCGCTGTCGTCCGCCGGGATCAAGGCACTGGTGGCCCAGGTCGCCGCGCCGGGCCGGCACATCGTGATGCTCGACGCGCTCGGCGGCGCCGTCGCCCGGGTGCGCCCCGACGCGACCGCCTTCCCACACCGCAAGGCGCTGTTCGGCGTGCAGTATTTCTCCCACTTCTCCGGCGCCGCCGCCTGGGCCAGGGCCGCCCACGCCGCCATGCGGCCCCACTTCGGCGACCACGCGTACGTGAACTACGTCGATCCGGAGCTCAAGAACTGGCGGCAGCAATACTACGGCGCCAACGCCGCCCGGCTGGCCCAGGTCAAGGCGGCGTACGACCCCCACCGCCTGTTCCGCCTGCCCCAGGGCGTCTGACGGGCCGCGACGCTGTTAACCGGTTGCCGGGCGGGGCGGGCTGCGCGAGCCTCGCGGTATGACCGAGGAACGGCGGACGATGACCGGCCCCCACGGCGTCCCGGTGTGCAGTTATCGGGAAGGCGTCCGCGACGGCAGCCCCTGGGCGTACGCGATCGAGGACATCGGCCCGGGAGCCGCCGACGCGATCATGTCGCGGATGACCGGCTGGGCGGTCTCCGCGCCGGTCGAGCTCGGCCAGGCACTGCTCGACCGGGGCGCGCGGCTGCTGCGGCACATGCACGTGATGCGGTGCGACCTGCCGGTCGCCGAGCCGGTCGGGGGCACCGCTCCGGACGGCTTTCTGCTCGTCCCCTGTGATCGGCCGCCCGCCGAGATCCTCCCCGCGTGGTTGGCCGCCTACCCGCCCGGCCACCCCGACCACCAGCCACGGGATCCCGAAAAGGCCCTGGAGGAGGAGCTTGTTCCGCTCCTGAGCGGCGAGGAGATCGGCCCCCTGCTCGCCTGCAGCGTCCTTGCCGTACGGGAGGACTCCGCTGGTAAAGGCGAGGTGGTGGGCGGCGTGTTCGCGCACGACTCGGACCGGGGACCGTGGATCGCGGACGTGTTCCGGCACCCGGACCGGTCGCCGCGAGGTCTCGGCGCGCTCATGCTGTCGGCCACCCTGGCCCGCGCCGGCGCGGACGGGCTGAGCGGCCTGGGCCTGGTGGTCACCGAGGGCAACCCCGCCCGCCACCTGTACAAAAGGCTCGGTTTCCAGGTCACCGACACCACGATGACGGTAGCGATCTGACCGCAAAGCAGACCGGTCATCACGCTCTCATCGCCTTGATGTGACCGCAGTGCGGAGACCGGCTTCCCCGACGGTTCACCGATCGGGAGCTCCAGGAAATGTAACCGACGACCCACGAAATGTAACTGACCGCAGTTACATTTCCCGCATGCCTGAGGACGTGAGCCATCTCATCGATGAGCTTCGGGCAGCCGGCGGGGACTCGACGGCCATAGAGGTCAAGTCGGCTGCCGGAGGACTCCCCGAGTCGCTGACCCCGACTCTGAGTGCGCTCGCGAATCTACCCGGCGGCGGAACGATAATCCTCGGGCTGGATGAACGGTTCGGGTTCCGGCCGGTTCCACTGCCGAACGTGCAGTCACTGAAACAGGGCCTCGCGGCGAAGGCGCGCTCGTTCACGCCACCTGTCCGCCTGACTTTGGACGACGGGATCGCCTACGGCGCTCCGGTCGTAGTGGCGAGGGTGCACGAGTGCGACAAGTCCGCCAAACCGTGCCGGGTCACCGCCACGGGCGCCTCCTATCTGCGAGGATACGACGGCGATTTCCGGCTCTCGGATATCGAAGAACAGGCCTTCATCGCGGCGCGACGAGCACCTATGTTCGATCGACCTCTGGTCGAGGGAGCCACCTCGGCGGACCTTGACCTCGAACTGGTGAAAGCATTCGTTGAGGCGGTCCGCGAGCGCGATCAGCAGGGGCTGGGGCGCTTCGTCCGGGACGATGAACTGCTGTGCCGCGCCGGAGTAACCGCCGTCGACGGCAGACCTACGGTCGCTGGGCTACTGGCTCTGGGCACGCATCCGCAACAGTGGTTCCCTCGATACGCCATCCAGATATCCGCCGACCCACTGCCAGGAGATCCACCCGGTTCCCGGGCACGCAACCTGGCCGTCCTGACCGGACCCATTCCCCGAATGCTCGACGCAGCCATGGAGTGGGCCAGACGAACCTTCGATACGGCCGTCGTGGCGGGGCTCGACGGCACCGTCCGGGATTTGCCCGCCTATCCGCTTGTCGCCTTTCGTGAACTGGTCGCCAACGCGTTGGTCCACCGCGATCTCGATCACTGGTCAGCGGGGATGGCCGTGGAAATCAGGCTTCGCCGGGATCGTCTTGTGATCACGAACCCCGGAGGGCTCTACGGCATAACGGTCGACCGTCTCGGCAAAGAAGCGGTCACGTCCGCACGCAACGCGCGGCTCGTCGCCATCTGCCAGAACGTGCGTTCCCCATTCAGCGGCGGCCGAGTCATCGAGGCGCTCGCCAGCGGCATTCCCACTGTGGGAGCGGCGCTCACAGAAGCCCGTCTACCTCCCGCTCACTACATCGACGCGGGCATTCGGTTCGTCGCCATCCTGCACCGGCCCATCGTCACCATTCCGGCAGCCGACCCGTTGAACGCCACCGAGTCACGCGTCCTTGACGCCCTCACGCACGGGGCCCTCACCGTCGCACAGTTGGTCGAGATGCTCGATCTCACGGCACCGAACATCCGCAAGGCTCTCCGCGGCCTACGCGAGCAAGGCTACGTGCGACAGCATGGCGGCCGAGGAAAGTTCACTCACTACGAGCGCGTCTGACGCCCTGAGCGAGAGCAGCGATGGGGAAGTGCCATCTGACCTGCGTCGACCAACCAACCCTCTAGTTACTGTCTGTGATAAGTAAATTACCGTCAGCAATCTTCCCGGGGGGGATGTCCATGAACCTTTCTCGATCGCGCGTCTACCTGGCCTGCGGCGTCGGCGCCGCGGCGGGTGTCGTCGGCCTGGCCCTGACGGTCCTCCCGTCGGTCGCCCAGGGGACGTCGGGCGGCGGCAGCCAGAACACCAGGCCGGTCGCCGATCCCTCGCCCAAGCAGCCGGGCGGCCACACCGTGCTCACCTGCGCGGTGAGCACCAGCGGCCCGATCACCGCCGACCCCGCGGTGGGCAAGGAGGCCCGCGCGGTGACCGCCAAGGGCGCCGTGGCGCTCACCGGCTGCGCCTCTCCCGACGGGAGCTTCCCCAACATCCGCTCGGGCACGGCCACCTTCAAGGGCACCGGGCAGGCGTCCTGCACGGGCGTCCAGAACGTCGCCGGCACGGGCACCATCACCTGGAAGGACGCCCAGGGCAAGACGCTGGGCACCTCCACGGTCCACCCCAACCTCGACGGGATCGCCTCGTACAACCCGGGCGACATGATGCTGGTCGGCGAGGTCACCGAAGGGAAGCTCAAGGGCAAGCGGATCGCCGGGAAGGCCGCGCCCACCTCGGACATCAGCCAGTGCTCCAGCAAGGGCGTGAGCAGCGCCCAGGGCAGCGGCACGGTCGCCTTCATCGCCGTCGACAAGTAGCCGACGCGGGGCCGGGGCGGGAAGGGTGCCGAATGCCGTCGGATGAGGCCGTGCTGCGGGTGCGGGACGTACGGAAGAGCTACCGGGGCAACCCGGTCCTGCGTGGTGTGGATCTCGACCTTCCGCCCGGCCGGGTGGCGGGGGTCGTCGGGGAGAACGGCGCGGGCAAGACCACGCTGCTGCGCGTCCTCGCCGGCGACCTGCGGCCGGACGGCGGGTCGGTGCGCCACGGCGGGCGCATCGGACACTGCCCGCAGGAGACGGTGCTGCACGACGCATTCACGGTCGACCA
Source organism: Microbispora hainanensis (assembly GCF_036186745.1). Taxonomy (NCBI): domain Bacteria; kingdom Bacillati; phylum Actinomycetota; class Actinomycetes; order Streptosporangiales; family Streptosporangiaceae; genus Microbispora; species Microbispora hainanensis. Next base: position 3,813,581 of record NZ_CP108086.1, on the reverse strand, counting down.
GCACCTGCGGTTCTTCCAGGTCGCCTACGGCCTGGAAGACCTGCGCAGGGCCGAGGAGCTGATGGAGGCGCTGCGGTTCTCCGGCTCCCGCCGGGCCCGCCCCGCCACGCTGAGCGGCGGCACGCGGCAGAAGCTCAACCTCGTCCTGGCCCTCATGCACGACCCGGACCTGCTCCTGCTCGACGAGCCCTACCAGGGCTTCGATTGGGAGACCTACGTACGGTTCTGGGACCTGGCCGAGGAGCTGCGCGGACGCGGCCGTTCGGTGCTGGTGGTCTCCCACCTCGCGTACGACGCGGCCCGTCTCGACACCCTCCACCGGCTGGAGGGCGGCGTGCTGCGGGCCGCGGACAGGACCGGTGCCGCATGAGAGGTCACTGGGCCTGCTACGCCACCGCCGTGCGCATGACGTTCGTGGAGCACCTGCGCAACCGGCTGGCATTGGTGATCATCGTGCTCTTCATCCCGGTGTGGGTGATCCTCATCTACGCCCTGTCCCTGGAGATCCCGCTGCCGTTCTTCGTCCGGGCCGCCGACCGGACCGTCACGCTGCCGGCCGGCGTGCTCAACCAGCTCGGCGGGGCGCTGCAGATCCTGGCGCTGATCACCGGATTCATGATGTTCGTGACCACGATGAACTCGGCGTCGTTCGACCGCCGGCTGGTGCGATCCGGGTTCCCCCAGCTGTGCCTGATCGCGGCGAAGCTCACCGCCCTGGTGGTGGTTGCGCTCGTCATCGCGCTCTACGCGACCGGCCTGATCTGCCTGACCCATCCGACCGCGCAGCCCCTGCTGCTCGCCGCCGCCCTCGCCGGTGGAGCGCTGATCTACGGAGGGATCGGCATCGCGCTCGCCGCGGTGCTGACCAGCGACCTGGCCGGCCTGGTCCTCGTCACCGTCATCTGCTCGATCGACCTGGCCCTGCAGAGCCCGCTCGCCACCCCGGCCGCTACCAGTGTCCTGGTGCGTTTCCTGCCCGACTACGGGCCGATGCAGGCGGCGGTCGCGGCCGTGGCCATCGACACGGTGCCCTGGAACGCCGTCGGCCCGGCCGTGTGCTGGGCGCTGGCCACGGTGGCCCTCGGCATCTCCGCCTTCGTCGGCCGTACGCGCGCGCAGGGGCCGGTCGGTGTGCCGGTGACAGCAACGCATCCATGAGTCCCCCGTCAGGAGCATCCGTGACATCTGAGAGCGTTTCTCGTGCCTTCCCCGCCCTGAAGTCCGACCTCGATCGGGTGCGGGAGATCGTCGGCATGGCGGACGTGCCGAACCGCTCCGAACTGGCCCCGCTGACCAGGCAGCCTGCGGGGCACCGCCACCTCATCCGGCCCACTCTGGCGCTGTTGTCCTACTACGTGCTCGCCGGACCGGAGCGGGCCGCCGACATCCGCGCCGTCGAGGCCGCGGCGGCCGTCGAACTGCTGCACATGGCGTCGCTCTATCACGACGACGTCATCGACGACGCGCGCCGGCGCAGGGGAAGGCCGAGCGTCAACACCGTGTGGGGCGCGCGACTGGCGGTCCTGGCCGGCGACCTGCTGTTCACCAGCGCCAGCCGGATCCTCTCCGAGCTGGGCCGGCGCGAGTCCCTGGTGGTCGCCGAGACCGCCCGGCGGATCTGCTCGGGAATGATCGCCGAGACCGCCGACCGCTTCCTGCTCTCCCGCACCGAGGCCGATTATCTGGAGGTGACCGGCGCCAAGACGGCCGAGTTGCTGTCCCTGGCCTGCCGGCTGGGCGCAATGCAGGCCGGACGAGGCCCCGAGGCGGAGGAGGACCTGGCACGGTTGGGCTGGCATCTCGGCATGGCCTACCAGGTGCGCGACGACATCCTCGACCTGACCGCGACGACCGGAGAGCTCGGGAAACCGGCCAACTCCGACATCGTGGAAGGCGTCTACACGCTGCCCGTGATCAGGGCCCTGGGCCGCGAGCCCTCGCTCGCCCGGCTGCTGCGCCGCGGCCTGACCACGGCCGACGCCGAGCGGGCACGGCAACTGGTTCTATCGTGCGGAGCCGTGGAGGAGGCCCGGCAGGTCGCCGAGACCCACGTGGAGACGGCTCTGCGGCGACTCGACGGTCTGGGCGATCCACGGTCGCGTGAGGGGCTGGCCGGCTACGTGCGGTCGATCACGGGTTCCGGCGCCAAGGCCGCCCCCGCCGTGACCTCTCCCGCTCCGGCCTCCGCTCGGCCCGGCGTTCCAGCGGGGCGGCACGAGCAGGTGCAGGAGCGGTTGGACGCCTGGCTTCTGGACACCGGGCTGGCCACCACTCCGGAGGAGGCGCGCCACCCGCGGTGGAACGCCATGGCCTTGACGGCCGCGCGGTTCTGGCCGGGCGCCGACGCCGAGCAGGCCGAGACGCTGGCCCGTTGGATGCTGGTGATCGCCGTCGTCGACGACCTCTTCGACGAGCCGGGGCTCACCGACCCCGGCGAGATCGTCCGGCTGCGCCACCGGCTCACCCTGCTCGTCCGCGGGCTCGGCGACACCCCGCCGGCCGGTGGAGCGGTCGCCACGGCCATGGCCCAGGCATGGGAGCGGGTCCGCCTGATCCAGCCGCCCTCATGGCGGGCGCGCGCCCTCGGTCACCTGGAGGAGTGGCTGGAGGCGGCCGAGCGCGAGGCGTGTCACCGGCTCAGCGGTTTCGTCCCCAGCCTGCGGGACCAGTTCGCGTTGCGTCTGGGGAGCTCCGGAGCACCTGTCTTCCTGGACACCTTCGAGATCACGTACGGCGGGGAGCTCGAACCGGAGGTGCGCGATCATCCGCTCGTCCGCCGGCTGCTGAACGTCGGCGCGGCCGCGGCGCTCGCCGAGAACGACTTGATGACTCTGGACGAGGACGAGGCCGTCGGCGCTCCCTACAACCTGGTCAGGGTGCTCCGCCACGAGACCGGCTGCACCAGGCAGGAGGCGATCGACGAGGTGACGCGCCAGGTCGAGGACGGCTTCGCCCAGGTGGACGCCATACTCGCCGCCGCGCCCGCCATCCTGCGGCCCGCCGACGGCGGCGCCGCCGCCGAGACCGGGATGGGTCTCCTGCGCCTTTCCCGGGAGCGGCTGCCGGGCTGGCGCGCCCTCCATGACATCGACCGCTACAACCGGTCGTCCGCCGGCAGCGAGACGTACCTGGCCCGGCTCCGCCGGGAACTCCTGGACGAGTACGCCGAGCACGCCGAGTGCGCCAAGGACGCCGCGTACGCCGAGACCGGCGCGGCCCGCTGACGTTCGCCCGTCCAGATCTCAGCCGGGTCCGTCCGCGGCGAGCCGGTCGAGCCATTCGCCGAGCACGTGGCGTTCGCCGTCGGTGAGAGCTGTGGCGTCGGGCAGCGCGGCGCGCAGCGCCATCGCCGCCGCGGCCGGTCCGGGGGCCTCGACCACGGGGACGTCGGTGGTGATGGCGGCTATCACTGCCTCGCGGGCCGTCTCCGACAGGCGCGGGTCACGCCGCTCCACGGGCAGGGCGAGCAACGTGAAGACCGTGCCGCAGCCGGCGGCGTGCACGAGGTCGGCCGCCAGGCGCTCGCCGACCTTCAGCCGCCCGGCGGCGGCGATGGCGCGGATGCGCTCCCCCAGCATGCGGAAGGCGGTGACGGCGGCGGGCGACTGCCGTCCCGGCGTGGGATCGCCGTACATGAGCGAGAACAGGGCGGGGTTCGCCAGCCCGAAGCCGACGTGCAGGTCCCATCCGGCGCGCAACGCCTCGATCGGGTCGCCGACCGGCGGGCTCGCCTTCTTGTCCCGGAGATAGGAGCTGAAGCCATACTCGGCGACCGCGTCGAGCAGGCCCTCCTTGTCGCCGAACAGGCGGTAGATCGTCGGCGCCTGCGTCCCCGCCGCGGCGGCCACCGCTCTGGTCGAGACGGCCTCGCGCCCGCCGCTCGCGAGCAGCCCGGCCGCGACCGACACGATGTGCGCCCGCGTCCTGTCGCGGCCGCTCGCCGTCTCGCTCTCGGGATCACTCACGCTTCCAACGATATCAGCAAGTTGATATCGGTAGATTTCCAGTGTTAGCGTCATTGTTGATAACACCGATATCAAGGAGTGAGATAATGATCATCATCACCGGGGCGACGGGTCAGCTCGGGCGCGGCGTCGTCAAGCATCTGCTCGCGCGCATCCCCGCCGACCGGCTCGGCGTCAGCGTCCGCGACGTGGCGAAGGCCGACGGCCTCGCCCAGCGCGGCGTCCGCGTGCGGCAGGGCGACTTCGACGATCCCGCGAGCCTGGCGTACGCGTTCGAGGGCGCGTCCCAGGTGCTCGTCGTCTCGGGCCCTGCCGACGCGCGCCCGCACCGTACGGCGATCGAGGCCGCCACGGCCGCGGGCGCCAAGCGGATCGTCTACACCAGCCACATGGGCGCGAACCCGGCATCCCCCTTCGTCCCGATGCCGTCCCACGCCGAGACCGAGCAGGACCTGCGCGCGTCCGGCGTCGCGTTCACCGCGCTGCGCAACGGCTTCTACGCCACCACCGCGGTGCAGTTCGTGCGTCAGGCGCTCGAGACCGGCACGCTCGTCGCGCCCGAGGACGGCCCGGTCTCCTGGACCGCCCACGCCGACCTCGCCGAGGTGGCCGCCGCCGCCCTGACCGAGGAGGGCCGGCTCGACGGGATCACCCCGCCGCTGACCGGTCCCGAGGCGCTCGACCTGGCGGACGCCGCCGCGCTCGCCTCCGAGCTGACCGGACGCGAGATCACCCGCGTCACCGTCCCGGACGACGAGTGGGTGGCGGGCATGGTGTCACAGGGCGTTCCCGAGCAGCAGGCCCGCTTCCTTCTGGGCATGTTCGAGGCCGGCCGCCGGGGCGAGTTCGCCGAAGTCGATCCCACGCTCGGGGAGTTGCTCGGCCGCAAGCCGATCACGTTGCGCGAACTGCTGGCGGACGCGCTCGCGACCTGATGCGTTTCTGTTTTCCAGCGGCTGTTTTCCGGCGGCTCCGTCAAGTCCAGATATACATTGTCATTGGATCTTGTAAGGGGGCCGGGAATGCTCGAATGGGTGGCGGCGGCGGTCGCGGCGGGCGGAACCGCGGTGGTGCAGGCCGCGGGCACCGACGCGTGGGCGATCGTACGGCAGCGGACGGCGCGGTTGCTCAGCCGCGACGATCCCGAACGCGAGCGTACGGAGCTGATGCGGCTGGACCAGACCGCGACCGATCTCGCCTCGCTCCCCCCGGGCGACGCCGCGCTCGTACGGGCCAGGCAGGAGGCGGCCTGGGCGGCCCGGTTCGAGATGCTGCTGGAGAGTCTCGGCGAGGCCGAGCGTGAACGGGTGGCCCGCGAACTGAACGACCTCGCCGACCAGGCCCGCCAGGCATCGGCGGGAGGAGTGTCGGGGAACGTCTTCCGTGGACCGACCGCGTTCCAGGTCGGCGACAACAACCGTCAGGACAACCACTTCGGGCCGACGCCATGACCCGCGACCCCGAATCAGGAAAAGACGGGTCAACAAAAAACGACGCAGCAACGAAAAAGGACGGAGTAACGGGAAACGTCTTCCACGGCCCGGCGCCTTTCCAGCTCGGGGATCGCAACGTCCAGATCAACCACATTCACCAGGCGCCGCCGCAGCGCCGCCCGCTGGTCCTCACCGGTGCGGCGGTCACGACCCGGCACGAGCTGGCCGCCGCCATCCGCCGCGACTGGGCTGCCGCGAGGCGTCAGTTCTTCGAGGGCGCGGCCACGGCCGGCGCGCCCTCCGACGGCTGGCTCGGTCTTCTCTCCTGGCTGCGTGAGCTCGACGGTCTCACCGCCGAGGACCTGACCACCCAGATCGAGCTCATCGACCATCGGCTCCGCGACCAGGCTCTCCCGGCCGACCTGAAACTGCTTCACCTGCTGGGCTGGCTCGATCCGGCGGGAGAGGCCGTATGGCGAGGGACGCCGGTGACGGTGGAGGCGCTGTCCGAGGCGCTCAGGATCGGCCGCATCCGCGAAAGCGGCCCCGAGTGGGAGCTCTACCGCGATCTCTGCGAGGGTGGCCTGCTGGACGCCCTCGCCAGGTTCACGGTGCTGAGCGCGCTGCGCGGGACCCAGCAGGCGTGGAACGAGGTCTGGGAGTCGTGGCGGCGGCTGGCCGCCAGGATTCCCGGGCTGCCGTCCGAAGCCCGCGAATGGGCCGGGAGCGGGGCACGCGGGCTGCTGCTGGCGGCCCTCCTGCCCTACCCGCAGACCACGGTGTGGTTGCGCGCCGCCTGCGAGCACGTGCCGCCGCCCGCCACCGGTGAGATCGAGTGGTACGACTGGCTGCGCGAGCGGGACGGCGGCCCGGACACCCCCATCGGGTGGCTCGTACGCACCGACTTCACCGCTTACGCCGCCGCGCAGGCGGAAGCGATGCGGCTGCAGGCGGCGGCCGACCTGCAGAACCAGCGGATGGCGGCCGTGCTGGATCACGCCGCCGCGCTGCGCGACCGCGAATGGGCCGACTACGAGCGCCGGCGGCTCTCGCCCACGGCCCGGTTGGAGGCGGTCGGCCGCGCGACGCTGTGGCTCGGAGCCTGGGGCGCCGCCACGATCCCGGTGCCCTGGGTCATCTGGGGGTGGGCCGAGCCGGACATCGCCGCGACGGTGTCCTGGTATCTCGTCGCGCTGACCCTGGCGGCGTACGCGGGCTGGGTGCCACAGGTCCTGCGACTCGGCGCGGCGTATCGGCCTCCGCTGCACCGCGTACGGGAGTGTGCCGAGGAAGCCAGGGCCGACCGTGGAAGCGTGCGGAGGGGTCTCATCAGAGCAGGCGGCGTGGCCGGAGCCGTCCTGATCCTGGGCGTGCTCGTTCACGATGTCGGCGTCGTCGTGACGACGATCCTCGTCGTGCCCCTGCTGGCCGTGGCGTTCCATTTCGCCCGCATCGGGGCGCTGCACGACTGGGCGGACGAGCATCGGGAACGGCTGCGGGACTACCGGTCCGGGCGGCCCGACGCGGGCGGCATCCCGCAGAGCATCATCCAGGGCGTCCGGTCGCCGTCGCCCGGAGTCCGGGCCGACGCCTACCGGGAGTTCCTCCGGCAGTTCACCGGCCTCGGCCACAGCGGGCAGGACGAGGGCCGGGACAACGGCCGTCGCGACCGCTGACCGGGCGCGCCGCCGAGATTCCGCGCTCCGCGTCCGATAGCGAAAGCGTCGCCCATTTTCGCGTCAGGCCCTGGAGGAACGCGGTCTCTGTGAGCCGTCGGCCGCGACCGGGACATCGCGCAGCGACAGAGCGCTCGGCGGAGGCAGGGGCCGGTGAGCCGCCTCGGCGCGGAACGACTGCAGCAGGTACGCCACCAGGCGCCGGGACGCGGCAGTGTCGTGCGGCAGCGCGGTGACCAGACCACAGTGGGACAACAGGGCCACGATGAGGTCGGAAGGGTGGAAGTCGGCCCGCAGCGCGCCCGCCGCCTGGGCTCTGCGGACCAGGGTCGTGAGGTCGCGCTCGGTCCGTTCCCGAGCCTGCGCGTGTCCCGCCGTGCTGTCCGGAAAGGCCGCGACGAACGCGGCGGGGAAGCCGCGCTCCTCCCGCTGGAGTTCGCAGACCGTCTCGAACAACCGCTGGAAGCCCCTCCAGGGGTCGGGGTCGGCCAGCGCCTCGGTGAGCGCCCGGGCGCAGGTCTGCATCTGGTGCGCGAACGCGGCCCGCACCAGCGCGTCGCGGGTCGGGAAACGCCGGTAAAGCGTCGCCACGCCGACTCCGGCCCTCCGGGCGACGGCCGCCATGGGCGCGTCGATCCCGTGCTCGGCGAAGACCTCGCGGGCGGCGACGAGGATGCGCCCCCGGTTGCGCCGGGCGTCGGCCCGCATCCGCTGGCCCGCGATCCGAGAGGAATCCTCCACCACTGTTTCTCACTTCCGATGTAAGCGGACGGTGCCGTCCACATAGAAGCCTACGCTCGGGCCCGATGCCAGCACGGCCACCGACGGCGAAGGTGAGAGCGATGGACGACCACACGATGAGAGCGGTGCTGTTCGACCGATACGGCGGTCCCGAGGTGCTGTACGTGAGCCGGGTGCCGCGCCCGGAGCCGGCGCCCGGCGAGGTGCTCGTGCGGGTGCGCGCGTTCAGCGTGAACGGCGGAGAAACGGCCGCCCGTTCCGGCAAGGTCCGTCTCCTCACCGGACGGAAGTTCCCGCAACGCATGGGGTTGGACCTCACCGGCGAGGTCGCCGCGCTCGGCGCCGGCGTGACGGACTTCGTGGTCGGCGACCGGGTGTGGGGTGTCGTGGGCCGCACCGGATTCGGCAGCGCCGCCGAGTATGTGGCGGTCCGGGCCGAGCGGCTCGGCCGCGTCCCGGCCGGACTCGATCTGGTGGAGGCCGCCGCGCTGCCGGTGGCGACCACGGCCATCACGGCGCTGCGCGACAAGGCCCGGCTGCGCCCCGGCGAACGACTGCTCGTACGCGGCGCCGCGGGCGGTGTCGGCAACGCCGCCGTCCAGCTCGGACGGGCCTACGGCGCCGAGGTCACTGCCCTGGCCCGCGCCGCCAACCTCGACTTCGTCCGTACGCTCGGCGCCCATCACGTCGTCGACCACCGGACCGTCACGCCGGGCGAACTGGGCCTGTTCGACGTGGTCCTCGACACCGCGGGCACCGACCTGCGGGCCTTCCGGCGCCTGCTGAGGCCCGGCGGGCGTATGGTCACCATCGCCTTCGACCTGACGCGGCCCGCCGCTTCACTCGGCTATCTCGCCGCCAGCGCCGTGCACGGACGCGGCCGGGTGCGCTTCTTCAGCGGCAACCCCACGCGGGCGCTCTTCGACGACCTCGCCCGTGAGGTGGCGGAGGGGAGACTGCGCCCCGCGGTGGACCGGTGCTTCCCGCTGGAGGAGACGGCGGCGGCCCACCGCGCGCTGGAGGCGGGCGGGGTGCGGGGCAAATACGTCGTCAGGGTCGACTGACGGCACCGCGCCGGCTCATCTGTCCGCCGCACTTCTCGGCCTCACATTTCGCCGGTGCCGGCCTTGCGGAGGCGGGCGCGTACGGTGCGCCGCACGAGCGGGCCCATGTCCTCCAGTACGCCGACCAGGCCGGCGAGCTGCTCCAGGCTGTTGAACGCGCGCTCCGCGCCGTCGCGGTCGACGCCGTCGTACAGTTCGAGGCCGACGAACGCCGCGGCCGTCGCGCGGGCGAGCCCGGCGACGTCCACGAACTCCGCGAGCGGGCTGCCGGCCAGCACGCGGCCGAGGACCTCCTCGATCTCGGTGACCCACATGCCGAGGCCGTCAGCCGTGGCGGGGGCGAGCCTGCCATCCATCTGGCTGCCCGCGAGCATCTGGGCGAGCACGGCGAGGTTGCCGGTCTCGCGCTCCTCGGCGTGCAGTGCACGGCCGAGGTCGAGCAGTTCGCGCAGGGAGGTCACGGCCGCGAACCGGGCCCGATAGACGGCCACCCGCTGCTCGGAGCCGTACCGCAGGGCCGCGGCGAGGAGGTCGTCGACCGTGCCGAAGTGATAGAAGACGAGCGCCTGGTTCACCCCCGCGGCGGTGGCGATCGCCCGCGCCGAGGCCCCCGCGATGCCCTGGGTGCGCAACGTCTCCAGGGCGCCTTCGAGCAGCCGTGTGCGGGTGTCGGCCATCGTCTCCCCCTTCGTTCCTGTTTCGCGGCTTCACCGTAGTGGCAGGCGTCCGGCGATGGCCCGCCCGGCGGCGGTCATAAGATCCGAAGTGACCTTCCCGGACATCCCAGCGGGGGCGATGTGTACGGCGGCAGCGAGGCGGACGGCTTACCCGGGCAGCATGAGTCCGGCCTGCGAGCAGGCGACCCGCACCAGGTGGGGCCTTACCGGCTGCTGCGCAGGCTGGGCGAGGGCGGCATGGGCACCGTCTATCTGGGCGAGGCGCCGGACGGCACGCGCGTGGCGGTCAAGCTGCTCCATCACTCCATCGCCGCCGACCCCGGCTTCCGCCGCCGCTTCCGCCGGGAGGTGGAGGCCGCCAAACGCGTCGCCCGCTTCTGCACCGCCGCCGTCCTCGACGCCCAGATGGACGGCGAGACCGCCTACCTGGTCACCGAATACGTCCCCGGCCCGACCCTCCGGGAGGCCGTCGTACGCGACGGGCCGCTGCGCGGCTCCAGCCTGGAAGGACTCGCGGTCAGCATCGCGACCGCCCTGCGGGCCATCCACGCCGCCGGGATCATCCACCGCGACCTCAAGCCCGGCAACGTCCTGCTCTCCCCCGTCGGCCCCAAGGTCATCGACTTCGGCGTCGCCCACCTGACCGACATGACCGGACAGATGAGCAGCGCGGTCGTCGGCACGCCGTCCTTTATGTCTCCCGAACAGTTCGAGGGCGGCCCCCTCACCCCCGCCTCCGACGTCTTCGCCTGGGCGAGCACGATCGCGTACGCGGGCACGGGCCGCGCCCCCTTCGGCAACGGGACGCTCCCCGTCGTGCTCAACCGGGTCATCAACGGGGAACCCGACCTGACCGGCCTCGACGGGCCGCTGGGCACACTCGTCGCCCGCGCCCTGGCCAAGAACCCCGCCGAGCGACCGACCATGCAGGACATCCTCGACACGCTCATCGGCTCCGCGGCCCCCGCGACCATGCCCGGGGGTGGTGGGAGACCCAGCCGCAGACTGGCGATGGGCATCGGGGCGGGGGCCGTCGCCCTGGCCGCGGCGGTGGCCGCAGTGTGGCTCGGCACCTCGCCGGGCTCGCCCTCGTCGTCCGGCCCGTCCGCCACCTCCGTGGCCGCCGCTCTCCCTACTGCTTCCCCCGTTCCCCCGTCCGCTTCCGCCGCCGACACCGGTGGCAATCCGCTGCGCGAGCCCGGCGTACGGTTCGCCTACAGGAAGGAGCCCGACCCGCAGCGCCAGGCGGAGATCTGGGAGGCGCAGGGCAGGAAGGCCGACGCCGCGCTGATGCGCGCCCTGGCCGCGGTGCCGCATTCCGTGCAGCTGAACATGCCGCTCGCCGAGGTGAAGGACACCGTCACGTCCACCATGCGGCTCGCCGCGGCCCACGACGCGACACCGGTGTTCATGACGGACTACATCCCTCTGGCGGACTGCTCCCGTCGCGGGGCGCCGGACGAGCGGACGTACCGGCACTGGATCGACCAGGTCGCGACCGGCATCGGCGCGGGCCGGGCGGTGGTCGTGCTCGAACCCAACAGCCTGACCAAGGTGCCCGGCACCGACGGCTGCGATGAGGGCGGCGCGGCGGGGACCGCCGAGCGCTACCGCGAGCTCGGCTACGCGGTGGACCGCCTGGGGAAGCTGCCGCACACGGCCGTGTATCTCGACGGCGGCATCCAGGGCTGGCCCGAGTCCGTCACCATCATGGCCGACCGGCTCGTCAAGGCCGCCGTAGCGCGGGCCGACGGCTTCTACCTGAACAGCTCGGACTTCCAGCACACCGACACCCTCCTCCCGTACGGCGAAAAGCTCTCCCGCTGCGTCCACGTGGTGAGCGCCAAGGGCGGCACCTGTACGGACGCCGAGATCGCCGCCGTGCCGGCCGACGCGCCGCTGACCCACTTCGTCATCGACACCAGCCGCAACGGCAAGGGCGTGTGGGACGCGCCCGAGGGCAAGTACGCCGACCCGCAGCCGTGGTGCAACCCGCCAGGGCGGGGCGTCGGCCTCCGCCCGACCACCGACACCGGCGACGAGCTGGCCGACGCGTTCCTGTGGATCCGCCACCCCGGAGACTCCAACGGCCGGTGCCTGCGGGGCGGCCCCGGGCCGGAGGATCCGGTGTATCACCAGGTGGCCCCCGTCGGCGGCACCTGGTGGCCGGCCCTCGCCCTCGACCGCGCCCGCAACGCCGTCCCGCCGCTGCGTTGACGTCAAAGGCGCGCCTCTTCGCGTACAGGTTTGATCGTGGCGGGCACGCCGTGCTCGGTGACGTCGACATATCGGGCCGTGAACGCGCCCCAATAGCCGAACATGGGCCCCAGCCGGTGGTGCGACACCGTGACCCCGATGCGGAACTCCCCCGCCTCGTCGTCGTACGACTCCCTGACGACGGCCGTTCCCGTGACCGCTCCGGGGAGGCGGCAGGAGAGCCTGCCCTCGTGCAGGCGGAACTCACCGGAGCGGATGACGAGACCCCCGTGCTCGTCCACCTGGAAGTCCAGGTCCACGGCCAGATGCTGGTGCGAGCCCAGATAGTCGACGATGCCCCTGATGGGGTCGAACACCATCTGGGCGTCGAACCGCCTGCGGCGGCCGGGCAGCTCGAAGACGCGGACGAAGCTGACCGTCTCCCGCCCGTACGAGTCGACGTACGGGTAGTTCTCGATGGTGAACGGCACCTGCCGGCCCTGCTCGGGGACCAGGATGTTGCGGGTCCCGCCGATGGCGAGGAACGGCCGGGTGAAGCCCGCATGCCAGATGTGGTCCATCACCCCCGCGCCCACGCAGGCCCGCCTGTCGGCGACGCTCACACCGAAGCGTCGTTGCAGTTGCGGGTGCAGACGGGCGAAATCGGAGCCCAGGGCACGTTCGAAAATCGAGGTCATAGCGTCTCCATCAGGGGGTGCGGGGCTGTCGCCGCCTGCCGGTCGGGCGGACGGCGCAGGCATCGCCGGGCCGCCGGGGTCGACGGAAGCGGCGGCAGGAGTACGGCCGCCGCTCCGATCAGGCAGGCGACGGCCGCCGGGGTTGTGGTGATGGCGATCGCGGTCGTGAGGGTGCGCAGGCAGACCTCGGCGAGCGCCTGCCACAGGGAGCGCTCCGGCGTCTGGCCGGTCTCCAGCCAGAGGCGCAGCCGATCGAAGGACCAGGCCGTCGCCCAGCCGATGAGCGGCCGGAAGACGAGGTCGACGGCATTGCCCCAGCCGGGGCGATAGCCGTACCGGGTGATGAAGCGGACGCCGTCGTCGGTGGGGACGTAGCGCCAGTAGCCGGAGCCCGAGCGGATCAGCGAGAGCGGATGGCCGGAGGCGAAGCGCAGCGCTGACGTCCGTTGCCCTGGATCGCGCCGGTCTCCCGCCGTAACGCCGCTGCCGTCGATGACGAGCCCGGGCAGGAGCCGGAAGGCGTACCGGAACCGCTGCGGCCGGTCGGCGGCGCGCGGCAGATAGTCGATCTCCGTGAAGCGCAAGTCCCAACGTTGGTGCAGGTCAGGGCGCTGTGTCCGCTCCCACAGGGCCTCCATGTCGGCCCGGATCAAGCACTCGACGTACACAAACCGGCCCATGCGCACCCCTCACGTCTTGAGCGATCGCTCAAAAGTGAGAGTAGGCCGATTTAAGCGTTCGCTCAAGAGCGTCGAACGCAGCACGGCGGTGAAGGAGAAGACTGGCGCCGCAGGGCCGACCGGCTTGTGAATGCCAGGATGGAGAGCCTCTCCCGCCGTCTCCACCTGAAGGCGAACCAGAGCGAGCGCCGACGCCTGCGCCGAGCTCTACGCGGTGCCGACCGGGACGCCCCCTCCTTACTTCGTCACCGACAACAACCGGAACGGCATGGACGCATGGCAACTGCCGGAGAGTAAGTGCGCGGCCTCTAGATCTACTGCAACTCCCGGGCCGCGCCGTAGGTCGTTGAGTGCCTGAACGCTCCGGCCTCCGGCGTTAGAAAGTAGGCCGACCGCGTGAGCCTGGCCCAGGCGCTGGACCAGTTGGTCAGCGGTCCAATTCCTTATGGACCGCCCTCTTGGCCTCCTCAGGCAGGCGCCGATATGCCACCCAGGCACGTTCCAGGGGGGTCGAACCTCGGCGCCCTCGTTCTATCCAGCGGCTGAGGCGACGGAGGTCATGCGGCTCGAGAGCTTTGATGTCCGCAAGCACCTCGTCCGCGCGAACAGGCGCGCCGAGTTGGCCGGACCGGCAACGCTTGCACTGAGTCACAAGCATCACGTCCTCGCTACCGTCCGGGAGGATGACCTCCACGCGCGTGACAGAGAGCACGGCGGTCTGGTTGGAGTCGTCCAGGTATGGCTCCCCGCCGGAGATTCCGCACACCGTACACATGTAGTCATCACGCTGCAGGATCGCCTGCTTCTCCTTGGACGAGATCGCCTTTTTGGGGGCAGCAGCGCGCCGGGCAACGGGGTCCCAGACGGGTACGCCCGCCCTCACAAAACGCTGGTCTTCCGCTGTGAGCGTGGCGTCCTCCGTGTTGGTGAGGATCACCCAGCCGTAGTCACGAAGATCACGTACCCGCCGGTCAACCTGCGAGACGCCCGGGAACGCCTCGCGGACCTGCTCCTTGGTGAACGTGTTGCCCTCACCCACTACCTGTACGAGCCAAAGCGCGGACTTGACCATCGTTCCGGCCTTGTGCTCAGGGTCGTTCCAGGCGGGGAGAGCCATACGTCTTGCTCCGTCTTCTCCAGATGGGTGGTACAACCTCTGGATCATGCTAGGCGTTTTGTCAACGCTCTCTATCATGATGTCCGGAGTTCTACATACTCGATCCGGCTTGGAGGTGCCTGCATGGCCGTGAGATTTGGTGTTCCTCCGGAGGGCGAGAGGATCCGCAGCCTGGTCGAGGAGCGCCTCAAGCAGGCCATGTCCGAGGACGGAGCCAAGATCACGGTCGACTGGCGCGGTGAGCAGAGACACCTCCGTGTCATCTCGATGCCTGTCGACATGCTCTACTTCAACCCGGACACCCATCGAATTCGGGCACAGAGAACTCTGAACCCCGAACGCAACCGAGTTCTGGAAGAGGCACCGTGGAGCGACGCCGCGCAGGCGTACCTTCATGACCTTCTGCGCCAGCAGGCATCCGATCCCAACCAGACGGACCCCGAATACACCTCCCTGATGAACGAGCTCGATGATTTCGGGCAGAGGGAGCCGGGGATCATCAGCCCTGACGGGATCCTTGTCGACGGAAACACACGCTGCGCTGCTTTGAGAGACCTCGGTGTCAAAGACATCCGAGTCGGCGTACTGCCCGCCGATACCTCTCGGCGGGATATCAATAGCGTTGAACTCGCACTGCAGCTACGCAAAGACAAACGGCGCGACTATTCTTACATCAACCGTCTTATTGCCATCGAGGAAGAACTCGCGAGCGGACGACGCGAGGAAGATGTCGCCCGGGACTTCAATATCAAAGTGAAGACCTTGCAGCAAGACCGCAGGGTCTATCAAATGATCAACGAGGCGATCGAGCGTAGCCGCACCAGCGGCGGTGCCCAGCTTCGGCTCATCGACTTCGAACGACACCAGGAAAAGCTCCGAGAGCTGCAGCGCGACTTCGACAAGAAGGCCGAAACCGACCCTGAAGCCGCTGAGCAGCTCAGAGAGTCGCGGCTGGCGATGGTCGTGCTGAATTACCCAAAGACCTCACTGCGCTTGGCAGAGGGAGATTTCTACAAGCGTTACCTAGATGAGCGTCTGCCGACACACCTGCGCCCTGCGGTGGAAGAGTCCAGTGCAGTCGTAATCCCGGGACTTCCCGGTGTCGCTGTCCCTGACGCGACAGTAGCCGTTAAGAAAGCTCGGGCTCTGACCGACCAGCTTCTCCAGGCGGAAGCGGCCAGAGTGGCGGGCGACAAGCTAGGGCCACAGGAGCAGGCTGAAGCCGGTAACTTGATCAAAGCCGCTCGCACTACGTTCGACGTGGCAGTGAAGCTAGCTGGCCAGAACGCGCAACTCGAGAAGCGCAAGATAGCCGTGCAAGAACGACTTACCGATGCTGCTGACTACGTTAAGCAGTGTGCCGCGGAATTTGCCGAAGCCAAGGCCAAACGGGCTCTCGACGAGGATGCTTTCGACGATGCCCTTCTTGAGTTGCGCGACAGTCTTATTCGCCTCGCAAGACAGGCTGGCCGCACGTTCGACATTCCGGGTGACGGTGTGGAATGGCTGCTCTCAGCGACACGGGAAGACTGATGCCGGAAACTGCAACAAAGGCAAGTCTTCAGATTGGATTCGGCGATGGTGTCGCCAGGGCGCGCCTGTACGCAAGGAGCGATCACGAGGACAATCTCAAGCGGCTAGCGCTAAAGTTCCCGACAGGAATTATGCGCATGTCCGGTGTACTTGAGGTCGATGTCGATGACCTTCTGGTGAACCTAGCCGCCCTCGCGTCCTGGCCTGAGCCTGGAACGGTCACTTGGGATCCCCAGCTTGCGGCCCTGGCATCTGACTCTGCCCACGACGCACAGGTCATGGGAGAGCGGATTGACAAGGGTGGCGTCCCTAGCGACGTGGCGTCGGAAGACGTGCCGCATCTCCTTGGGTCATCATGGATAGGCGATCTCACCGAATTTCAAATCCGGGACATCGCACGGCTGCTCTCGCTGAGACACGGGGCCAACTTCTCAGTGCCTGGGGCCGGCAAGACGCGCGTCGGCCTCGCCGTCTTCCATGCCTTGCGCAACAAGGGGGTTGAGCGTCTTCTCATCGTAGGACCCAAATCTTGCTACGAGTCCTGGCTCTTTGAGAACCAGCAGTGTCTTGCAGAACCACTGCGCATGGAGATCTACGGCAAGGACAACGATCCATCAGCTGATTCACTGATCGTGAACTACGAGCGACTCCGGTTCGACGGCGTAGCAAACGACCTAGGCCAGTGGCTGGCGGCAAGACCCTCCATGCTTCTGCTCGATGAGGCCCATCGCATGAAATTGGGTGCTGATGGGACGTATGGCGCCGCCTGCCTAGCTCTGGGACCAAGAGCCAGGCATCGCCTTATTCTTACTGGTACGCCGGCCCCTAACGGGCCGAAGGACCTAGAAAACCTCTTCGGGTTCGTGTGGCCCGGCCATGGGCGACAGAAGGTCGTTCAGGCTGTCGGGGGTGGCGACCTCGCCAAGGCCAGTCAGGTACTGCGCCCTCTTTTCACTAGGACCACCAAAAACGAGCTTGGCCTACCACCAGTAACGACCAGCTTGCGCCTCGTACCCATGCCGCCGCTGCATCAGGAGATCTACGAGGCACTTCGAGGACGGTTCTCAGCACGAGCCGCTGGATCAGAGACCGACTTCATCGCGCTAGGAAAGATAGTCGTCTACATGCTCATGGCGGCAACCAGCCCGGCCCTTCTCGCGGTCGGCGCCACCCGCTATGAGCCACTCGCTTACCGAGTGCCCCCGCTGGCCGTTCCTGCCAACTCGCCGCTTTCGACCCTCATGCGCGACCTACCGAACTACGAGATGTCACCCAAGTACCAGGAAGTGCTTGCGATCGTCGCCGCCAACGCTGCGCGAGGACGCAAGACACTAGTATGGTCAACATTCATTCGAAGCCTGAACACTCTAAATCGAATTCTCGGCGAATTCCGGCCAGCCATCGTCCACGGCGGCACAGAGGATCGAGAAGCAGAGATATTGCGTTTCAGGAGAGACCCCAGCTGCATGGTGCTGCTCTCTAATCCAGCCACCCTCGGGGAGGGCATCAGCCTTCACCATGAGTGCCATGACGCGGTCTACGTCGATCGCGACTTCGCGGCCGGCCGCTTCCTCCAGAGCCTCGACCGAATTCACCGATTGGGCCTTTCTCCAGACGCTGAAACCCGGATCACCGTTCTGGCGTCCGAGGGCACGATCGATGAACTTGTCGAACAGCGTTTGGCGGACAAGCTACTTTTTATGGGAAGTATCCTCGATGACCCAACGGTGAGGGAACTTGCCGACCTCTATGAGGAACCAGCCATCGGCGGCGGACTCGATCAGCGCGATCTGCAGGCCCTGATGGGACACCTTCGTGCCACTGCCGCCTGAACCTGTGCTGCGCGCAGCGGTGCGCTGGCTAGAGAGACTTCCCAATAGCGGATACCGCCGATGTAGGTCTCTTTTCTCGACACACCCAGACTTTAGCGACCTCACGCCAACTCAATACGATACTGCCTACTCCTGGCTACACGAGGTTGGCTTACCCGACGAAAGCCGACAACACATATCCGTTCCCCAGCAGGTCTTTGAAGCAGCCCTTCTCCATCTCCCCTGGTTCCAGGACGCCGACATTCTTGTCCAGGATCCGGTCGAGCTCCCCGAAGACGCCTTGAGAGCCGCCCAAGCTCTTGGGATCGATGCCGATCAAGCCTTTCGGCATGTCCATCTAGCATGGAAGAAAGTTGATCTCGAGCTGCGAAAACGAATCGGCGCAGCCGGCGAAGCAGCTCTGGTTGAGCTTCTAAGGAGTTCGGTAGCCGCACGCGTGGAGCATGTGTCCACATACTCGGATGCTTATGGGTACGACATAGAATTATTCGACGCCAGCTTTCAGCTGCACATCGAAGCAAAGGCAACGCTCCGCCGGCACCGATTGACACTGTTTCTGTCCCGGCACGAGTACGAAACGATGATGCATGACCCGGCATGGCAGCTCGTGGCCGTCCACCTGTCCGAAGATTTGAGAGCCGAGGCCATCTGCTCAGTTCCTGCGGAGTGGATTCAGGAGAACGTTCCATCCGATCATGGATTCAGCGGACGATGGGAATCATGCCGTCTTAACATTCCGCCCAGCCAGGTGACTAGCGGCATACCCAGGCTTGCCCCGCTCTTCCTCGATAGCAGAGCACCAGCCATCGACGGTCGCGTCAGATGGTAAGAGGACGGAGAATGCCTTGCATTCCCACGAGCCCTCCCCTGGCTCCTTAAGCTCTCCCCGCCTGGCTCCACATCCGCTCAAACTCCTCACGTGTGATCGCCGACGCAGAGAACTCACCCTCCGAGGAGATCTCCTCAGGAGATCCGATGGGAACCTCGGAAAGCCCGGTCATCGCTGTTTCGGTCTCCTCGTCAGCCCGCTCCACTCGGCCGTCCCGGAACACCTGGACCTTCCGCTTCTCGTAGCCGGCGGCATCGACTTCGCTGTACAGCTCAAGAGGTTCCTCAGGGAAGTCGTGATGCCACTCCACCCGGAGGTACCAGGTCGCCATTTGCCCCCCAGCTTACGATCCGACCCCTAAGGTCGAGCGCTTCACGGCCTGGGATGACGAAGACGTGCTCCCTGCCGCGGATGACCTCAAGCCCTGTCACATCAAGCCCAACATAGTGGGTGAAGCGCTCAGGTAACCACGGCACGCGCAGGAAGCAGCGGGACAGCTGCGCCCGAGTCATAGTGCCGGGCGGAATGTCCGATACATACTGGCCATCACCGTAGTAGGCATCCTTCGAATTTTCTTTCCGCAACGAAGGATAGAGCTCAAGGCTATCTAATATTGCCAGCAGATTAGCCTCGGTCGTGTAGTGCCACATTGTTTCGACACTACACATAAAAGGAACTCGCAGCACTTGAGAAGTGCCCGGGAGGGCAACACCCTGAAACTCCTGCTCGGCGATCACGCTTCCACATATAACCAGCCGTCGGGCCGCCCCGCGTCGCTAGCCCGGAGAATGCAACTTGCAAAAAATTGCGCGTGGTTGCACAGCCCCATGCGCCGGTCATAGGAGGGACTGCCTGGAGGGCGCCATACGAGTTGCGGCGGCCAGGGCGGCGGAGACTAGATGCGCCGGTCCCCGCGCATGTGCAAAAAAATGCAACGGCGCCCACGCGCGGAACCCACCCCACCACGTGTCCCCATATGACATGATCTTCCCGATCTGTCGACCCGCCCCCCACGAAGGGTTTGCCGCCATGCCCGCCGTTGCCGGAGTTGCAGTACCGCTCCCTGAAGTGGCCAGGCTTGTCGCCCACGCGATCGACTCCTCTGGCCATCCCGCTTCCACGATCGCCAAGTCATCAATAGACACTGCTAAGGACTTCTCCGAGATGGACCCCAGTCTCAAGGGCAGCCACTTCGACTCGTCATTCCTCAGCCGCGTACGCAATGACAAGATCCGTAAGCCCAACCGGGGGAAGCTGATTGTTCTGAAGTTGACCTTGCTCCGACTTGACGATCCAGGACATCTGAGCTGGTCACATGAGCAGCGCTCAGCCGCGTTGGGCAAGGCAGTCGAATTCGCCAAGCAGGTTTCGGCTGCGGTAGCCGAAGCCAGGGTGGGCAGCGGATCGCGGATCCACAACGGCACTAGCGCGCGGCACGCGCGTACGGTAGAGCTGTTTGGGGCGCAGGGCGAATTCTTGCTGCATGAACTGGAGGACAGCAGCACAGGGGAGGCAGAGGCCAAGCTGGCGGTATTGCACAAGCTCAGCGGAGACGGCGACGACGCACGGTATTGGACGATCCTGGCCGCCACCGCAAATCCTGACTACGCCCCTCCATCGTCTCAGCATGAGCTATTCAACGAAGCACGTCGTTATGCCGCGGAATACCATCGCGCGCGCGATGTCGAAGCTGCGCGGATGTACTTGCGTCATGCGGCAGATTTCGGCGATGCAATTTCGGCCTTCCAACTCGGCCAAATGGCCGAGCTGGAAGGTGACGCGCGGGTAGCGATCAACTGGTATCGCAAAGCTGATGAGCTTGGCCATCCCCACGGGGAGCAGAGCGCAAAACGCCTTTCCCGGCAAACCGATACGCACGAGGATGCCTGACGTGCCGCTTCGGGCACACCGGCAGCTATACGATCTTGCCGGCAATGCTGCCAGTACGGATAGAGCGCAGTTCATCGCAAGCGGAAAGCCACGGTGATGGGGCTGCGGCAACCGATCATCGCCGTGCTGACGCACTTACAGTCGGGTACCGGCTTCCGATCTCCCGGTTGGAACTGATCCGGGCCTGGTGATCGATGTCCCAGGAGTTACATGGATGAACTACTATCGCACGTGCGTTCGGAACCAAGATTGACTGCGGCAACAACCGCCTCTACTGCGGAGGATAGCGGCTCGTGCTCCCAGAGACGCAGGACCGTCCAGCCGGCGGCGTCGAGTGCTACGTTGACCCTGCGATCACGATCCATGTTCCGGCGCAGCTTGGGTGTCCAGTACCACTCGTTCGTCGTCGGCTCGCGCCCGTGCTCAGGGCAGACATGCCAGAAACACCCGTCGACGAAGACCGCTACCTTGCGTGCGGTGAAGACGATGTCCGGGCGCACTTTGACTTCGCCGAGGTTGAGCTGGAAGTCCTTGCGGTAGCGGTAGCCAAGCCGGTGCAACGCACTGCGCAGCGCCACCTCGGGCTTCGTGTCCGCCCGCCGGTTGGCGCGCATGTTGCGCGATCGTCCCTCGTTGAGGGGCGCCGGGTAGAGGCCTCGCTCGTGGGCCTGCCTCCTGGCCTGGTCTCTCTTCGTCTCGGGCACGTCCATACCAAAAAGTGCGCGGTTCCCGTCCTTCTTCGCGAAGATACATGGGGTGCCGCGCCCACGTACCACCGAGCAAGTGAAAGGGGCCCTCGTGGCTGAACCACTCCGAGTCATCGAGATCTGCGCCGGCGCGGGCGGCCAGGCGCTTGGACTCGAGAAGGCCGGGTTCGAGCACGAGCTGGCTGTGGAACTGGACGAGAACGCTGTGAACACCCTGCGTTACAACCGGCCGCACTGGAAGGTCGTACAGGGTGACGTCGCGGACCCAGATGTCTGGGATCCCGAAGACTACGCACCGAAACCTGGCCGTGCCCCGATCGATCTCCTAGCTGGTGGAGTTCCCTGTCCTCCGTTCACGATCGCAGGCAAACAGCTGGGGGCGACTGACGAGCGCGATCTCTTTGCCTGGGCAGTCGAGCAGGTCAAGATCCTCCAGCCTCGAGCACTGCTGCTGGAGAACGTGCGCGGGCTCAGCATGCCTCGCTTCGCCGGCTATCGACAGCATGTCCTCGATAAGCTCGCCGAGTTCGGCTACGCCGCCGAATGGCGCCTCCTGCATGCTGCGAACTTCGGCGTCCCTCAGCTACGACCGAGATTCGTCCTGGTAGCAATGAGACCCGATGACTTCGCGCACTTCCACTGGCCGGAGTCAACAGGGGATGCGCCGACCGTCGGCGAGGTTCTGCTTCCCTTGCTCTCAGCTAACGGATGGCGTGGTGCGGAAGAGTGGGCCAAGAAGGCCAACGACATCGCCCCTACCATCGTCGGTGGCTCTAAGAAGCATGGCGGTGCCGACCTTGGGCCAACTCGAGCGAAGCGTGCCTGGGCAGAGCTTGGTGTCGATGCTCTTGGTGTCGCCGATGCCGCACCTGGGCCTGAGGACGTGTTTGCAGTCGGTCCCAAGCTGACCTGCGAGATGGTGGCTCGGATCCAAGGCTGGGACGGTGAAGAGTTCAAGTGGACCTTCACCGGCAAGAAGACATCCAATTACCGCCAGATCGGCAATGCCTTCCCCCCACCGGTTGCTAAGGCCCTGGGACTTTCCATCGCTGCTGCACTCAACCGTACGGCGGAGCGCCGTCAGTTCGATCCTGTCATCGAACACGATCCGATCTACCGAGCTCTTCGTGAGGACGGGGGCTTCATGACGGCCGCCCAGATTGCCCGAAAGACCAAGTTGCATTTCGATGACCCCGAGATCGATCGGCGGATCAGCCTTCTCAGCCGCGACTTCGAGATTCTCAAAGAAGAACGGCGGAGCGGGCTCGCGTACAAGCTCGGAGCTTTTCGGGCCTTCACAGGGCAGGCCGATCACAAGCGCCATGAATACTTCCGTGATCGCGAGACTCTATCCAAGATCAGTTAAGTGAGCTCCGCACCGGGCGACGCGGAGAAGACTGAATCTGCACCCGGCACGGAGCCTTGGTCTGGATCACCTCGCGATAGCGAAGGGCAGTTCTGCGATAGGGCGCCAGTTCCAGAGATGTTCGGGGCCGTCCTGGATGACCAGGCTGATGTGGTCGATCGTGACCTCGCAGTCCGGTAGGTGACGGCCCAGGGCGGTGATGACGGGCTCGGCGGGCTGCTCCGCACTGCTGTAGGCGACCGTGACGTGCGGTATCCAGGGATTGGTGTCCAAGGCTCCGTCATGGCCTACGGCAGCGCGGGTGGCGGCCCGTACGGCGTCGAGCATCGGTGCCAGCGCCTCCGCGGGACGTACCGCCAAGGCGATGGCTTCGGGGTGGTAGAGCACGCGGCCGAGTGTCACGGTGACCGGCTGCACGTCCGCCAGGCGTTTCCGCGCCTCGGCGATCAGCGCCGCAAGCTGCTCCTCCGTGACCTCGTCGGTCAGGCCGACGACGAGGGTCGTCAGGTGCAGCCATTCGTACGGCACCGGGTCCAGCCCGCCGATTCCGGCCAGGCGTCGACGGGCCTCGCTCGCTATCGCCCGAACCTGCGGGTCATCGCGAAATAGAACATGCCAGTAGATCCGGCCCTTCCCCGATGGGAGCATTTCCCGCCTCCCCCAGCGGTCGGCCATGAACTTCGGCAAAGGGCTCACTCGCCCTCCCCAGCACCGACCGCCGACAGGGCGGCAGAGGTGAAGTCGCGGATCTGCTCCCGGAGGGTCACTGCGACGTCGGAGCCTTGGAAGCGTCGGTCGTCCAACCGCGCGTCCAGCTCCACCAGGTAGTTCGTCACTGTGGACATACGGAACTCCGGCGGCATGCTCATCACGGGCGCGATCTGCTCGGCAGCGCCGTGAAGATCGCCCATCATCGCGTACGCGTTGGCCGCTCCGAACCTGATCTGCGCCCATGTGGCAGGGACGCGTGGATCTCCGGATGCCCACGCCGCTTCCGCCATACGAGCGGCGTGAAGAGCCTCTTCAGGATTGCCGGCCTGCAGAGCGACCGAGAGCGCATACAGCGCCTGCCGCGGGCGCGGGCACGACCAGGGGGAGATGCCGGAGTCCTGCGAGAGCCGGGCCTCGGCGGCCTCTTCGGCACGCCGCAGGGCTTCCCGCGCCCGTTCCTTGTCCCCGAGCAGACCTGCGGCGTTGGCCTCCTGACTTGCGAGCAGGACGCGAAGCTGGGTCGGCGGGCTGCACTCGTACCCTCGCCGTGCGAGGTCGGCCGACGCGGCGAGCCGGCCCCGCCATCGTTCGGTCTTCGCCTGGGCGCTGAGCGTGGCGGCCGGACTTACACCGGCCTCCTCGGCGCACATGGCAGCGGCCGTGCCGTAAGTCATGGCGACAGCGTTGCGGTGCAGGTCTCCGAGGAGGATGCAGGCGTGGGCCAGAAGATCGGCCTCAATGCGGAACAGTTCGCGGGTCTGGCGAAGCCTCTGCCTGCCACCGGACAACAGCGCGCGCGTGTGCCGTTCAACGCGGACGACATCAGACAACACCCGCGCGGGAGGGACGTGGGCGTGGCTCTCACCGAGGCGTCGCGTCTCCTCCGCGAGCATGCCGATCGAGCCGTCTCCGACGTTGGTCTGCTCGATCCAGGCGACGAGATCGATCACATCGTCCTCGCGCGTCGGGACGGCAACCGGTTCTCCGAACAGTTCCGCCTCGGTGAGCCCGAAGGCTCGGGCGTACAGCACGCGGTAGGGATCGCCGGGGCGGTTGTGTCCGGCCTCGTACGCCTTGATGCGGCGGATCATTGTCTCCCGCGACGGCAGGCGGGGACGGATGTCCTCGTCGGCGGCCTCGACCAGGCGGCGGGCCATCTCACGCTGGCTCCACAACCGGTTGCGCCGCTCGGCGCGCAGCCGTACAGCCCATGCGGGTAGGTCGTCGCTCATCGCCTGCCCCTTCGCTCGGATCCGGGGGTGATCCCTGGGCGCCCTCAGTTTCCCTCATCCGCACCTGTGCCGGAAGGGTTACGCAGCGCTGTCATAGCAGGTGAAACGGAACGGAGTCCAGGCCCTACAAGAATTCAGGAATCGAGGTCCGAGCTGTGACAGACCGGAAGGGCACCACGCCGACCGAGGGCTGGCGGGTGATGACGAGCGATCGTGGACGGCTGTGGGCGACTCGCGAGCGGCCATTCCCCACCGCAGCCGAAGAGGCGGGGGCCGCCCGGACCGTCGACGGCGACGGCCTGACCGAGCTCTGCCGGGTCATCGCCGAGCAGGAGAGCCTGGCCGCCCTTGCCTCGGCTTCTTGACGACTGTCCCGGGCTGCACCTGGCGCCCGAGCAGCCGGGGCGGGTCGTGCTGCGGCGGATGGCTGAGACCAGGCGCACTGCCCGGGTCCGGGTCGTGGCCCACACCTGCGACCACTGCTCGCCGCTGGCGTACGAGCTGTGCGCTTCTGGCGGGCTGCTGTTCGTCCGCCGTACGGACCGGACCAACAGAACGCCGGAAGTCCGCGAGACCGATCGCCTGCCGGACGCGCGGGCGCGCCGGGTGTGGCTGGACGTGCTGCTCGGCCGCGCCCGATGAAGCCGAGCCCGATTAAGCCGAGCCCGATAAAGACAGGCCCGGTGAAGGCGGGCCCAACGAGGACGCCCGCCCGGCGAACCAGCCGGGGCGGGACCACCAACAGGAAGGAGCCCGATGGACCTGTACGACCGCGACCTCGCCGGAGTGCGCTTCCGGCGGCTGTGCGGCGGCAACCAGCAGGAGGAGGACATGGAGTCCTGCGTCGAGCTGGCCCCGATTCCGGGCGAGGCGGACGCCTTCGCCCTGCGTGACAGCAAGAACCCGGATGCCGGGACTCTCCGGTTCACCGGTGCCGAGCTTCGCGCGGCCGGCCTGACCACACTGTAGGAGCACGGCGGCCCCTGCCCGCTCGCACCAGGCAGGGGCCACCCCCACTGTACGGAGCGTCATGCACCTGCACTGCTACGTGTGGAGCGGCATCGGGGAAGAGCTGCGCAACGAGGCCGAGCGGCGACCGCCGCTGCCGCCCGCCGACCCCGGTCCGTTCACGAGCTCCCCGCTGCCGCCGATGCGTACGTGCGACTGGCTGCTGAAGCCGGCCCGCCGGATCGACGCCTCTGCGGCCACTCCCGACGACGCGCTCACGTGGCTGGCGGAGCGCTACCGGGCGATGGAGAGCTCCTTCCTCCGCCCGGCCGACGAGGCCCGCATCGGGCTCGACGTACGGCTGCGCAACGCCCGCGAGGCACTCACCGGCGGCGTCGACGTGCAGTGGGGCATCTGGCTGACCGGCGGCCGGTTCCTCACCTGCGGCGTGGTGTGCTGCTCCCCCAACCGCCACGCCGCCTACCGCTGCCCCACCTCCTGAACCGGCCTACGAGCCTTCCGACCAGAAGATCTGAAGACGAGCAAGCGCCTCATCTCGCGACATGCGGCCGACCTCGGCTTCGGTCAGCCCGACTCGATGGATGAGGAGATAGACCAGGTCTGCGGGCAGCGCCTCAGCCGGCGCTTGACGGCCTCCCCGGTCAGGCACGATCCCGTCCCGGACGCAGCCCCAGAACTCCTCCTCGGAGACCTGGAGCTGGTCTCGCAGGATATGAGCCCAAAGGCTGGGCCCATAGCGGTCAGGTGGATGTGAAATTCGCGTCCGCAGGATGCCGCCCGTAGGGAGGTCGAACTCGTACGTCACGTGGTGCGTGCCCGTCCGTCCCCTGGCGTCCCGGATTCGCCGCCAGCCTTCGCTCTTGCAGAAACGCTCGTGATCTTCCCGGGTCGGCTGCGGCCACGTCATTGAGCCGCCCCTATCAGCCACTCCCGTAGCTGGTCGTCGCTGCTCAGGCAGATCATCTGCACCAGCCCCCAGTTGTCGCGGTGGTTGACCGCGTCCAACAGGTGGTCCTGCCAATCCTCGGCGTACTCTCGAAGCGCGTCGATCATCTCGTCGATGGCCTCGTCGAACGTCCGCCCGTCCGCGGCGACCGGCAGCCCTGGAATGAAGACCGACCATCCACCATCCTCGGCCACTACCTGGGCGTTGGATGGGCAGATTCGAGCCAGGAAGTATCGCAAGCGCTCGCCGTCTACTACAGCGGCGGTCCGGTCGTCGCGGCGAACGGTCGCACTCCGACCCCGCTCAGCAGCGTCGAGGAGCTCCTTGAGCTTGGCTCTGGCCTCCGTGTAGCTGGCGAAATGCACTCCCATGCCACTTCCTCTCGTCCCACTGCCAATATCGGATCGAGAGAAACGTACGTCAAGTACGCGAAGTACTTGGACCCGCACGGCGTACTCCGGGGTTGTCGATCCGATCAGGCGCCGCCGGTCACCTTGATGGCCTGTGCGGTGATGCCGGTGTTGGCGGCCGAGACCAGGCGCACTGCCGGGCGCGGGTAGTGGCCCGTGCAGTGGGGCATCTGGCTGACCGGCGGCCGGTTCCTCACATGCGGCGTGGTGTGCTGCTCCCCCAACCGCCACGCCGCCTACCGCTGCCCCGGCTCCTGACTCAGTCGAGGACGAGGAACTGTTTGCCGTCGATCAGCTCGCGTACGGCGTCGAGATGGCCGGCATGGGTCGCCGTCTCGACGATGACGTGGAGGATCGCCGAACGCAGGTCGCGCGGCGGCCGGTCGTCGCGGAAGTCCGGCCACCAGCGCGGCGCCTGGTCCAGACCCCTGGAGGCGATCACCTTGTCGGCGCGCGCCGTCTCCTCGCGGTAGAGGTCGAACACCTCCGAGGCGGGCCGGTCGCCGGCCACCTGCCACGCGTCGGCCGAGGTGGCGAACGAGGCCACCGCTTCGGGGTCGCCGCCGAAGACCGCGCGGAACCAGAAGCGCTCGACGTCGAGGGCGAGGTGGTGGACGAGGCCGACCGGGGTCCAGGCCGACGGAAGGACAGGACGCCGGAGGTCGGCCTCGTCCAGGCCGTCGAGGATGTCGAGGACGTGCCGCCGCTTCCAGTTCAGGTAGCCGAGGAGGGTCTCGACCTCACTCGATTCCGGTGACGAGCTCATGTGCGATCTCCCCTTCGGTCACTCTGTCGCGATGGCGTCGAGCAGCCGCTGGAGGACAGCGCGATCGCCGGTGGTCTTCAGCCGCTCCCCGAGCCGGACGGGCGGGGTCCCGTCGATCACCAGGGCCTTGAGACCGGCCGAATCGATCCCGAGGGGCGTCGTCGTCTCCCGCAGCAGGGACTGCCGGCCCCATCGGCTCAGGTGCACGAGGATCGGCTCCAGGTCGTGGCCCCACTCGGTGAGCTCGTAGAAAAACAAGTAAATAGCTTTGCATATGTAGCGTCCTGTGCGCTGTTGCCACACTCAGGACACCGTGAGAACAAGCCACGGCAAGAGGACCGATGGGCGGCAGTTATCAGGACAGTGATCGCCAGGACGCGCACGGCCGGAGCGCTACGCGGTTTCGTCCCCGGATCGGGGGTACGGCGTAACGAGGTCGGAGTGGCCGGCGTCGCGCACGCGCCGTCGGGCCGTCCCGACCACATGGGGCCGGAGGTTTCTCCGGCCGTACGGAAAATCCGCCCCCATTCGTGAAGGAGCAAGTCAATGCTGACGCTGACCGACAACGCCGTCATGGCGATTCGTGATCTGACGGCCGGTGACAACATCCCTGATGAGGCGGGCCTGCGACTGGCGGCGAGGCCCGGCCCGGAAGCCTCCCTCGAACTGTCTCTGGTGAGCGCGCCGCAGGCCGGCGACCAGGTGATCGAGAAGGCGGACACCCGGGTCTTCGTCGAGGCGGAGGTGGCGCCCTCGCTCGACGACAAGACGCTCGACGCCGAGATCGGTGCGGAGGGCCAGCACACCTTCCTGCTCATGCGCCAGTAGAACCACCTCTGGCGGTGCGTAACCGCGGCCCGAGTCGTGCGGGCCCGCAGGCCGTCCGGCCCAGACCAGCCGGCGGCTACGGCGCGGGCTCGCATCGGGTCGTCACAGCGAACAGGTGTCAGGCCCCGCCGGTCACTTTGATCGCCTGTCCGGTGATGCCGGTGTTGGCGGCCGAGCCCAGATAGACGACGGCGTTCGCGACCTCGGCGGCGTCGAGCAGGCGGCCGATCGGAGCCCGCGCGCTGTAGTGCCCGCCCCATTGCTCGGCCATCTCGGCGTTCGTCTCGGTCCTGGTGAAGCCGGGCATGACGACGTTGGACAGGATGTCGCCGGCCTTCCCCAACCCGAACGCGGCGGACCTGCTGAAACCATGCAGCGCCGCCTTGGCCGCCCCGTAG
Organism: Microbispora hainanensis; assembly: GCF_036186745.1. NCBI lineage: Bacteria > Bacillati > Actinomycetota > Actinomycetes > Streptosporangiales > Streptosporangiaceae > Microbispora > Microbispora hainanensis. The sequence goes on along the minus strand of NZ_CP108086.1, from coordinate 3,784,917 downwards.
AACTCCCCGCCGGGCATGCCGTCGACCGCGATGCTCGACGAGATGTGCACCATCCGGCCCCATCCGCGCTCCCGCATCGACGGGACGACCGCCCGGCTGAGCCGCAGCGCGCCCTCGACGTTGACCCGGATCACCTTCTGCCACCTCACGTCGGGCACGGCGTCGAACGGGAGGTCCGCTTCCGGCTCGTCGGCGCCCCAGTGCACGGCGTTGTTGACCAGCACGTCGATCCGGCCCGACCACGCGAGCACGCTCTCGACCAGGCCGCGGGCCGCTTCGTCGTCGTCCATCTCGTACGGCGCGACGAGCGAGCGTCCGCCGATCTCCTTGGCGAGCCGTTCCGCACCGTCCTGCGCGTGGTGATAGGTGAGCACCACGTCGGCTCCTTCGGCGGCGAACCCGCGGGCGATCTCCCGCCCGATGCCGCCGGAGGCCCCCGTCACGATGACCGTACGGCCGGTGAGTCCCAGATCCATGTCGGCGCTCCTCATGTCAGTGACAACCGTGAACAGCACCGAGGATCCGGTGACGGGGACCACCCGAGGGAGGCCGGGCCGAGACTGGCCCCCGCAGGGCCACGATCGGAGGCGAGGTCGCTCGGTAGCCTGCGAAGCGTGAGCGACAACACCCTGGGAGAGTTCCTGCGGTCCCGCCGTGAGGCGGTCACCCCCGCCGAGGTCGGGCTGCCCGGCGGCGGCCGGCGCCGGACCCCCGGCCTTCGCCGTTCCGAGCTGGCCACGCTGGCCGGGATCAGCGTCGAATATCTCACCCGGCTTGAGCAGGGGCGGGACCGTCACCCCTCGGTGCCCGTGCTCGCCGCCCTCGCCGACGCGTTGCGCCTGTCGTCCGACGACCGCCTCCATCTGCTCCACCATTTCAAGGCGGCCGACGGTGCCGGCCGGCTCGTCGGCCCGTGCCAGGGGCCGCCCGCGCAGTCGGTGCGTCCCACCGTCCGGGCGCTGCTCGACCGGCTCGAACCCGCCCCGGCGGTGGTCGTCAACCGGCTCGGCGACGTGCTCGCCCACACGAACGGCTACGAGCTGCTTGCCGGCCCCATCGGGTTGCTCGACCGCCGGCCAGCCAACCTGGTGCGGTACGTCTTCGCCGACCCCCGGGCCAAGGCCGCGTACCCCGAGTGGGACCGGGTCGCCGGCGAGCGGCTCGCCGCGCTGAAACCGGGGATTTCCCGGGAGGACCCGCACGTCGAGCACCTCGTCAACGAGCTGACCCTGGCCGTCGGCGCGCCCTTCACCGACCGGTTGGCGACGCCGCCCGGCCCGCCCAGGCGCACCGGTCTCGAACGGCTGGCGCATCCCGAGGCGGGCGAACTACGGCTGGCCTACGAGACCCTCGGCCTGTCCGACGACGACAGCCAGGTCCTGATCGCCTATCTCCCCGCGGACGACGCCACCGCCGCCAGGCTCGACCGCCTCACGGGCCGCCATCCCGGCGCCCTCTGCGCCGTCTCGGGCTTATGATCGCTGATTCCCGGCATGGTCTAACGGCATGGTCTAACGGATCGCCACTCTGTCGAGCCATTCGCCGACGAGCGCGGCCAGCAGCCCGGTCTGCTCGTGCGGCAGCGCGTGCCCGGCCCGGTCGAGGACGGCGTAGGTGGCATGCGGATAGCGCGCCACCAGCTCCCAGGCGCCGGCGTACCCCACGGTGGAGTCCTGGCGCCCGGCGATGATCAGGGTCGGGCCGGCGTACGGGGAGACGTCGCTCAGCCGCCATTGTTCGAAGACCCGCCCGAGGCCGTCCCGGTCGACGAGGGGCAGGGCCGGGGCCACGTGCTCCCGGAACCGTTCGAGCGTGGCGGGCGTCTGCACCACGAAGTAGTCACGAAACTGGGCCTGCTCGGTCGGGCTCAGCACCCCGGCCACGTCGGCCGAGGCGTACAGCACCTCGTGCGCGGGCACGTCACGCGTGTCCTCGCCGAGCGGGCAGATCAGCGCCAGCCCCGCGACCTGGTCCGGACGGCGGGCGGCGATGCCCCGGGCCAGATATCCGCCGAACGAGTGGCCGACGACCGCGAACGGCCGATCGCCGGCGACGGCGTCGACCAGACCGAGCACGAGATCGAGGACGTCGTCGGAGCCGCGGAGCCGGTCCCCCACCGGAGTGCGCCCCATGCCGGGCAGGTCGGGGTAGACGCGCCGATAGCCGGGCAGGTCGCGGAAGACCGGTTCCAGCGCGCCGGCCATCTCGCGGTGGTCCACTCCCGCTCCATGCAGCGCCAGAACGGGCATGCCGTCGCCGTGCTCGGCGAAATGCACTGGTATGCCGCTGATCTCCACGTCCATTTGGTCAACCTAGCCAGATCAGGCGGGGGCCGTTCGGGAAACGAGCCACTGCTCCCGGGTGATCGCATACTCGACCTCGCCGAGCTCGCTGCCGGGGAGCGGCTCCTCCCAGTCCATGTGGAACGTACGGACGTACTGCATGCCGATCGCGGCCATCGTCGCGCGGGAGGCGGCGTTGACCGCCATGGTCTCGGCGAAGACGCGGTCGAGCCGGAGGTCTTCGAACGCGTAACGAAGCAGCTCGCGGGCTCCCTCGCTGCCCAGGCCCTGGCGCCAGTAGCGCCGCAGGAGCCGGTATCCGAGCTCGGCCTGTCCGTCGGCCGGGCCCTGGTCGGCACGCGCGGGCGGCTCCAGAAGCCACCAGCCGACGAACTTCCCGTCCACGAACCCGGCCCAGAAGCCGAGCCCGGCGGCGCGGTGCGCGACGTCGAGCCGCTGACGGTGGAGGGCCTCCACCTCCTCGCGGGTGCGCGCACGGCCGGTGAGGTAGCGCATGACCTCGGGATCGGCGTCGAGCTCGATCTCGTGCTCAAGGTGGTCGTCGGACAGCGGCACGAGCGTGATGCGGTCGGTCTGCAACATCGGCTGCGACATGGGCTCTGACATGCGGGCGATTCTCGCGCCCGAGCCGCTTTCCGGTCATTCCCTTTTTCCGGAAACGGCGCGTCAGAGCCAGCCCTGTTCGTCGGCTATCAGCGCGGCCTCGGCGCGGGTGCTCGCGCCGGTCTTGCCGATCGCCGCCGACAGGTGGTTGCGTACGGTCCCGGCCGAAAGGTGCAGGCTCCGCGCTATCTCGGCCACCGTGCCGCCCTGCCGGGCCGCGCGCAGCACGTCGCGCTCCCGCGGGGTCAGCGGGCTCGACCCGCTGGCGAGCGACTCGGCGGCCAGGGCGGGATCGACCACGCGCAGGCCCGCGTGCACCCGGCGCACCGTGTCGACCAGGTGCTCAGGCGGCGCGTCCTTCACGACGAAGCCCGAGGCGCCGTTTTCCATGGCACGGGCGAAGTAGCCGGGCCGCCCGAAGGTCGTGCAGATCACCACCCGGCACGACGGGAGCGCGGCGCGCAGGTCGGCCGTGACCTCCAGGCCGTCCCTGCCCGGCATCTGCACGTCGATCAACGCCACGTCGGGCCGGGCGTGCCGGGCCGCCTCGACGACCTCCTCGCCCGAGCCGACCTGGGCCACCACCTCGATGTCGGGCTCCAGCGCGAGCATCGCCGCGAGCGCCCCGCGTACGAGCGCCTGGTCGTCGGCGAGCAGCACCCTGATCATGCGCGGCTCGCCCGCAGCCGGAAGCCGCCCGCGGGCAGCGGGCCCGCCTCGACCCGCCCGCCGACGGCGCGCAGCCGCTCGGCCAGGCCGGACAGGCCGTTGCCGGGCTTCGCCGCGTGCCGCCCCGCGGTTTCTCGCCCCGTGTCTTGCCCCGTGCCGTTGTCGCGCACCTCAAGCCAGTCGTCCCCGAGCAGCACCTCGCACCGGGTGGCGCCGCTGTGCCGGATCACGTTGGTGACCCCCTCTCTCAGGACGTACGCGAAGGGCTCGGCCAGCTCGGCCGGCACGTGGTCGGCGGACGGCGGGAGGATCGGGCTGATCCCGGCGGCCCGCAGCGCGGCGCGTGCCCCCGCCAGCTCGGCGGCGAGGGACGGCCGGCGGCGGCCCGACACGGTCAGGCGCACCTCGCCGTGCGCCTCCCGGGACAGCCGTTCGACGTCGCGCAGCTCGGCCAGAGCGCGTTCGACGTCGCCGCCACTCTCCAGCACCCGGCGGGCCAGGGCGGTCTTCACCGTGATCGTGGTCAGGCTGTGCCCGAGCACGTCGTGGAGGTCCCTGGCCAGCCGGTCGCGCTCGGCCGCCGTGGCCAGCGCCGCGATCTCCTCGTGGGCCTGGCCGAGCTGGACGACGAGCCGGATCAGCAGCGTCACGGCCACCGGGATCACGACCCCGGGGACGAGGCCGCCCACGTGCTCCCAGGTGACGGGGCCGGGGGCGAGCCACTGTGCGAGCACCTGAAGCAGCCAGGTCGCCGCCGCGAGCAGCACGCCCCAGCGGGCCGGAAGCAGCCAGGCCGCCACCGCGAGCACGTAGCTGAACACGCCGGCATGGCCGAGATAGAGCGGGCCGTCGCGCAGCAGGGCCGCCACGGCCGCCAGCGCGAACAGCGCCCCGACGAGCAGGATCCGCCGCCGGGGCGGCAGGCGGATCCCGCCGATCATGGACCAGAGCCAGCCCGCCGCGTACAGGACAGTGACGGCGCCGAGCGCGATCCGCACCGCCGGGGCCTGCGGCCCGGATCCGTCCGGCCTCAGCGCCTCCCGCAGCGTCTCCCACAGCGGCCAGACCAGCAGGAGCGCCAGCACGAGGACGCCGCGGACGTGAGCCGAGCGAGACCCCGGCCGGGCCGGGTTCCACACCGGCCAGGCGGAACGCCCCCATACGCCCTGCTCGCCCACGTCAATCACCCTAGGCCCGCGCCGTGTCGCGGCGATACCGGACGGCCACGGCGACGCCCAGCACGAGCGTGTACAGCGCCAGGACCAGCACGGCCACCCCGCTGCCTCCCCCGCTGCTGTGCCCGCCCAGCGCGGCGGCGTGGCCGATCTCGGCGAGCCAGTAGCTCGGCAGGACCTTGGCCACCACCGCGAGCGCGGCGGGGAACGTGCTCACCGGGATGAACAGCCCGCCGACGAAGCTGAGCACCAGCACCACCGCCCCCTGGTACGCCTGGAGGCCCCGGGCACTGGCGAACTGGCCGATCAGCAGGCCGAGCAGGGCGAACGGCACCGTGCCCGCCCACACGCCGAGCACGGCCGTCGCCCAGCCGCCCGCGGACAGGTCCACCCCGCCGGTGAGCGCGGCGACCAGCGACACCCCGGCCACCGGCGGCAGCGCCACGACCATCGCCACCGACGCCTTGGCCAGCAGATAGCCGCCGCCGCTGAGCGGAGTCAGCCGCAACTGGCGCTGCCAGCCGATGCCGCGCTCCACCGCCGTACGTGCCCCAACGTCGAGCGCCGCCTTCATCGCCCCGAACACCGCGACCCCGCCCATCACGTACGCCGCGGGAGCGCCCTGGTCGGCGAAGCGGTCGGCCATCAGCAGATAGATGCCCACCGGCAGGGCGACCGCGAACAGCAGGAACTTGGCGTCCCGCAGGGTCCGTCTGATCTCGAACGCGAGATATCCGGTCATCGCACGGCCTCCGCTGCTCCGGTCAGGCGCAGGAACGCCTCCTCCAGGCCCAGCGCGCCGACCTCGACGTCCCGCACCTCGGGATAGCGCGCCAGCAGGTGCCGTACGACCAGGTCGGAGTCGGTGCAGCGGAGCTCGGCCCGGCCATCGCGCACGTGCGCCGCAGTCACGCCCGGGAGCGCGCCCAGGTCCTCGGCGCGCGCGCCGGGCACGGTCGCGGTCACCGTACGGCCGGACACCTCGGCCATGACCGCCGATACCGGGCCGTCGGCCACGACGCGGCCCGCGTGCATCAGCACGACCCGGTCGGCGTACGCCTCGGCCTCCTCCAGGTAGTGCGTGGAGAACAGCACGGTGCGGCCGGTCTCGGCGAAGGCGTGCATCGACTGCCAGAACTCCCGCCGGGCCGTCAAGTCCATGGCCGCCGTCGGCTCGTCGAGCACCAGCAGGCCGGGGCCGGACACCAGGGCCATGGCGAACCGCACCCGCTGCCGCTGGCCGCCGGACAGCAGCGCGGCCCGGCGACCGGCGAGGCCGGCCACCCCGGCGCGGCCCAGCACCTCCTCCACCGGCAGCGGCGTCCGGTGCAACGACGCGATCAGCGCCACCGTCTCGCGGACGGTCACGTCGTCGAGCAGCGTGCCCTCCTGCGGCATCACGCCCACCAGGCCGCGCCGCACCGCCTCATGCGGAGACGCGCCGAACACGGCGATCTCCCCCGCGTCCGGACGGCTCAGCCCGACGACCATGTCAATCGTGGTGGATTTTCCCGCGCCGTTCGGGCCGAGCAGGGCCACCACCTCCCCCCGGTCCACCACCAGGTCGACTCCGTCGACCGCGCGGGTCTCGCCGTACGTCTTGCGCAGCCCCGCGATGGAGAGGGCGGGGGCGCCGTCATGAAGGTTCATGCGGCAAGCCTCCGCCGCCGCCTCGACGCGGGCCCCCGCCGTCTGTCACGACCCGCCCACGACAGATGTCACGGATCCGGGTCGTGTCGGCCCGCAACGGTGCCCGCTAGATCGGATCTAGCGGCGTCCGCGCCGGATCTGGCGCCTGTTTCGTGAACGTTTGGATGAAACGGAGACGACAGATCATGCACGACCTGGCGATAGAGACATCGGGCCTGGTCAAGACATTCGGCGACAACCGCGCGGTGGACGGTCTCGACCTCACGGTGCCGGCCGGCACGGTATATGGCGTGCTCGGCCCCAACGGGGCGGGCAAGACCACGGCGGTCAAGATACTGGCGACCCTGCTGCGCCCGGACGGCGGCGAGGCCAGGGTCTTCGGCCACGACGTGCTGCGCGAGGCCGACGCCGTACGCGGCCGGGTGAGTCTGACGGGCCAGTACGCCTCGGTGGACGAGGAGATGACCGGGGTGGAGAACCTGGTCCTGCTCGGCAGGCTGCTGGGCCACAGGAAGGCCGCGGCCAAAGACCGGGCCATGCAGCTGCTCGAGGCGTTCGGGCTGACCGAGGCCGCCCGCCGGCAGGTCAAGAACTACTCGGGCGGCATGCGCAGAAGGCTGGACATCGCGGCCAGCATCCTCAACACGCCCGACCTGTTGTTCCTGGACGAGCCCACGACCGGCCTCGACCCGCGCAGCCGCAACCAGGTCTGGGACATCATCAGGATCGTGGTCGCCCACGGCACGACCGTGCTGCTCACCACGCAGTATCTGGACGAGGCCGACCGGCTGGCGGGGCGCATCGCGGTCATCGACCACGGCAGGGTCATCGCCGAGGGCACGCCGGGCGAGCTCAAGTCGTCGGTCGGCTCGGGGGCGGTGCACGTGCGGCTGCGGGACGCCGCGCAGCGGCCGGAGGCCGAGCGGGTGCTGGCCAAGGAGCTGAACACCCAGGTCCATCTGGAGGCCGATCCCGTGGCCCTGACCGCCCGCGTCGCCGGGGAAGACGCCGACGCGGCCCCGGAGCGGGCCTCGCGCGCCCTCGCGGCGCTGGCGGCGTCCGGCATCGTCGTGGACGACTTCTCCCTCGGCCAGCCCAGCCTCGACGAGGCCTTCCTCGCGCTGACCGGCGCGCCTCCTGGGGAGCACAGCCTTGCCCTTACGGATCACCCGGCCACCGGCGAGAACGCTCAGGAGGAGGCGGCATGAGCGCCACGACCACCGAGACCGGCACGTCCTTCGTCCCCGCCGCCGACACGCTCGGCGCGGTCCTGGCGCCTGGCGTACGCCCGCCGCGCCCCAGCGCCCTGTCGGCCTCGCTGACGTTCGGCTGGCGGGCGATGTTGAAGATCAAGCACGTGCCCGAGCAGCTCTTCGACGTCACCGCGTTCCCGATCATGATGACGTTGATGTTCACCTATCTGTTCGGCGGTGCGCTGGCGGGCTCGCCGACGGAGTATCTGCAGTTCCTGCTGCCGGGCATCATGGTGACGAGCGTCGTCATGATCACGATGTACACCGGGGTCGAGGTCAACAAGGACATCGAGAAGGGCGTCTTCGACCGCTTCCGCAGCCTGCCGATCTGGCGGCCGTCGACCATGGTCGGCTACCTGCTCGGCGACGCGTTGCGCTACACGATGGCCTCGACGGTCATCCTCGTGGTCGGCCTCGCGCTGGGTTTCCGCCCGCAGGGCGGGGTCGCCGGCGTGGTGGCCGCGATCGCGCTGCTGGTGGCCTTCTCGTTCGCGTTCTCGTGGATCTGGACGATGTTCGGGCTGCTGCTGCGCAGCGAGAAGTCGGTGATGGGCGTCAGCATGATGGTGCTGTTCCCGCTCACCTTCCTCAGCAACGTCTACGTCGACCCGCAGACCATGCCGGGCTGGCTGCAGGCGTTCGTCGGGGTCAACCCCATATCCCACCTGGTCACCGCGGCGCGTTCCCTGATGGCGGGCAGCCCCGACACCGGGGAGATCACCTGGGTGCTGGTCTGCGGCGCGCTGTCGGTCGTGATCTTCGGCGCGCTGACCATGCGGCTCTACAACCGCAAATAGTCACAGGCGCCAGGTGATCTCGTGGCCGGGCTGGTAGCGGCAGGTGGCGCCGGTGGAGACGGCCGCGCGGAGGTGCGCGGCCAACGCGGGATGCAGGTGGTCGAGCTTGCGCAGCACGTCGCGGATGCGGGCGGTGACGGCCTTGCGGGCGCGCTCCGCCTCGTCGCCGAGACGGCGGTCCCGGCCGCCCAGACCGGAGGCGGAGCGCAGCTCGGCCAGCAGGGCCGCCCGTTCCCTGTCGAACTCCGCAGCCCGGCCGTCGTCGCGCCGCTCGGCCGCCCGGTCGATCTCCTCATCGAGCAGGGCGAGCCGGCGCCGATAGCGCGCCTTGGCCTCCTCGTCGAGGACCGCGTCGCCGCCCATCCCCCGGGCGGCGACGACCAGCTCCCCGCCCTCCGGGTCGAGCAGCCGTACGGCGGGCAGGTCGGCCCCGGGATGGCTCAGCAGGAGATGGAGGTCGCGCAGGCCCTTGGCGTCGGGCAGGCGGACGGTGTGGCCGCCGAACCCCAGGGTCCAGACCGCGCCGTCCCGCCGGAACTCGGCTCCGGCGCCGGGCGGTGTGCGGCTCCTGCGGACGCGCTCCAGGACGTGCCGCATGCCGAGCCGGCGCGCCTCGCTCTCCACGTCGTCCAGCAGCTTCCCGGCCTCCTCGGCGTCGCCCGGGCGGCACCGCCGCAGCAGCGCCTCGCCGAGATGCGCCCGCGCCTCGACGGACCACGGGCGGGCGAGCAGCAGCTCGGCGGAGTGCCAGGCGGCGGTGAACCCGTCGATCGCCTCGTCCCAGCGTTCCTGCGCCGCGTCGACAAGGGCACGCAGGAGGACCACCGGGCCGCCGATGTCCCAGCCGTACATCGACACCGCCCAGGTGCCGAGATAGGGGTCGAGCTCGGTCCGCGCCTTCTCGCACAGCTCCGGGTCACGCGACCAGGCGGCCACCATGGCCTGGAACCGCAGCCACAGGGGCTGCACCGCACGTCGCGGCTCGCCCCTCGCCATGGTGTCGCGCAGGTGGCGCAGCGCGGTCGCGCCGTCTCCCCTGCGCAGCGCGGTCATCCCTTCGAGCAGGCCGGGGCAGGGGTGCCCGCCCCGGCGCAGCGCCCGGTGGATCTCGTCCAGGCCGTCGTCGCGGCCCTGGAGCATGCGTACGGCCCAGCGGTGGTGGTCCAGCATGTAGAGGCAGTGGTCGTGCCCGTGCTCGAACCGGGCGAGCTCGTCGAGCAGGGCCTCAGCCTGGGCGAAGTCGCCCGTGAGGGCGGCGATGATGCTGCGGTCGCTGGCCGTCGCTATGTCGATGCGCGGCAGGTCGGCGCGGCCGCCGAGCGCTACGAACTCGCGGAACTGGTCGAAATAGGCGGGGTCGCCCTGTTCGAGCAGTGCCACCCAGCGCAACGCGGCGGCGATGCTCTCCATCTCGACGTCGCCCGTGCGGCGGGCCAGGGTCAGTAGCTCTCCGGTGAGCGCCACCCTCTCCGGTGCGGTGCCCAGGCCCCAGATGGCGTCGTGGGAGGCCCACAGGCTGAAGGCCAGCGCCTCGTCGTCCTCGCCGCGCCGGGCGAGCAGCGCCACGTGGATGGCCAGCTCCCGTGCCAGGTGGTCGAGGGACAGCTCCTCGCCGGGAGGCCGGCCGTCCCGGACCAGCGCGGCGTGCGCCTCACGCAGCAGATCTGCGACCAGCGGACCACCGTCGCCACCGCAGGACGCATAGAAGGTCAGCGCCACCCTCGCGATGAGCTGGGGCTCGCCGATCTCCCGGGCGACGGCGGCCGCCTCCTCGAACGCACGCCTGCCGCCGTCGCGGTCGTTCCCGTGGTAGACCTCGCGGCCGAGTTCGAGTGCGATCAGGACGCGCCGGCGGTGCTCACCGGCGACGGCGGCCAGTTCGAGCGCCCGGCGATAGTGCCCGAGCGCCTCCTCGGTGGCCAGGCGCGCGGCGGCGTCGCGGGCCGCGGCGAGCAACCGGTCGGCCGCGTGGGCCGGCTCGACGTGGTCACCGGCCAGATAGGCGTGCCGGGCCACGTCGGCGGAGAGCACATGCTCCGCGAGAGCCGGCGACCGCTCCACGGCGTCGACCACCGCGGCGTGCCGCCGGGCCGCGGCCTTCTCATCGAGCGACTCGTAGAGCGTCTGGCGGACCAGATCGTGCGCGAACGCGAACACCTCGCCGCCTGCCGACCCGCCGCCTGCCGACCCGCCCTTCGCTATGACGAGCCGGGCGGCCACCGCCTGGTCGAGCAGCCGTTCCACCTGGAGGACGGGAGCGGCGGCGACGGCGGCCAGCACCTGGCGGTGGAACTCACGCCCGAGCACCGCGGCGGTGACGAGAAGGTCCACGACCGGCGCGGGCAGCAGGGACAGCCGCCGCAGCAGGGTGTCGCGAACGCCGGGAGCGATCGTGGCGACCGAACCGCCGCTGCGCCACAGCCGCGCGGTCTGCTCCACGAAGAAGGGGTTGCCGCCGGTGCGCCGGTGCACCTCGGCGACGAGGTCGGCGGACGGATTCAGGCCGGCGGCGCGGGTCATCAGCGCGCCGACCTCCTCGCGTTCGAGCCCGGTCAGGGTCACCGTGGTCGCCCGCGCGACGAGCGGCAGCACGAGGGGCCGCAGCGGATGGTCCGCCGACTCCACCTCCACGTCGCGGTAGGTGCCCACCAGCAGCACCCGCTCGAACCAGGTGTGCTGGGCCGCGAAGTCCAGCAGCCGGAGCGACGCGGCGTCGGCCCAGTGGAGGTCTTCGAGCACGACCACCAGGGGACGGCTCTGGGACACCGCCACCAGGGCGCTCGTCACCGCGTCGTACAGCCGGAAGCCCTCGGCCGCGTCGGCGCTCGGCGACTCGCCCAGCAGCGCGGCCAGTCCGGCGCCCCCGGCGTCTTCGGCCGCCGCCCACTCCTCGGGCGCGGCCCACCGCCGCATTCCTCGCAGCACCTGCACCCACGGCCAGTAGCCGGGGGCGTTGTCGGACTCCCAGCAGGCTCCGCCGAGGACCAGCGCGCCCAGGCGCCTGGCCTCCTCGGCCGCGCTGGTGACGAGCGTGGTCTTGCCGATGCCGGCCTCACCGGCGACCAGCGTCAGGCCGCCGTGACTGCCGACCGCCCGCGCGATCTCGGCGCGCAGCAGCGCGGCAGGATGCTCCCTGCCGATGAGCTGAGGGATCGCGCCGTCGATTCGCATGCCGATTCGACGGTAGCCGCCCGCTCCGACATTTTCAGCCGAGAAACTTCGTGAGGATCTCCGCCAGCGCCGCCGGCCGCTGCAACACCGCGTGGTCCTCGCCGGGCATCACCCGGAGTTCGGCGCCGGGCACGGTCGCCGCGACGGCCTTCGTCCCCTCCGCCAGGTTCGGCGCGGTCTGGTCGCCGTACACCGCCAGCACCGGCACGCCGATCCGGGCGAGCCGCTCGTACGGCATCACCTGCCAGATCTCGCTGACCAGCACGTCGTACGGCAGGCTGGGCGCCTTGTCGGCCAGGAACGCCCACCCCGGCCCGGCCTTCATCCCGGCGATCGCCTCGGTCGGCACTCCGACCGCCTCGTGGAGGAACAGCTCCACCGTGCCGTCGCGGTCACCGGCGGCCACCAGGGCCTTGAGCCGGTCGTAGATGTCGGCCGCCGGCCTCGGCTGGTTCTCGTCCGCGCAGTACGGCGGCTCGTAGACGGCCACCCGGTCGATCGGCAGGCCGCGCATGACCCCTTCCAGCACGAGGATCGCGCCCGAGGAGTGGCCGAACGCCGAGGCCCGGCCGCCGACGTGCTCGATGACGGCCGCCAGGTCGTCGATCTCGTTGGCGACCCGATAGTCGTCGCTCTTGTCGTCGCTGCCCGCCCGGCCGCGCCGGTCGTACGTCACGACGGTGAACGCCGACGCGAGTTCGGCGGCGAGCCCGGCGACGGTGGAGCGGTCGTTGAACGCGCCGCCCACGAGGACCACCGGCGTGCCCTGGCCGATCGTGTCGACGGCGAGGGTCGTGCCGTCCTTCGAGGTGATGTGCTCGGTCATGTCCGTCTACCTTTCACGGTTACCGGCGGGTGAAGGTCATATGGGTGACGCCGCTGGGGGTGGTCACGGACTCGATGTCGAAGCGCTGCTCAAGCCCTTCGAGCCCGTCCCACAGTCGTTCGCCGCGGCCGAGGACGATCGGGACGACGGCGACGTGCATGTGGTCGACCAGGTCCGCGGCGAGGAACTGACGGACGACGCCCGGCCCGCCGCCGATCCGCACGTCGAGACCGCCCGCGGCCTCGCGCGCCTGCCGCAGCACCTCCTCGGGGGTGGCGTCGATGAAGTGGAAGGTGGTGCCGCCCTCCATCTCCACCGATGGCCGCGGGTGATGGGTCATGACGAAGACCGGGGTGTGGAACGGCGGGTTCGGGCCCCACCATCCGGTCCACTCGTGGTCCTCCCACGGGCCCCGCTGCGGCCCGAACTTGTTGCGGCCCATGATCTCCGCGCCGACGCCCTCGTTCCAGGTGCGGGCCAGGGCGTCGTCGGCCCCAGCGGCACCGCCGGTCTTCCCCTGCATGGCGCGGAAGATGCGGGTCTCGAAGAACCACTCGTGGAGCCGTCCGCCGGCGTGGCCGAACGGCTCTTCGAGCGTCTGCCCCTCACCCGTGGCGAAGCCGTCCAGGGAGACGGAGAAGTTGTGCACTCTGACACGCGACATGGCTGATCTCCCGGATTCGGCGAGTGATTGCGGATTGCAACTACTGGGATCGACCGTAGACTAGGTGATGGCAAAACGCAATCAGTTTGGAGGTCCGCATGCCAGACGAGCCGCGGTCGGGGTGCGCGATCAACGCGGCGGTGGAGGCACTCGGCGACAGGTGGAGCCTCATCGTCCTGCGCGACATCATCTTCGGCGGGCGGCGGCACTTCCGTGACCTGCTCGGCAACTCCATCGAGGGGATCGCGTCGAACATCCTCAGCAGCCGTCTCAAGAGCCTCGTCGCCGGTGGTCTGCTGACCCACGAGGACGCGGGCCGGGGACGGCGGGGCACCTACAGCCTCACCGAGGCGGGCATCCAGACGGTCCCGATCATGGTCGCGCTCGGCTCGTGGGGACTGCGGCACCGTCCGACGACGCCGGAGCTGGCCGTACGGGCACGACTGCTGGAAGAGGGCGGCCCGCCGCTGTGGGAGGACCTGATGGACGAGCTGCGCGAGACGCACCTGGGCATCCCCCGCCCCGACCCCAGCCGCCCGCGCGCGTCCCAACTGCTCCAGGATGCGCACGAACGCGTCGTGGCGACGTCGGCGGGCTAAGCTAACTTAGCTAAGGAGGTCGGTGATGTCAGAAGGCGCTACCGAGCAATACAACATCCACGAGGCGAAGACGAACCTGTCGCGCATCATCGACAGAGTCGAGCACGGCGAGGAGATCGTCATCAGCCGTGCCGGTCGTCCCGTGGCCAAGGTCATTCCCTTCCCGACCAAGGTGAGCCGCCGCGGCAGGGGCTCCCTGAAAGGGCAGCTCCACATGGCCGACGACTGGGACTCACCCGAGGTCAACGATGCCATCGCGAGGGATTTCGGGCTGCTGCCGTGAGGATGCTTCTCGACACACACGTCGTCCTCTGGTGGCTGAGCGACGACCCGACGCTCGCCGACGAGATCAAGAGCATGATCGAGGAAGAGCCGGAGGTCTTCGTGAGCCCGGCCACTCTTTGGGAGGTGGCCATCAAGCAGAGCATCGGCAAGCTGGTCGCACCCGACGACCTCGTCGAACGAATCCGCGACAGCGAGTTCCGCGAACTGCCGATTCGCTTTGGCCACACCATCGAGGCGGGGAGGCTACCACTCCTTCACCGCGATCCCTTCGACCGGCTGCTGATCGCTCAGGCCCGCCACGAAGGACTCTCCTTAATCACCAGAGACGGCCGGATTCCCAAGTATGACCTGACTTGGCTCACGTTTCAAGATCGCCGCTGAGCGCGAGGCGCTGACCTCGTGGTTCCCGGTTCGGAACGGCGAAAAGTGCGCACTAAATCGATCATGTCTCTACCCTGGTGGCCGTGTCTCCGTACGTGCGGACGGTGAAGACGGCCTCAGGCGCCCGGGCAGTGCAGATCGTCCACTCCTCCCGCCGCGGATCGCGGGAGATCGAGCACATCGGGTCGGCGCACGACGACGCCGAACTGGAGACGCTCAAGGCGGTGGCGCGTCAGCGGCTGGCCACCGGCCAGCAAGAACTGGACCTGGGGCTGGACGACGGGCCGGCAGCGGGCGGGCCGCTGGAGATCGTCAGCTCGCGGATGGAACACCTGTGGGACGCGCTGTCCCGCGCCTACGACACGCTGGGATTTGCTGCCGCAGCCGGAGGCGATGAGGTATTCCGGCAGCTGGTGCTCGCGCGGGTGATCGAACCGACGAGCAAACACGACAGCCTGCGCGTGCTCGCCGAGGCCGGGATCGCTCCGGTGTCGTATGCCACGGTGAAACGCCGCCTGCCGGACTACGCCACACCGCAGTGGCGCCAGGCCCTGGCCGGTGCGTGCGCGGCCCACACCCGCCTCGGGCCGGCCAGCCTGGTCCTGTACGACGTGTCGACCTTGTACTTCGAGACCGACGCCGGGGATGGGTTCCGCGAGCCGGGCTTCTCCAAGGAACGCCGCCTGGACCCGCAGATCACGATCGGGCTGCTCACCGACTCCTCCGGGTTCCCGCTCATGGTGACCGCCTTCGAGGGCAACAAGGCCGAGACCCACACCATGCTCCCGGTGATCGAAGGGTTCATGGCGGCCCACGACCTGCCGGACGTCACGATCGTGGCCGACGCCGGGATGATCTCCGAAGCCAACAAGCAGGCCATCGAAGCCGCTGGGCTGTCGTTCATCCTCGGCATGAAGATCCCCGAGGTGCCGTATGCGGTCACGCAGTGGCGGCGCGAGCACCCCGGCACCCCGATCCCCGACGGGCACATCTTCATCCAGCCCTGGCCGTCGGGATCGAGCCGGCCCCGCCGCGACCAGATGATCTACTACCAGTACCGGGCTGAGCGGGCCCGGCGCACGCTGCGCGGCATCGACGAGCAGGTCGCCAAGGCCCAGCGCGCCGTCGACGGGCAGGCACCGGTCAAGCGCAACCGGTTCATCAAGCTGTCCGGCGCCACCAAGAGCGTCAACACCGAGCTGGTGGACAAGGCCAAGGCCCTGGCCGGGCTCAAGGGCTACATCACCAATCTCGCCGCCTGCCCGGACGGGACACCCATCACCGCCGAGTTCGTCATCAGCTCCTACCACCGGCTGTTCGAGATCGAAAAGTCCTTCCGGATGAGCAAGCACGACCTCAAAGCCCGGCCGATCTACCACCACAAACGCGAGTCCATCGACGCGCACCTGACGATCGTGTTCGCCGCCCTGGCGGTCGGCCGGTGGATCGAAGCACGGACCGGATGGTCGATCAAGAAGTTCATCCGCACCGCCCGCCGCTACCGCACCGTCCATATCCAAGCCGGCAACCACGTCCTGACCGCCGCCGACCCCCTGCCCACAGACCTACGCGACGCACTCAAGCAGATCCGCAGCCCCGAAGGTGCGCACTAAATTGAGCCAACTCAGGTACCACTCCTTCACCGCGATCCCTTCGACCGGCTGCTGATCGCTCAGGCCCGCCACGAAGGACTCTCCTTAATCACCAGAGACGGCCGGATTCCCAAGTATGACGTCCATGTGCTGACGGTCTGAGCGCGCCGCCGGGCTCGGAGAATCTATATAAGTGCACTTCTTATAAGTGCACTTATATAGACGGCCGTTCTACTGCTGCGGCGTGAAGTGGGCGAGGACCTCGGGGTTGGCCATGGCGTCGGGGTTGGCGGCCTTCTCGACGGGGGTGCCGAGCAGGATCTTCCGCACCGGGACCTCCAGCTTCTTGCCCGACAGCGTCCTCGGGATGCCGGGGACCACATGGATCTCGTCGGGCACGTGCCGGGGAGAAAGCTCGGTGCGCAGGGCCGTACGCAGGCGAGACACCAGCTCGTCGGACAGCTCCGCGCCCTCGGCCAGGGTGACGAACAGCAGCAGCCTGCCCTCCTGGCCGAGCTGCCCGGTGTCGATGACCAGGCTGTCGGCGATCTCGTCGAACCGCTCCACGACGCGGTAGAACTCGCTGGTGCCCATCCGTACGCCGCCGCGGTTGAGGGTGGAGTCGGAACGGCCGTAGATCACGCAACCCCCGTCGGGGAGGATCTTGATCCAGTCGCCGTGCCGCCAGACGCCCGGGTAGTCGGCGAAGTACGACTCCCGGTAGCGGTCACCCAAGGGGTCGTTCCAGAACATGACCGGCATCGACGGCATGGGCCGGGTGATGACGAGCTCCCCCACCTCGCCCACGATCGAGGCGCCCGCGGGGTCGAACGACTCGACCGACGCGCCGAGGCAGCGGCACGGGATCACGCCGGCCCGGATCGGCAGCAGCGGCACCGCGCCCACGAACCCGGTGCACACGTCGGTGCCGCCGGAGAACGAGCCGAGCTGCACGTCGGGCTTCACGTCCGAGTAGACCCAGGCGAACCCCTCGGGCGGCAGCGGCGAGCCGGTCGAGCCGATCCCGCGCAGCCGGTCGAGCCCCTGCGGCTTCACCCCGGCCTTCATCGACGCCATGATGTACGGCGCGCCGGTGCCGAAGTACGTCACGCCTTCCTCGGCGGCGACCCGCCACAGGGCGCCGGTGTCGGGATGGGCCGCGCTGCCGTCGTACAGCAGGACGGTGGACCCCACCAGCAGGCCGCCGATGAGGTAGTTCCACATCATCCAGCCGGTAGTGGTGTACCAGAAGAACACATCCCCCTCGCCGAGGTCCTGGTGGAAGGACAACGACTTGAGATGCTCCAGCACGATGCCGCCGTGGCCGTGCACGATGGGCTTGGGCAGGCCGGTGGTGCCGGACGAGTACAGCACCCACAGCGGATGGCCGAACGGCACCCGCTCGAACTCCAGCGGCGCGGTCTCGGCCCGCAGGTCGTCCCAGCTCACGCCGTTATCGGGCGCGCCTTCGAGGAGCGTGGGAATCCAGACGGTCGCCTCCAGCGTCGGCAGCTTGCCGGCGATCTCGCGCACCACCTGCGACCGGTCGTACGCCTTGCCGCCGTAGCGGTAACCGTCCACGGCGATGAGCACCTTCGGCTCGATCTGCGCGAACCGGTCGGTCACGCTGGGCGCGCCGAAGTCGGGCGAGCAGGAGGACCAGATCGCCCCGAGCGAGGCGGTGGCCAGGAAGGCGATGAGGGCTTCCGGGACGTTCGGGACATAGGCGGCGACCCGGTCACCACGCCCCACGCCCAGCCGTACGAGGCCCGCCCGGACGCGGGCGACCTCCTCGCGGAGCTCGCCGAGCGAGTACTGCCAACGGCTGCCCGATTCGTTGCGGAAAATCACCGCCGTCCGGCCGGGGTGGCCGCGCAGCGCGTTCTCGGCGTAGTTCAGGGCCGATCCTGTGAACCATTCGGCATCCGGCATCGTTCCCCGGATGACGGGCCCGTCGCCACGCGTACCGACCACGCCGAAGTAGTCCCATATGGAGGTCCAGAAGTCGGCCGGAGACTCGACCGACCACTTCCAGACGTCCTCGTAGTCCCCCGTACGGCCCAGTCGTTCCATGTAACGGGTGATCCGGGCCGCACGTACGACGTCGGGCGTGGGTTCCCAGAGCAGAGCGCCTTCCTCGACCATGCCCCCATCTTTGCCAGGCTTGCGCCGCATGTCACCCTCCCCGCCCACATAGAAAGGGCCTGTCATATGTGGGTTCTGAGCTGGTCGATCGCCATCCGCGCCGCGGTCCCGATCGCGGCGTCGGCCCGCGGCTGGTTCTGCGCCGTGCCGTACGACCGGGTGAACACGGCCACGGCGTAGCGCCCGCCGTCGGGATACTCCACCACCCCGATCTCGTTGCGCAGCGTGGGCAGCGTGCCCGTCTTGCCGCTCACCGCGACATCGTCGAACGGGAACCCCGAGGCCAGCCGGTGCGGCCACACCTGCAGCGCCATGAGACGACGGATCGCCGCGCACGAGGCCGCTCCCGCCGCCTCGTCCCGCCAGATCATGGACAGCAGCCGGGTCATCTCGCGTGGCGTGCTCCGGTTGGCCACCGCCGGGTCGAGCGCGCTCAGGCGCGCCACCACCTCGGGGTCGGTGCACGCCTGGTTCACGTCCGACTGGTCCGCCACACCCGCGTCCACCCGCAGGCTGGTGAGCATCTCGCGGCAGTCCTGCGTCACCCGCGTCGCCGTCAGCCCGAGGCCGTCGAGCAGCGTGTTGACCGCCTCCCTGCCCACCCGGGCGAGCAGCACGTCGGCCGCGGTGTTGTCGCTCACCGCCATCATCAGGTAGGCCAGGTCGCGCAGCGACAGCGTCGCGTCGTCCAGCATCGCCGCCAGCCCGGTGCCCCCGCCCGTACGGTCCGCGCCCGGCACGCGGACGCGCTCGGTGAGGTCGAACAGCCCGCGCTCGGCCTGACGGTGCAGCTCCAGCACCAGCGCCACCTTGAAGACCGACGCGAGCACCACCGGCTCGTCGGCACGCAGGCCCACCTCGCGCCCGTCGTCGATGTCGACCACGTGCAGCCACCCCATGACGCCGGCGGACCGGAAGACCCGTTCCATCGGGTTCATGCCGGGACTCATGTCGCGTGTGGTGCCGCGCGTCGTGCCGCGTGTCATGTCGGGTGTCATGCGAGGAACCCGGTCGCCGGGCGCGGCGCCACGCGCGGCGCGGGCGGCACACCTTCGTCCACCATGCCGGCGCTCTCTTTCAGCACCTGTACGGCCACGGTCGTGAAGTCTCGCACGTACGGCCCCGGCTCGGCCCGCCAGGCCGGGGAGCAGCGCCAGGCCAGGGGCGCGCCCGCGAGGGGCCGCCACACCACCCCCGGCACCTCGGCAGGAGCGCCGAACGTGACGGCCGTGCCGGAAAGGACCAGGCCGAGGGCGAACTCCACGCGGTCGGTGCAGACGATCTCGGCGGGGACGAAGCCGCCCCGGCGGCACGAGGCCAGCGTGTCGTCGTACAGGCCGGGCTCGGCGTCCCGGGAGAACAGCACCAGGTCGCGCCCGGCCAGGTCGCCGAGGTGCACGGTCGCCCACGCGGTCAGCTCGTCGTCCTCCGCCAGCAGGACCCCCGGATGCCGGACGAGCACCGGCCCGTACGCGAGCCCGTTCGCGGCGACCGGATGCCGCAGCAGCCCGACGTCGAGCCTGCCCTCCAGCAACGCGGTGACCTGCGCGGCCGTGCCCATCTCGGTCAGCGACAGCCGTACGTCGGGGCGGCGCTCGCGAAACCCCGCGATGAGCGCGGCGAGCACGGCGGCGCCCAGGTCGGCGGGGACGCCCGCCCGCACCACCGCCGCGTCGCCACGCGCGAGGTCGGACATGAGGTCGCGCATCCGCTCGACCCTGGCCACGATCTCGCGGGCCTCGGGCACCAGCAGCCGCCCCGCCTCCGTCAGCGCCACCCGCCGGCTCGACCGCTCGAACAGGCGCACGCCCAGCTCCTCCTCCAGCCGCTTGATGCGCTGGCTCAGCGGCGGCTGGGCCATCCCCAGCCGCGCGGCCGCGTTCCCGAAATGCAGCTCTTCCGTCACAACCAGGAAGTAGCCGAGATGCCGGACCAAGTCCACGAGCTGGGAGCATATCCGAACCGAACATGAAGCACGTTGATATCCATATTGGACATCCTTCCGGTCGATCTGCTGCTCTATGGCGTGCACTCGATCCGAAGGGGGACGCATGCGAGAGCGCAGGCGCTGGCCGTACGTCACGGCGGCGGTGCTCGTGCCGGTAGTGGCCGCGGGGGTCACGGTGTGGGCGCTGCGGACGAAGGGATCACCCGAGGAGACCGCGCGGGACTTCCTCGCGGCGTGGTCACGCTCGGACTACGCGGCGATGCGGACGCTCGTCGCCGACCCGCCGGCCGGCTTCGAAAGCACCTACCGCCGCTTCCACGACGACCTGAAGCTCACGGGGCAGCGATTCCAGGTGACGAGCGTCCAGGACGACACCGTGCGGTTCCGGGCGCGGCTGACCGGCCCGCTGCCCATCGCGTACGACGGGAGGCTGCACCTGGTCGAAAGCGACCGCGCCTGGAAGGTGGCATGGACCTCGACTGCCATCCATCCCCGGATGGGCAACGGTGTCCGGGCCAAGCTCACCACCGTGCCCGCCGAGCGCGCGCCGATCACCGCCGCCGACGGCACCCGCATCGACACACCGGACGCCCCCGGCTCCGTGCAGCAGATCGTCGAGGGGCTGCGCGAGCAGTACGCCTCGCGCCTGACCGGCACCGCGTCCGCCCGGGCCGACCTGGTCGACAGCCGTACGGGCTCGAAGGTCGCCACACTGGCCGAGGGCGGATCGAAGCCCGGCAAGCCGCTTTCGACCACCCTCGACCTGCGGGTGCACCAGGCGGGTGCGCAGGCCCTTGAGGGCGTGGACAAGCCCGCCTCGCTCGTCGCGCTGCGCCCCTCCACGGGCGAGGTCCTCGCGGTGGTCAACAAGCCGGGCGGATACAACCGCGCCCTGCTCGGCGCGTACCCCCCGGGCTCGACTTTCAAGATCGTGACCGCCTCGGCCCTGGTCGCCGGTGGCGTCACGCCCGGCCAGACCGTCGAGTGCCCGGCCGAGAAGACGATCGGCGGCTTCCCGTTCCACAACGCCGAGTTCCACGACTACGGCACGCTGCGCTTCGTCGACGCCTTCGCCCACTCGTGCAACACGACGTTCGGCGACATGGCGGTGCGGCGTCTCGGCGCCGATCGCCTGTCCAAGGTGGCCTCCGACTTCGGTTTCGGCGCCAGCATCAAGATCGGGGTGCCCGCCGTGGACGCCGCCTTCCCAGCACCGCATGACGACACCGATCTCGCGTCCGCGGCAATCGGCCAGGGGCGCGTCCTGGCCAGCCCGCTGAACATGGCCGCCGTCGCCGGCGCCATCGCCGCCGGCACCTGGCGGCAGCCCCGGCTGGTCCCGGCCTCACTCGTCCCGGAGGGCGGCACGCCCCCACGCTCGCTGGAGCCCGCGGTCGTGTCCGCGCTGCGCCGCCTCATGCCCGCCGTCGTCAGCGAGGGCACCGCGAGCGGCATCTCCTTCCCCGCCGGTACGGCGGGCAAGACCGGCACCGCCGAATACGGCTCGGCCGATGGCGGCAAGAACCCGCCCACGCACTCGTGGTTCATCGGCTACAAGGGCGACCTGGCCTTCGCCGTCGTGGTCGAGGGCGGCGGCACCGGAGCACAGATGGCGGCCCCCGTCGCGGCCCGCTTCCTCAAGGCGCTGTGACTCCGCAAGGCACTGTGACTCCGCAATGCACCGTGACGACGCTCAGTACGGCCGGCCGGGGACGTTCAGCCGGACGCGGTAGAGGCCGAAAGGACCCACGTCATCTGGAGCGGCCGCGGCGCTGAAACGTTCAGGCCGCGCCCGTATGCGGTCGGCGCCCCATCGAGTCCGGGGTCAGTGGGCCGTACGGTCGGCCGGAGTGGTCAGGCGGGCGACGGCCGCGACGACTTCGGAGGAGTTGGACAGGTCGGACAGCACGATGTCCGCGCCGGCCTCGCGCAGCTCGGCGGCCGTGGAACGACCCGACGCCACGCCGATCATGGCCGCGCCACCGATCTTCGCCGCCTGGACGTCACGCGTGGAATCGCCGATGAGGACGGTGTTGCCCGCGGTGAAGACGGCGCCGTACCGGGCCTTGGCCCGCCCCTGCGAAACCTGCAGCAGGGTGGCCTTCGGATAGACCTCCTCGCCGTAGCCGCCCACCTCGACGTCGATCCACTTGTCCAGCCCGAACGCCTTGAGCTTGTGCACGGCATTGCTCTTGATGGTGCCGGTGAGCACCGACTGCACGACGCCGTCGAGGCGTGACACGGCCTTGAGCGCGTCCTTGGCGCCGGGCAGCGCGCGGCCGTCCTTGGACAGCCGCCCGCGCCGCTCCGCGAAGCAGACGGCCAGCGCGTCGACGAATCTCGGCAGGTGATAGTCCTCGACGGCGATGCCGTTGACGGCCAGGGTCTCGAAGATGATCTCCGAGTCGGGGCGGCCCAGCGCCGGTGCGAGCTTGACCAGCGGTCGCCCTGTCACCATCCGGAACGCGTCCGCGTAGGCGTCGCGGGTGACGATGGCGACGTCGACGAGCGTCAGGTCGATGTTCCAGAGAACGAGGCGGTTGATCGCGGCCTCCGTGGGGGTGCGGTGTGGATCGTGCTCAGCGTACGGCCCACGCGGAGTGTCCGGTGTATCCACAACCGCCTTGATAACCCCTCCCAGACGGGACGGGTAGCGAACCGGCGAGCCCGAGCAGTACGAGCTGCCGACCGGGGGCAACGGGCGGAGCATGTGGTGCGACGCCAAGGCCGACCGGATCGAGACGCGCGGCGCCAAGCGGGGCGGACGGCGCCGACCTCCCCAAGGAGCTGCGCAACCTGCCGTTCGCGCAGCTCCCCGGGGCCGTGATGTTCGCGATGTGGGCCGTGATGCTCGCCTACACCCGGGTCTCCGGCCAGGAGACCTGGGACGCGATCACCGGCCTGTTCCTCTTCGCGTCGTTCGTCGTCGGAGGTGTGGCGGTCAAGCGGCTCTACCGGCCGCCGCGCAGGGCCAAACCCCGATGGCTGCTGGAGGAGGAACGCCAGGCCCGCTGATCAGACGAGATCGAGGGCGTCGGCCAGCGTGTCCACCACGGGGACGCCGACGCCCTCCAGCTCCGACCGCTTGGTCATGCCGCCGGTGTAGAGGATGGCGCGGGCGCCGACGTGCTGGGCCGCGTGGGCGTCGTCCACGCTGTCACCGATGACCACGACCTTCGCCGAGTCGAGGCCGAGCGCACGCAGGTGCTCCACCATGTGCTCGGCCTTGTGGCCGCCGGTCGCCGAGCGCGAGCCGTCGATCCGGGTGAAGTGGCCGTCGATGCCGAACTCGCCGGTCTTGCGGACCAGCCGTTCGTGGCCCCACATGGACAGCAGCGACTGCGTTCGGCCCGACTCCTGCCAGGCGCGCAGGCTCGACACCGCACCCTCGGCGAGGCTGCACGCCTCCATCAGGCGGTGATAGTGCTCGTGGAAGCCCGCGTCGAGCAGTTCCCATTCGCCTTCCCTGAGCGGCCGGCCGAGCATCCGCTCGTACGCCACCCAGATGGGGCGGGTGTACACCTCGCGGAAGCCGTCCGCGTCGTACGGCCCCAGGCCGTACGGCACGAAGAGCTCGTTGGTCGCGCCGACGACGGCGTCGATGTCGTGGAAGAGCGTCCCGTTCCAGTCCCAAACAATGTGTGTCATCTTGTCCCCCAGCTTAGACGCCGGGTGTGACAGATCCGTGAAGCTCAGGTGAGCAGGTCGGGGATCTCCTGGGTCGCGTACCACAGCAGCTCGTGGTCCTCCGCGCCGTCCACGACGAACTGCGCGTCGTCGTCCCCGCCGTCGGCCGCGGGCAGCGCCGCGATGGCCGCCTCCACGTCGGGCAGGGCGTCGGCGTCGTCCACGTGGACGGCGGCGACCAGCCGCATCGGGACCGGCTCCAGCACCCGCACCCGGGCGCGCTCCTCCAGGTCGGCCCCGGTCTTCACCGTCTCGTCGGGCACCTCGGCCGCGATGACCACACGCCGGGCGGCCGTCTGGGCGCCGTCCGCGCGGTCGGCGGCCAGCATGCGCAGGGAGGCCCGGGCGGCCTCGGTCAGCGCGACGTACTCCAGCTCCTCGGTGTCGCCCGAGGCGTACCACTCGATCAGCGCGGGGGTGACCGCGAACCCGGTCAGCGGGGCCGGGCCCAGCTCCCCCGCGGCGACGATGCGCGCCAGCGCGGGGATGGTGGACGGCAGATAAACGCGCATGCGTTCCTCGAATCAATCTTGCGGCTATGGACGGGCGGCGGCGCCGGGCTCGCGGAGAGGCAGGCCGAACAGGCGCTCCATCTCGGCGATGGTCTCCGCGGGATCGCTGTGGTGGACGCCGACCAGGCCGATCGCGCGGGCCGCCACGATGTTCGCCTCGATGTCGTCGACGAACACGCACTGCCCCGCGTCGAGCCCCAGCAGGCCGAGCGCATGCCGGAAGATCCGCTCCTCGGGCTTGCGCATGCCGACCTCTCCCGAGATGACGACCGCGTCGAAGAGGGCCTCCCAGTCCTCCCGCGAATAGTGGTCGCCCCAGGAGTTGGACACCAGGCAGGTGCCGAGCCCGGCCGCCCGGGCCTGGCGGAGCATCTCGTTCATCTCCTCGACCGGCCGGAACCCGGCGAACATCCGGGTCAGCAGGCCGTCGGCCTCCGGCGGTCCGCCGTCGAGGGTCACCAGCCGGGCCGCCAGGGCGCGCTCGAACTCCAGGACCGGGATCTCGCCGCGTTCGAGCGCGTGGATCGGGTTCTCCCCGCCCGGCTCGACGCCGGCCCGGTATGCCTGCGCGACCAGCGCGCGCATCACGTCCCGGTAGTGCCGGGGATCGATCCGGTCCGCCTCGATCCACTCCGCGATCGACTCGGCCAGGCTCGTGGTCAGAACCCCGCCCCAGTCGATCAGCACACCCTTGAGCACCGCGCCTCCCAGCCGACGTGCCTACAAATATAGGGAGTGGTCAGCAGGGCCGCTCGAACGGCTTGAGCAACCCGCCGAACCACTCGTCGACGGCGTCCGGGCCGAACGACTCGCCGGGCGCCAGCTCCCGCAGCGCGTCGTTCACCATCTGACGGCACTGCTGTTCCGCGTCCTCCTGCGCCCGGCGCAGGGCCAGCAGGAGCTCCTCGGCCAGCGTCCGGCTGGGCAGGCGCATGGCACGAGGCTCGATGACGACCTCGCGCACCAGGCCGTGCGCCGTCGTGACGGCCTGGATCCGGCCGTCCGCCGCCCGGCCGCGACCGGTGACGGCCTCGATCTCGCGCTCCCCGTCCGCCAGCCAGGACTCGATCCGCTCGGCCCGCCGCGCGTCCTGCTCCAGGTCGCCGGTTTCGCGCCGATCGGGGGCGAAGGCGTCCGGTCCCGCGTCCAGCTCCTGCGCGAGCTGATCGAACCGATAACGCACGAACGTCTCGTCGAGCGGGGCGGCCAGCCCGGTCGCCCTGGTATGGGCGGCGGCGACGAGCTCGTCCGTCCGTTCCTTCGCGGCGTCCTGGGCGGTCCTGGCCGCCCTCGTGACCTCCGCGCTCAAGACGGCCGAGTCGAGCCGCATGACCCGGGGGTCCAGGATGATCGCGGTCACCTGTCCCCGGCCGTCGGCCCTGGCCCGCACCTGGCCGTCGGCGGCCTCCCCTTCGCCGGTGACCCGCCGGATCTGGGCCTGGATGTCCGCGAGGCCGCGCATGACGTCCTCGGCCTGGCGAATCATTTGTTCCAGCAGCTCCAGATCACTGCCGCCCGGAAACGACAAGGACAAGCGTTCCTCCATAAAAAGAACAAAAGGCTTTTACTGTGCAATTCACCCGTCCGTAATTCGCGGGTCATGCTAACGTGCGGCGCATGCACGGGGAACTTGGCATCGAGCACAGCGGTGTGAACAGCACTTCCCTTCGCCTGACCGAGCACGGCGACGAGTTCGTGACCGCCCTCGTTCATCTGCGCGAGCGGGCGGGCTCCGCCTCGTGGGGCGACGACGGCCTGTTCGGCGCCTTCGTGGCCGCCTACAACCGCGGCGCCCTGACCGCCGTCGAGGCGTACGCGCACCTCGGGGGGAATGTGAGCGGCCACGGAGACGCGCTCGCGGTCGCGAGCCGGCGGGTGTCGGACGCCGAGGGCGACGCGGGGCGCCAGATCTCGACGGCCGCCGACGAGGCGGGCCTCACATGGGCCTGATGCCGCCCGACTGGGCGCAGCCGATCGCGAGCCTGGTCAACTTCCCGAAGATCGACGAGGCCGACATCCGCGCGGAAATCCGCCCCTGGCAGGTCGTGCAGGCCGGCGCCGCCTCCGGAGGAGCCGGCGCGGAGAACGAGGTCAGGCGGCTGCCGGGCGTCTACCAGGGCGTGTCCGCCGACGCGATGCATACCAACTGGAACAAGGCCGGCACCGCAGAACACCTCCGCACGGCCGTCGGGGCCGCCGCGTACGCGCCGGCGGTGCTCGAAGGCACCGCCACCGCGGTGACCGCCACGAAGGTGGCCATCATCAGCCAGGCCGTCGCGGACGCGACGAGGCTGGCCTCGGTCCTCGTCGCGGGCGGTCCGTTCGCCGCGGCCTCGGCCACGGCCGGGCTTCTCGCCACCCGCTACGCCATGCGGAAGATCCTCAGGGAGGCCGAGGAGGGCGGGGCCCGGGTGCTGGCCCCGGCCGTCACGCGGCACATCACCGAACCGCTGGAACGCATCCTCAAGAACACCCGCGGCCCCTTCGGCGGTGGCCCGTCCCTGGCGGGAGCGGGCGGCCCCCACGTCCCGCTGCGGGGAGCGCCGGTGCGGACGACGGGCACGGCGGGGCCCCGCGGCGGCGTCAAGCTCGACATGGCCAGGAGCCGCAAGCCCTACTCCCGGCAGACCGGCCCACAGCTCTCCCCCGCCGAGCAGGCCGCGCTGGACGCCAAGAAGGCCGGTCAGCCGTACGACAGGAAGGCGGCCAAGGCGGCGGAGCAGAAGGTGAAGACCGGTGAGAAGCTCGACGGTGAGCGCAACGCGCAGAAGCGCGGCACCCAGACGGACCAGTCGAGCCGGCAGCAGAATCAGCAGCAGGGCCAGCAGAACCAGAGCAATCAGGGCAAGAAGAAGCGCCGGTGGGGATCTTCGTGACCAAGCCGATCACTAATCGAATGCACCACTTCACCCAGAACAATCCCGAAGGGATCGGCCAGGACAGCATTCCCGCGCTGCTCCGCCGGGTCGCGACCACGATCGAGGAGCTGGGCCAGATCGAGGTGTACGACCTGATCATGCACAACGAGATCACCGACGACGGCGCCGACTGGCCGTCCATCACGGTGTATTTCGACTACACCGACCCCGACGAGCCGGTCGAGGACGCGGAGGACGCGCCTGACGTCACTTGACGGCGGCGAAGACGCGCTTTGCGATCTTGAGGTGGGCGGCGGACCTCACCGCGCCGGGGTCGGTGCGGATCGGGCCGAAGAGGCCGCGCTTCTCCTTCAGCCGCAGGATCCGCAGCACCGACTGGTCGATCCTGCGTTCGGAGATCCGGCCCGACTTCACCGCGGCGAGGACGGCGTCGTACGCCTTGGGCAGGTTCGGCGGCATGAGGAGGATGTCGGCACCGGCGAGCACGGCCCGCACGGCGACCTCGGCGTCGCCGTACTTCTTGCGCACCCCGGCCATGTCGAGCGCGTCGGTGCTGATCACGCCGTCGAAGCCGAGCTCGTCGCGGAGCAGGCCGGTGAGGATGCGGGGGGACAGCGTGGCGGGGTCGCCCGAGGGGTCGAGCTTCGGCATCACCAGGTGCGCCGACATGATCGCGTCCACCCCGTGCGCGATCGCCTCCCGGAACGGCGGCGCGTCCAGCTTCCGCCACTGTGACTTCGAGTGAGTGATGACCGGCAGCCCCGTGTGGCTGTCGACCGAGGTGTCCCCGTGGCCGGGGAAGTGCTTGGCGACGGAGGCCACACCCGCCGCGTGGAAGCCGTCCACCGCCGCCCCGACCATCGCGGCCACCTTCCCCGGGTCGGCGCCGTACGCGCGGGGGCCGATCACGGGGTTGCGCGGGTTGATGTTGACGTCGGCGACCGGCGCGAAGTCGAGCGAGATGCCGAGGTCGCGCAGCTCCTCCCCGGTCGCCCTGGCGACGTCGCGCGCGTTCGCCGGCTTGCGGGTCTTCCCGATGTCCGACGCGCCGGGAAACGTGGTGACGACGGACTTGAGCCGGGAGACCAGGCCGTTCTCCTGGTCCACGCCGATCATCAGCGGCGCGTTGCCCGCCTTGGCCGCCGCCTCGCGCAGGCCGGTGGTGAGCGCGGCCACCTGGCTCGCGCCGGAGACGTTGCCCGCCCAGTCGAACAGGATCACCCCGCCGGGGCGGAACTTCTCCACGACCTGCGCCGGCGTGGCCACGCCGTACCGTGCCTCGTTCTCCTTGCTCGCCGCGCCGGCCTTCTGACCCCACACCACGATGGTGAAGAGCTGTGCCACCTTGTCGCGCAGGCTCATCTCCGCGAGCGTCCGCTCGGCCAGGCTCCCCGAGGGCCGTGCCGACGGCGTGGCCGACGCCGGCGCGGCGGACGGCGTGGCGGACGGCGTGGCGGACGGCTTGGCCGACACCGGCGCCGACGCGCGGGGCGAGGGCGCCGGGCTCGCGCCGATGCCCGGCCCGCATCCGGTCACGAGAAGGGCGGCGATCATGCCGAGACCGTGTCTGATTCGTGGCACGTTCTTTACCGTATCCGGGTCCGGCTGTGACCGGGCCGGAACCCGGTCACGGCCGGTCAGAGCGCGAGCGCGTCCAGGCCCGGCAGCTCCGCCCGCGCGGCGGCCTTCGCGGCCTGCGCCGACGTGGCCGAACGCGCCGCGGCGGCGGCGTCGCGGCACTGCGCGAGCGTGTGCCGTGCCAGGGCGGCGCGCACCCAGGGCAGCGCGGGGGCGCCCATGGACAGCGAGGTGACGCCCATGCCGACCAGCACGCAGGCGAGCACCGGATCGGCCGCGGCCTCGCCGCAGACCCCGCAGCCCTTGCCCGCCGCGGAGGCGGCGGAGGCCGCCGTCGCGATCAGGTCGAGCACGGCCGGATGCCACGGGTCCTGCAGCCCGGCGACGGCGCTGACCTGGCGGTCGGCGGCGAGTGCGTACTGCGTGAGGTCGTTGGTGCCGATCGAGAAGAACTCGACGGCCCGGATGAGGTCCGCCGCCCGCAGCGCCGCCGACGGCACCTCGATCATGATGCCCGCGCCGTCGAGCCCCGCCGTACGGCAGGCCTCGGCGAACCACTCGGCCTCCTCGACGGTGGCCACCATGGGCGCCATGACCTGCACCTTGGCCGGGACGCCGGCGGCGGCCCTGGCCAGCGCGCCCAGCTGGGCGGTCATGATCTCCGGATAGCGGCGGAACATGCGCAGGCCGCGCTCGCCGAGCGCCGGGTTCGGCTCCTCCTCCGGCGGCGGCAGGAACGCCAGCGGCTTGTCGGCGCCCGAGTCGAGCGTGCGCACCACCACACGGCCCTCGGGGAACGCCTCGAACACCGCCCGATAGGCCTCCTCCTGCTCGCTTCCCGACGGCGCGGTCTCCCGGTCGAGGAAGAGGAACTCGGTGCGATAGAGGCCGACGCCCTCGGCGCCGTTGGCCAGCGCGCTCTCCAGGTCGCGGGGGCCGCCGATGTTGGCGAGCAGGGGAACGGGGTGGCCGTCGGCGGTCGCGCCGGGGCCGGTGGCCGCCGACAGCACCGCCCGCCGCGCCTCGTCGGCGGCGCGCGCCTCGGTCACGCGGGCCGGGTCCGGGGCGAGCAGCACCTGCCCGGACGCGCCGTCGACCAGCACGGGGGTGCCGGGGGCGATCGCGGTCGCACCGGCGCAGCCCACGACGGCGGGCACGCCCATCGAGCGGGCGAGGATCGCCGTGTGGCTGGTCGGCCCGCCCTGCTCGGTGACGAACGCGGCGACCACGTCCTTGGACAGCAGGGCGGTGTCGGCGGGGGCGAGGTCCTTGGCGATGAGCACGAACGGCTCGTCGGCGCTGGTGGGCACGCCGGGCATGGGCAGCCCGGTGAGCACGGCGATCACCCGGTCGCGGATGTCGTCGAGGTCCGTCACGCGCTCGGCCAGATAGCCGCCGGCCGCCGCGAGCAGGTCCCGATACCTGCCGAAGGCGTCGAAGACGGCGCGCGGGGCGGCCACGCCCTGCTCGATGAGCTCGCCGACCTCCATGGCCAGGCTCGGGTCGCGGGCCATCAGCGCCTGCGCGCCGAGCACCTCCTGGGCCTCGCCGCCCGCCCGGGCGCCGCGCGCCTCCAGGTCGGCGGCCACCTCCTCGACCGCCCGCTCCGCGCGGGACCGCTCGGCGGCGGCGTCGCCGTCGTGGCGCGCCTCCTTGTCGGGCTCGGGGATCTCACCCGCGAGCACATGGGCCGGCCCATATCCCGCGCCCGGGCTCACCCCAGTGCCGGCCAGCACAGTGCCGGTCTCGTCCCCCGCTGTCATCCCCGTCGTCCGCTGCCCGTCCACTGGCGTCAGGAGGCCGAGGCGATCTTGGCGAGCTCGTCGAGCAGCTCTTCGGCGCCGTCGCCCTCCGCGCGGATGACGATCGACTCCCCCTGCCGTACGTCGAGCGCGAGGACCGACAGGATGCTCTTCGCGCTCACCGGCGAGCCGCCCGCCTTGGCGACGGTGACGTCGTAGGGCGCCTTCGCCGCGGTCTGCACGAACGTCGCCGCCGGGCGGGCGTGCAGCCCGACCTCGGACGCGACGCTGACTGTGCGTTCGGCCACGATTTCCTCCTCCTGCGGCGGTGGTCTAGACCGCCGGTAGTTCCGTCAAAGGCCAGTCAATACCCGACATATCGGGTACTACCAGATCCGCGTGTGACAGTTCATCCGGATGATGCGTGGTGGCCACCGCGACGCAGGTCATACCCGCGGCCCGGGCCGCCGCTATCCCCGCGAGCGAGTCCTCGAACACCACACACGCGGCCGGGTCCACGGCGAGCAGATCCGCCGCCTTGAGATAGCCGGACGGGTCCGGCTTCCCCACGGTCACGTCCTCGGCGGAGACGATGGTCCGCACCATCTCCACCACGCCGATCTCGGTGAGCCGCTCCACCGCCCACCATCGCTGGGCCGAGGTGACCAGGGCCAGCGGAGCCCCCTGCTCCGCCACCCGGGCCACCAGCTCCGCCGCCCCCGGCACCGGCACGATGTCGGGCAGGTCCGGATGGTCGTAATAGGAGCGGATCTCCTCCATCACAACCTGCGGGTCCAGACCGGGCAGCACCTCGGGGATGACGTCCACCCCGCGACGGCCCACGACGCTTCGCAACAGCGTGTCGTCGAACGTGATGCCGTGGTCCTCCAGGAACATCCGCCACAGGGCACGGTTGCGGATCTCGGTGTTGACCAGAGTGCCGTCGAGGTCGAAGAGCGCGGCCGTCGTCACCTGAGCGGTCACCTGATCACGACCACTCGAAGAGCGGGTCGCCCGCGCTCACGCTGCCCTCGGCGAGCCCGCCGACGGAGTCCGCCACGGCGTCGAGCGCCACCACCGGGCAGACCGGCGAGCGCCCGCCGGCCTCGACCGCCGCGGGGTCCCAGGCCACGACGGGCTGCCCCGCGCCGACGCGGTCCCCCTCGGCCGCGAGCAGGCGGAAGCCCTCGCCCTTGAGCTGCACGGTGTCGATGCCGAGATGCACCAGCACGCCCCTGCCGTCGTCCCCCACCACGACGTACGCGTGTGGGTGCAGCTTCACGATCGTGCCGTCGATCGGGGCCAGGGCCTCGACGGGCTCCCTGAGGGGGTCGATCGCGGTCCCCGGGCCGACCATCGCCTGCGCGAACACCGGGTCCGGCACGGCGGCGAGACCGATGGCCGCCCCCGCGACCGGGGCGAGA
Organism: Microbispora hainanensis; assembly: GCF_036186745.1. NCBI lineage: Bacteria > Bacillati > Actinomycetota > Actinomycetes > Streptosporangiales > Streptosporangiaceae > Microbispora > Microbispora hainanensis. The sequence continues at coordinate 3,753,034 of NZ_CP108086.1, read as the reverse complement.
ACAGTCGTCAATGAAGAGCCCTTCCCTGAGATCCGGGCAGGCGTCGTCACAGGTCCGGCCGAAGAGACCGGCGGACCCGCGACGATCTCCCGGTTCAGCCGATGATGTCCTCGATGTCGCTGGCGATGGTGTCGGCCTCGGGGCCCACCACGACCTGGACGACGTTGCCCGCCGCCATCACTCCGTGGGCGCCGGCCGCCTTGAGCGCGGCCTGGTCCACCTTCGAGGCGTCGTGCACCTCGGTGCGCAGCCGGGTGATGCACGGCTCCACTTCGATGATGTTGTCGGCGCCACCGAGCCCGGCGATGATCGCCTCGGCGTCTGCAGCCATGGGGTCCTCCTGTTGTATCGAACGGCCTGCCGTCAGTCGGTCTGCGTGACCTTCTTCAGACCGCGGGGGGAATCGGGGTCGATACCGAGCCTGCGCGCGAGCGCCTCGGTGAGCAACTGCCCGGGGACGATGAGTCCCAGCGGGGCCACCCACTCGGGCAGGTCCGGACCGTTCAGGGCGGCGGTCGAGGCCGCGGCGAGCCGTTCGCCGCCCCCGACGCCGAAGGCGGCGGCGCCCGCGCCGGTGACCCGCTCGGCCAGCGCGACCGTGCCCGCCAGCGTCGGGCCCTCCCCCGCCGCCACCAGGATCGCCGGGGTCTCGGCGTCCACGACCGCGATCGGACCGTGCAGCAGGTCGGCGTACGACAGGCCCATGGCGTGCAGGTAACACGCCTCCTTGAGCTTGAGCGCCAGCTCCAGCGCGGTCGAGAACGCCAGGCCGCGGCCGGACACGACGACGCCGGGCTTGTCGGCCAGGCCCTCGACGACGGCGTCCAGGTCACCGGGGTCGGAGATCAGCTTCTCCACCGCGTCCGGCACCCGGCGCAGGTCGTCGGGGTCGACGTCGGCGCCGAGGCCGATGGCGAGCACGGCCAGCGCGGCGAGCTGGGTCGTGTAGGTCTTCGTGGCCGGGACGGCCTTCTCCTCGCCGGCGAGCGTGCACAGCGCGAGGTCGGCGGCCTGGGCCAGCGGCGACTCCTCGCCGCCGTTGGTGATCGCGACGGTCTTCGCGCCGCAGTCCTTCGCCCACTGGAGGGTCTCGACGATCTCCTCCGTACGGCCCGACTGGGACAGGCCCACGGCCAGCACGCCGTCGAGGTCGAGCTTGCGGCGGTAGGTGGTGGCGACCGAGGGGGCGCCCATGGCGGCCATCCGGCCCGCCCGCGCCTCGATCAGATAACGGCCGTACACCGCCGCGTTGTCCGAGGTCCCGCGGGCGACGAACAGCAAGTGGCGCGTGTCGCGTGCGACCGCCTCGACTTCACCGGTCCTCGGCAGAAGGGCGTCCAGCGTCGCCCGGATCGCCGCGGGCTGCTCGGCGATCTCACCGCGCATCCTGGTCGTCATTGATGATCTCCCTCTGCTCTGGCGAGATTTGTCCGTTATCGATCCGTCGCCGGCCCATACATTGACACACATTTCCCGGCTGTGGTCTAGTCCGGACTAGACCAGTAAGAACCTTAACTTATTCGGACGATCCTGAGCGAGAGGGGAGGGATCAGTGGCCCAGATCGATCCGGACAGCCCGGTGCCCAAGTATTTCCAGCTACGGGAGATCCTGCTCGACCTCATCGAGAGCAACGAGCTGCCGATCGGCGCGGCGATCCCCTCCGAGCGTGACCTGAGCCAGCGTTACGACCTGTCTCGTATGACGGTACGACAGGCCGTCGACCACCTGGTGTCCGAGGGCCGGTTGCACCGCGTCCCGGGTAAGGGAACGTTCGTGGCCCGCCCGAAAATCGAGCTGGCGCTCCAACTCACCTCCTTCACCGACGACATGCGGGCGCGCGGCATGGAGCCGGGCTCCCGCGACCTGGACCGGCGGGTGGTCCGGGCCAGTGCCCACCTCGCACGGCAGCTCGGCATCCAGCCGGGAGACGCCGTCCACTTCATCGAGCGGCTGCGCACGGCGGACGGGGAACCGCTGAGCATCGAGCGCGCCCACATCCCGGTGGCGCTCGCACCCGATCTCGATGCCTACGACCTGACCGGACGATCCCTGTACGCCCTGCTCGAGTCGCGCTACGGACTCGTGATGGACGCCGGGGAGCTGACCATCGACGGCGGGCTCGCCGACCCGAGCGACGCCGATCTGCTCAAACTGCCCCGGGGCGGGGCCGTGCTGCTGCTGCAGCGCCGGTCCTTCGCCGGCGGGGTATGCGCCGAACTCGGCGTCTCCACCTATCGCGCCGACCGCTACCAGCTCCGGACGCTCCTCGGAGCCCCGGCCCGACGCCTCTAGTAGTCCCCCCATCCTGGAGGAACACCAGATGAGTTCCACCTCCGCCGACGCGGGCCTGCCCGCAGCACCTGCCGGCCAGAACGCGGTGATGACCGCGCTTTCCCGCATCGGCCGCTCGCTGATGCTTCCGATCGCCGCGCTGCCCGCCGCGGCTCTCCTGCTCCGGATCGGCCAGGACGACCTCCTCGGCCGTACGGACAACGCGACGCTCGACAAGATCGCTCAGGTCATCGGCGGCGCGGGCGGCGCACTGTTCGACGCGCTGCCGCTGCTGTTCGCGGTCGGCGTCGCGGTCGGTTTCGCCCGCCGTGCCGACGGCTCCACCGCCCTTGCGGCCGTGGTCGGCTACCTCGTCTGGGACCGGGTCACCCACCTGATGTTCTTCGACGCCTCCGCGGACTCGGCGGTGCACACGAAGGTGGTCCAGTCCGTCCTGGGGGCGGACGGCAAGCCGACAGAGGTGCTCAACCTCGCGTCGGCCAACCCGACCGGAGTGCTCGGCGGCATCCTCATGGGCCTTGTCGCGGCCATCCTGTGGCAGAAGTACTACCGGACGAAACTCCCCGCCTATCTGGCCTTCTTCGGCGGCCGCCGCTTCGTGCCGATCCTCACCGCGCTGGCCGGGCTCGTCCTCGGCGTGGTCTTCGGCCTGATCTGGCAGCCGATCGGGCAGGGCCTGAGCAGCTTCGGCGACTGGCTCGCCGGCAACGCCACGATCGGCGCGGGCATCTACGGGATCGTGAACCGGGGCCTCATCCCCTTCGGCCTGCACCACTTCGTCAACTCGATCGTCTGGTTCACCGTGCCGGAGTGCACCGTCGGCGCCACGCACGCCACGGGCGACCTGAACTGCTACTTCGCGGGCCAGGACGGCGCGGGCGCGTTCATGGCGGGCTTCTTCCCGGTCATGATGTTCGGCCTGCCGGCCGCCGCGATCGCCATGTGGCGGGCCGCGCCGCCGCACCGCCGCGCCACGGTCGGCGGCATCATGCTCTCCACCGCCCTGATCTCGTTCGTCACCGGCATCACCGAGCCGATCGAGTTCGCGTTCATCTTCGTCGCCCCGATCCTGTTCGCGGCCCACGCGCTGCTCACCGGCATCTCGATGGCCGTGGTCGCGGCCCTCGACGGACGGCTCGGCTTCGGGTTCTCCGCCGGCGCGATCGACGCCGCCCTGAACGCGACGAAGGACAACACGCACAACTTCTGGCTGATCATGTTGATCGGCGTCATCTACTTCGTCGTCTACTACGTGATCTTCAGCTTCCTGATCAAGAAGCTGAACATCATGACGCCCGGTCGCGAACCCGAGCCCGACGTGGACTCGGGGGAGAGCGCCGACACGGCGCGGGCCCGCGCCTGACGCGTCAGGTTCCCCTCTCAGGGAGCAGGGGCGCCCGGTGATCCCGGGCGCCCCTGTTGTTTTCCCGCATTGCGGATGCCGCTAATGGCCGGCAGGCCCGCGCCCAAATCCGCGGTGACCCCGCCAACCCGCGGGAACCTGGCCGGAATCTTCCCGGACGAACCTCTGCACAAAGGCCCGCGGCTCGGCAAAGTTGGCGTTTTCTCGTATCAGGGCGGATGACCGCAACCTCTTTAAGACGTCAGTCAGGTTCACGGCGCAGAGAGCGGAGTCCCGATGCCCAAGCCCGTCCCCCTGCCACGGCTCGCGTCCGTCCCCCCGGCCGATCCTCCCTACGACGAGCGTGACGGCGGCGGCCACATCACCCATCCCGCCACGTACGGCGCACTCGCCCTGGCCCCCCTCCCGGCCCGTACGGGCACGCCCACGGACGAGCGCCGCCTGCGGGGGCTCGGCCAGGCGCTCGCGGAGGTCCTGGCCGGTCGCAGGCCGCCGGAGACCGTCCATGACCGGCTGACCGAGCGGGCCTACCGCGAGCTGGTCCGGGCCGGGAAGATGATCGATACCGAGCGGCCGCCCCTGACCGGCCTCCCCCACGTGCAGCGCCCCCGCGACGGAGTCATCGAGATGTGCCTGCTCGTCCACTGCGGGACGCGCAGCCGCGTGCTCGCCGTACGGCTGGAGCGGCGGGGCGTGCAGTGGCTGGTCACCGACTTCGAGACGGCGTAGGACGCGAAGGACCCCGCCGGGGCATCGCCCGGCGGGGTCCCTCTCAGGTCACGCTCTCAGGTCACGCCTGCTGGTTGCGCGGGTCGCCGTGGCAGCGCTTGTACTTCTTGCCCGAGCCGCAGGGGCAGGGCGCGTTGCGCTCGGTGTCACCGTACGCGGCGCGCTGCTCGGGGGTCGACCGCACCCGGTTGACCTCCACGTCGCCGCTCTCGCCCGGCGCGGTGTAGACCATCTCGGTCGGCCGCGACGGCTGCCGCAGCGCGCGGGCGATGATCGAGCCGGTCTCGGCGAGCGCCGTGTCCTCCTCGGCGTTCTCCTCGACGATCGGGTTGGCCTGCACCTCGACCTCGAGGTTGAACAGGTAGCCGACCGACTCCTCCTTGATGCCGTCGAGCATCGCGGAGAACATCTCGTAGCCCTCGCGCTGATACTCGATCAGCGGGTCCTTCTGGGCATAGGCACGCATGCCGATGCCCTCCTGGAGGTAGTCCATCTCGTAGAGGTGCTCGCGCCACTTGCGGTCGAGCACCGACAGGATGACCCGGCGCTCCAGCTCGCGCATCGCCTCGGAGCCGAGCTGCTCCTCGCGGCGGTCGTAGGCCGCGAGCGCGTCCTCCTTGACCTTCTCGGCGATGATCTCCGCCGTGAGCTCCTCGCGGTCGCCACCGATCTGCTGGATGAGCTCGTCGACGGTGAAGGAGATCGGGTAGAGCTGGCCGAACGCCTTCCACAGCTTCTCGAGGTCCCACTCCTCGGCGAAACCCTCGGCCGTGGCGCCCTTGACGTAGTCGTCCACGACGTCGGTGACGAAGCCGCGGACCTGCTCGTGCAGGTCGGCGCCCTCCAGCACCCGCCGCCGCTCGGCGTAGATCACCGTGCGCTGGCGGTTCATGACCTCGTCGTACTTGAGGACGTTCTTGCGGATCTCGAAGTTCTGCTGCTCGACCTGGTGCTGCGCGGAGGCGATGGCCTTGGAGACCATGCCCGACTCGATCGGCACGTCGTCCGGGATGTTGAGCCGCGTCATGATCATCTCGACCCTGGCCGAGTTGAACAGCCGCATGAGGTCGTCTTCGAGCGAGAGGTAGAAGCGCGACTCACCGGGGTCGCCCTGACGGCCGGAACGGCCGCGGAGCTGGTTGTCGATGCGCCGCGACTCGTGCCGCTCGGTGCCCAGCACGTAGAGCCCGCCGAGCTCGGTGACCTCCTCGTGCTCGGCCTTCACGGCCTCCTTGGCCTTCTCCAGCGCCTCGGGATAGGCCTTCTCGTACTCCTCCGGAGTCTCCGTCGGCGACAGGCCGCGCTGGTGCAGCTCAAGGTCGGCGCGGAACTCGGGGTTGCCGCCGAGCATGATGTCGGTGCCTCGACCGGCCATGTTGGTCGCCACGGTGACGGCGCCCTTGCGGCCCGCCTCGGCGACGATCGCGGCCTCACGCGCGTGGTTCTTCGCGTTCAGCACCTCGTGGGGCACGCCCTGACGCTTGAGCATCCGCGACAGCTTCTCGGACTTCTCGACGCTGGTGGTGCCGACGAGGACCGGCTGGCCCTTCTCGTAGCGCTCCTTGATGTCCTCGACGCAGGCCTGGAACTTGGCGTCCTCGGTCTTGTAGACCACGTCGGGCTGGTCCTTGCGGACCATCGGCCGGTTGGTCGGGATCGGGACGACGCCCAGCTTGTAGGTCTGGTGGAACTCGTTCGCCTCGGTGGCCGCCGTACCGGTCATGCCGGCGAGCTTGTCGTAGAGGCGGAAGTAGTTCTGCAGCGTGATCGTGGCGAGAGTCTGGTTCTCGTCCTTGATCTTCACGCCTTCCTTGGCCTCGATGGCCTGGTGCATGCCCTCGTTGTAGCGACGGCCGTGCAGCACGCGCCCGGTGAACTCGTCGACGATCAGGACCTCGCCGTCGACGACGATGTAGTCCTTGTCCTTCTTGAACAGCTCCTTGGCCTTGAGGGCGTTGTTGAGGAACTGCACGAGGTGGGTGTGCTCGGGCTTGTAGAGGTTGTCGATGCCGAGCCAGTCCTCGACCTTCTCCACGCCCGCTTCGAGGATGCCGACGGTGCGCTTCTTCTCGTCGACGACGTAGTCGCCGGTGCTCTCCTCGCCGTCCTTGCCCTCGGTGCCGCGCCGCAGCCGGGGCACGATCTTGGCGAACTCCTGGTACCACTTGCCCGACTGCTCGCCCGGGCCGGAGATGATGAGCGGGGTCCTGGCCTCGTCGATCAGGATCGAGTCGACCTCGTCCACGATGGCGAAGTTGTGGCCGCGCTGGACGCACTCCTCGATCGACCACGCCATGTTGTCGCGCAGGTAGTCGAAGCCGAACTCGTTGTTCGTGCCGTACGTGATGTCGGCGTTGTACTGCTTGCGGCGCTCCTCCGGCGACATGTTGGCCAGGATGACCCCGACCTCCAGGCCGAGGAAGCGGTGGACGCGGCCCATGGTCTCGGCGTCGCGCTTGGCCAGGTAGTCGTTGACCGTGACGACGTGGACGCCCTTGCCCGAGATCGCGTTGAGGTAGGCGGGAAGAGTACAGGTGAGCGTCTTGCCCTCACCGGTGCGCATCTCGGAGATGTTGCCCATGTGCAGGTTGGCGCCACCCATGATCTGCACGTCGAAGTGACGCTGCCCGAGCACTCTGCGGGCGGCCTCGCGTACGGTCGCGAACGCCTCGGGGAGCAGGTCGTCGAGGGACTCGCCCTCGGCGTGACGCTGCTTGTACTCGGCGGTCAGCGCGCGGAGCTCGGCGTCGGACAGGCTCTTGAAGTCCTCTTCGATGGAGTTGACCTGCTCGGCGATGCGCTTGAGCTTCCGCAGAGTCTTGCCTTCGCCGGCGCGAAGGATCTTGTCGAGAATGGCTGGCACTTTTAGTAAAGCTCCTCGCAGGTCTACCTCGGTTGATCACCGGGGTGTGAGGACGAGACATACTTCCCCGCTAGCCATCGTAGGCGGTTCCAGTACCAGACACACCCACCTGCTATCGACGGAGCGCCGCGGCACAATCGCATAACTCATGGGGGAAAACCGCCGCCAGGGGTTCCCCCGATGTTCCGACCACCACTGCCATCAGGTAGAAAACGGGGTATGGCACAGAGCGGACACCAGGGCAGCCACGCGGGAAGCGCCAAATCTTGGCTTGCCGTCATCATCATCCTCATCGGCTTCACGCTCGGGGGCGTGGCGCTGACCCTCGGCCCCAACTGGCTCTTCGTCTGGATCGGCGTCGGCATCTGCGCGGTCGGCGGGCTGCTCGCGCTCGCGTTCGACATCTTCTCGGACGTGATCGTGGACGCGCCCCGCCAGATCCCGGTCCAGGAGCACCACTCGCCCTTCGAGCACCGGTCCATCAGCTCCTGAGGCAGCCCCCGAACCGCCGTAGGGGTTTTGTCGGTCACAGCGTCTAGCATCTCTGGCTGTGACCGACCTGACCGCAGACGAGGCCCGCAGGATCATCCTCCGGGCCCAGGGTTTCCTCGGCGCCACCGCCCGCGGCGGCGGCGTCCCCGGCATGCTGCGGCGCGTCGGCGCCGTCCAGCTCGACACCATCTCCGTCCTGGCCCGCTCCCACGAGCTCGTCGCGTACGCGCGCCTCGGGGCGGTCGGCCGCTCCGCGGTCGAGCGGGCCTATTGGGACGATCCCGCCCGCGCCTTCGAATACTGGTGCCACGCCGCCTGCATCCTGCCCATCGAGCAGTGGCCGCTGTACGCCTTCCGCCGCCGCGCGTACCGGGACCGGCGCTACCGCTGGCACGAGGTGCCGCCCGTGGTCGACAAGGTCCTCGAGCAGGTGCGCTCGGACGGCCCGCTCACCACGGCCGACATCGGCGGCGCCAAGAACGGAGGGCCGTGGTGGGACTGGTCGGACACCAAGATCGCCATCGAGTTCCTGCTCGACATCGGTGAGGTCGTCTGCACCCGCCGCGTCGGCTGGCGGCGCGTCTACGAGCTCGCCGAGCGCGCCGTCCCGGCGGACCTGCTCGCCCAGGATCTGTCCGACGACGAGTGCGTGACCCGGCTGACCACGATCGCCGGGCGGTCGCTCGGCGTGGCGACCCGGGCCGACCTGGTCGACTTCACCCGCGTCAAGGGCAAACACGCCGCCATGCTCGACGAGGCGCTGCTGAGCGGCGCCGCCGGCCTCGTGCCCGTACGGGTGTCCGGCTGGCCCGCACGGCGCGGCACGGACCCGCATGGCCCGAACGCCTGGGCGGACCCCGCGGCGCTGGAGAGCGAGCCGCGTGGGCGGCACCGCACCACGCCGCTGTCGCCGTTCGACTCGCTCATCTGGGAGCGGGCGCGGGCCGAGCGCGTGTTCGGCCTCAACCACCGCCTGGAGGCGTACGTCCCGAAGGACAAGCGGGTGCACGGCTACTTCGCGATGCCGGTGCTCGCGGGCGGGCGGATCATCGGCAGGGTCGACCCCGCCCGTGAGGGCGCCACGCTGGTCGCCAAGCAGGTCGGTTTCGAGCCCGGCGGCCGGGCCAGGGCCGTGGAGGCCATGAGCGACGCCCTGTGGGAGGCCGCGAGCTGGGTCGGCTGCACCGACGTGCGGGTGGAGCGGGTCGGCGCGGCCGACCTGGAGGCCCCGCTGCGCGCCGCGGTGGCCGGCGGCCCGGGCCGGCCGATCAGGTGATCTCCAGCAGCCGCTCGCGCACTGCGTAGACCACGGCCTCCATGCGCGAGTGGAGCTGGAGCTTCTCCAGGATGTTGCGGACGTGGTTCTTCACCGTGTTCTCGGAGATGAACAGGTCCTTCGCGATCTCGCGGTTGTTCATACCCTTCGCGACGAGGCGCAGCACCTCCATCTCCCGGTCGGTCAGGCGGGGAACCGGGAGCTGGGGAGGCCGCTCGGCCTCCTTGCGGCTCATGTTCGCGAACTCGCTGATCAGCTTGGCCGCCATCGCGGGGTTGATGAGCGACTGCCCCTCGTGGACGCCGCGCACGGCGTCGGGCACCTCGTCGATCTGGACGTCCTTGAGCAGATAGCCCGTCGCACCCGCCTTGATCGCCTCGAAGAGGTCCTCCTCCTCGTCGCTGACGGTGAGCATGATGATCCGGGTGCTCGGCACCGACTCCTTGATCTTCCGGGTCGCCCCGATGCCGTCCAGCCTCGGCATGCGGACGTCCATCAGGACCACGTCCGGCATCAACCGGTCCGCGAGCTCCACGGCCTCCTGGCCGTCGCTCGCCTCGCCGACCACCTCGATATCCGCCTCCGCGGCCAGCGCGAGCTCCAGGCTGCGGCGGATCAGCGCGTGATCGTCGACGATCAGCACACGGATCGGCTCGCTGCGACCGGCTGCTCGGGCCGCCTCGTCGGGTCGGGTCACGGAACCTCCTTGCGGGGGCCAAGGACGCTGGATCGCCATCATGGCACGGTTCGGGAACCGGTGTGGATCTTCGTCGAGGCGTTACTACCCCCGGCACCAGGACATACCTGGGTGAACGACACCTGCTGCGCGGAACGTGCTCATCCTCTTCACGATAAGTGCCCACACCCCCGAATCACGCACTCTGCTTCGATGTCGCGGCTTTTCGGCCGGCATCGTAAGGCCCGGTTTCTCAGAGGAGGCCGTACCGGGAGAGCACGTCAGATACGACGGGCCCCACTGGGCTCATCTGGCGGAGAACTCCTCTCACCAGATCCGCCGGAGACGGCGGCTGCGAGATCCCCGGTGTGGGCGTTGGGGGGACGGCCGCCGCCGCGCCCCTGAGCAGCACGGCCCGTTCTCGCAGGCTTCCACTGACCGTCCCGGTGCCGCGCCGCATCGCTCCCAGCTCGGCCTGCACCCGATCCCGATGCGGGCCCTTCCAACTCATCCGGTCCATCAGGACGCCGACCGGCTGCAGCACTTCATCAATCGCCTCGGCCAGATCCTCATGTTCATGTGCCAACCGGCTCAAATCATCATGCAGAGACATCCCCGTTATTCCATCCGATCCAGGCGGGTGGCGTAAGAATCCTTCCACATTGTGCAACGACGGGCTAGGTTTTAGTCCTGTGGAGCCGGAACGGGTGGTCGACGCGGACGATCTGGAACAACTGGCCAAGCTTCTCACCGACAAACGACAACTGGCGGAGCAGTACTACAAGCGGGCCTGCCAACTCGTGGGACAGGCCCAGGCCACTCCACTGGCGGCCATGCTGCGGTGGGCCGGGGACACCGCCACAGAACTGGGCAACCGGGCCGCTATCGTCCGCGCAGCGGAAAAGGGCGGGGACCCATTCGGCGCATTGTCCACATTCGGCCTGACCACCGCAGTCGGGACCATTTCCGGTGATGACAAAATCCGGCTGCGGAAAGACCTGAAAAAGGTCATCAGCGACAACGCCGCATCCACTCCGGAGCAGCGAGTTCAGGCGATCCGAAAATTCTTCGGCAAACTGACCGCCGCCGAACGATCCTGGCTCGCGATCGAACAGCCCGACGTGGTCGGGCGACTGGACGGCGCGCCGGCCACAGTGCGCTACGCCGCCAACCGGCTCCTGATCGAGCGCGCCCTCACCCATGAACAGAAGGACCTGGCCGCCTTGAAGGCCACCGACCCCAAAAGTCCCCAGGTGACGCTTCTGGAGAAGCGGGTGGCCCGCATGACGGAATTCCTCCAGCCGCGGGTGACCGGCGACGGCCGGTCCGTCCCGCGCCAGTTCCTGCTGTTCGATCCGGCTGGCGACGGCCGCGTCGCGGAGGTCTTCGGCGACCTCGCCAAGGCCGAACACGTCGCCGTCATGGTCCCCGGCATCACCAACCGGCTCGACAACTACCACGACATAGCGCGAGACGCCACGCTGCTCTTGAGAGATCCCGAGACCAAGAGGGATCTGCCGGAGAGCGCGGTCATCACGTGGCTCGGTTATGACACGCCTGAGTTCGGCGACTCCGTGCTGCCTGCCAAGGCCGAGGCCGGTGCCCCCGCACTGCATTCGTTCCGTGCCGGGCTGGAGGCGGCCAAGGGTGCGAAGTTCGCCCTGTTCGCCCACAGCTACGGCACATTGCTGTCCAGCAAGGCCCTGCAGGAGGGGACGCCGTTCGACTCGGTCGTGTTCATGGGGAGCCCGGGACTCGGCCCCACCATCAAGAGCGCGGCCGATCTCAAGCTGAAACCCGGCACCCAGGTGTTCGCCATGCGCGCCCCAGGCGACTGGGTGTCCTACACGGAAGCACACGGCAAGGATCCTGCGGAGATGGCCGACATCCGACGGCTGGCCACCGGCCGGTCGTCCGGTCACTCCGAGTACTACATGCAGAAGAACACAGGGTTGAACAACCTGCAGACCATCCTCACCGGCGACGGGTGTGTTCAGACCTTTATGGGGTCGCCGAAACTGGATGACGAACAGTTCGGCGCCGCCAACGTGCGGGTCCTGGTCAAGGAACTACAGAGCAGGGTCCCGCAATGGAAGGCGGGAGCACTCGCCACGGCGTTCGAGCCGATTATCCGAGGGGCGATAAACGGCAGCACGGACGTACCCACGCTCATTGCCCTGACGACGACAACGCTCGCCGACTCCGGCCTCGGCGGCTACTTCGCCCCGCAGGACATCGCGCAGATCGTCGGCAAATCCCTCACGGAAGCCGGACCCGACCAGAGATGACCTTTCCGCTCAAACTTCGCCTCCTCGCCACAGTCCTAGCCCCGCTCGCGCTTGTGAGCGCCTGCACACGTGGACCGGAGATAAATATGACCCCTGAGGAATCTCGTCAGGTTCTCATCACGGAGGCCAAGGCCATCATCCGGGCAGTGTTCCCTGACGCCGAGCCTCTCGTCGCCGTACAGGTGAAGGATGCGCCGTGTGGCGGGCCTGTCGGTACCGACGACACGAGCGTGACAAGTGTCCTCACGGTTCGCAGCGACACCGCGAACGACACGTCCGATCCGGACGAGGTGTTCCGGGAAGTCCTCACAGTGCTGCGGCAACGCGGCTGGACCATCAACTACACGAAAGGTCGCGTGGCCGGTGCCGAACGCAAAGGCGTGGGCGGCATCAGTGTGGGGGTGCCAAAATCCCCTGTCGGAATCAACATCGGCGGCGACACGGAATGCGTGAAGAACCCTGATAGATAGGTTTCCAAACGCTCCGACACCCCCTCATGCTGGCGAGCGTGTGCCGAACTGCTACCCAATTCCGCTACCCATCGTGATGAGTGACCAACAGACCAAATGATCTCCCTGTCCCGGAACCGCCGCGCCATCATCGCGATGCTATGCCTGCCCATTCCCCTGGCCGGCTGCATGCGCGTACCGGAAGTGGAGATGACCCCCGAACAATCTCGTCAGGTGCTCATCACCGAGGCCAATGCCATCATCCGGGCGGTCTTCCCCGACGCCGAGCCCCTCGTCGCCGTACAGGTGAAGGACTCACCTTGCGGTGGGCCGGTCGGCACCGAACACACCAGCGTCAAAAGCGCCATCAATGTCCACAGCGACGCAACCGACAAGGATCTCAACCCGGACGACGTGTTCCAACAAGTCCTCACAGTGCTGCGGCAACGCGGCTGGACCATCAACTACAGCCGTACTCGCGTGGCCGGCGCCGAACGCGCAGGTGTGGGCGGCATCAGCGCCGGAGTGGGAGAGTCACCCGTCGGAATCAACATCTTCGGTGACACGGAATGCGTGAAGAATCCGGAACGAGCGACCTGACCGTAGGAATGATCCGAGAGTGTCGCCAGGTGCCCGTGGATGGGTGTACGAGCGTGGGCCGGCCCCGTTGAGCGAGGTCCGGCCCACGCTGGGCGAGGTGCTAGCTCTCCACGAGCCTGAGGACTCCGTAGTCGTAGCCGCGGCGTCGGTAGACGACGCTCGGCTGACCCCCTTCCTTGTCGCGGAAGAGGTAGAAGTCGTGTCCGACGAGCTCCATTTCCAGGAGCGCCTGATCGATCGTCATGGGGTCGGCCTTGTGGAACTTCTCGCGTACGATCAGCGGTCCTTCGCCGTCCATCTCGATGGGCACGATGGGCTCGGAACTCCGGGCCCGCCCACCGGCGGTCTCGGCCGGGATCTCGGCGACCGGCTCCGGCTCCTCCCGGACGCTCGTGACCACCTCCTGCGCGTTCTCGGTCACCGCGGTGAACTCTGCCATCGAGGGAGGGCAGTTCTTCCCGTGATGGATCTTGCGGCGATCGGCTAGCCGCCTCAGCCGTTCCTCCAGTTTGCCGATGGCGATGTCCAGCGCCGAGAACCGGTCGTCCGCGCAGGCCTCCGCGCGGATCGCTGGGCCCCGCGAGTGGATGGTCAGCTCCACCCGTTCACGCTGCCCGCTCTGCCGGTGGTTGGGTTCCTTCGAGACCTCTACGTCGACCTGGATGAGCTTGTTGTTGAGCTTCTGGATCCTGGCCAGCTTGGACGTCACTTGATCGCGGAACCGGTCACCCACAGTGGTGTGCCGTCCCTTGACGATGATTTCCACGCAAAGCCCCCCTTCGCACATCGACGGTGGTGCACGCGCTCTTGGACACCCGTCCGGCCGACCTGGTCTTCGTCCCCACATCCGCCTGCTGAGGGGTTCGCAGCTCACTCGCCACTACTGCCCTTCTCCTCTTACGGGGGACATCTGGACCCCCGGGAGGGCAGGACTTACCTCTAAGCCGCACCGTGATCGGTCGACCAAGAGTCGCCTTACGTGGGCCGTTTCGCCTGCGGCTGGCATCGGCTAACCAGGCCGAACCCCGCGAGGGAGTCGGCCCGGCGCAACCACGGACCCGAACGGGTGCCATGTCTGAACGCTAGTCGCTACCGCCTCGGATGTCAGCCAGGAGATCCGCTAAACGATCACTTTGCGTGATCCCGGTTGCCATCTCACCGCCGGAAAATTCGTGGTCATATTCTGGGAATCCCCGCAACCGGAGCATCCACACCTGTGTTGAGCAGGCAAGTCGCCCCGGAGTCGGCAGGCGCTCACGTCCCGGCGACACGCCGCGCTCTTACCCAAGGTTTTACGGTCTGTGATATTCGCCAACCCGGCATCTCCGGCGTGTCGCCGCGATGGTCACCGCCGCGGACGGCTCCGCTCCGGCGGCGCGCAGCGCCCTGGCCGCCTCCGCCAGCGTCGTCCCCGTCGTGACGATGTCGTCCACCAGGACCACGTCGGCGGCCTCCAGACAGCCGTCAGACGGCCGTGGGCGCGCCGCCGCGCCCGGCACGACCTCGAACGCTCCCGACAGGTTGACGGCCCGCTCCACCGATCCCAGCCCCGCCTGGTCGGCCACGCGCCTGCTCTGCCGCAGCAGGGGCGCTAGAGCTGCGGGCCTGCCGCGCCGGCACAACTGACGGGCCGCCGCAGCGGCGACGGCGCGGACGGGGTCGTGCCCACGGCGGCGGGAGGCGGCCCGTGCGCTCGGAACGGGCACCAGCCACACCCCGCGAAACACTCCCCTGCCTGCCGCCCAGGCGGTCACACAGGCGCTCACGGAGGCCGCCAGGACCGGCACCAGCGCCGTACGGCCGCGTTCCTTGCAGGCGAGGATCATCCGGCGGGCCGCGCCGTCGTAGGCGGTGGCCGACCAGCAGTCGGGCAGGCCGGGAGGCGGCGGGTCCGGCGGCCGGGGGGCCGGCTCCCGCAGCAGCTCGGCCCGGCAGGAGCAGCAGGCGAGGGCGCCCGGCGCGCCGCATCCGGCGCAGCGCGGCGGGAGGATCAGATCGAGCAGGGCGGACGGCACGCCCTCAGCTTGCCGTCCGCCACCGACAGTTCCCCGGCTCGTCACTCCACGCCGGCTCAGCCGAGGGGATAGACGGGGTCGGTGGCGCCCTTGTCGGCGCGCGGGGTCCAGGCGTGCTTGTCCACGCTGTAGGTGAGCACCTGGCCCTCGTCGGCCGCCGCGAGCACGTGGTCAGGCACGGCCGCGATCGACTTGATCTTCGAGTCGAGCTTGATGGGGCCGTCGTTGGGGACCACACCCTCCATCACCGACCAGGTGGCCAGCTCCTGGCCGCTGCTGCCCTCGGACAGCACGAGCAGGTCGGCGGCGTCCTGCCAGGCGATGTCCTTGATCTTGCGGGCGTCGCGCGGCTCGATCAGCGTACGTACGGACTCGATCCGCGTCTGCTGGCCGTTGCGGACGATCGTGCCGATCTTCACGGAGGTGCCGAGGCCGTCGTCGACGATCGCCGCGACCCGGGCGCCGTCGCGGGAGACCCGCAGTTCGAGGATCCGTCCGTACGACAGCTCGTCGTCGACGTCCACGCGGTGGGCCCGGCCGTTCTCCGCCGTCCAGACCTGGCTCTCGTGCGGGTTCACCCTCTCGGCCGACCAGACGGCGCCGTAGCGGTCCCAGGAGGGCGGGCTCATGTCGCCGCCCGCGATCCACCGTTGCCACTGGCTGCCCGGGGTCATCGGGGCGACGTAGACGCCGTCGCCGTTGAGCAGGGCGGCCACCTGGGCCGGGAACGCGTTGGGGTTGGAGACGGCGGGCTGGGAGAACTTCCCGGTCTGCTCGCCGGCCGCGCCCGGCACCGGGGTGCCGTCGCCCTTCTCCTTGAACTGCAGCAGCCTGCCGCCCTGCATGTAGTAGGCCTGCAGGGAGCCGGTCAGCACGTTCGGGTCATAGCGGGCGTAGTCGGCGGGCCGGAACCGCCTCCCCGACTCGCCGTTCACGCGGATCTCGACGGTGCGGCCGGTGACCAGCTCGCCGAGCGTCCATACGAGCTGCGCCTTGAGCGCGTCGAGGCGGTCGGCGGGCACCGACTCCAGCTCGGAGGAGAAGTCGAGCACGACCGTGTCGCCCTCGACGGTGATCCGGTTGAGCTCCGTGCCCGGCGGGAACGCGCTGCTCACCGCGTTCCTGATGGAGGAGGTCGGCCCGGCGAGCAGGCGGCGGACCAGCGTCTCGGGCACTCCCCTGCTGGGCTCGATCGGCACCCACACCCTGTCGGCCACGAGACCGACCTCACCGGTGGCCGGCGGGTAGTACAGGTCCACCCTCCGGTACGCGCGCTGCAGGTCGTCGTACGACAGCAGGCGGCCGTCGGAGAGCACGTCGATCCGCCACTCGCCGTCCTGCTTGACCAGCGTGAACGGCTCGCCGATGGTGCCGGCGGCCGGGGTCGACCTGCCCTCGGGGTCGATGGTGGCGACCGCCGTGCCCTTCAGCGTCACCGTCGTCCGCATGGCCTTCTGGAGGTCCAGCGTGTGGTCCGACTCGATCTTGCCCTCGTAGATGCGGGTCTGCCGCCAGGGGTTCCAGCGCTTGACCGCGCCGGGGGTGAGGTACTCCCTGGCGATGGTGAGGCCGGGATCGTCGAAGGCGGCCATGGCGGCCTGGAAGCCCCTCACGATGTCCTCGGGCGGGGCGCCCTTCTTGGGCGGGGTCGCGATGAGCCGCACGTACGGCTGGCTGAGCGTGTCCTTGCCGTGGTCCTCCTGGGCGACGCGGGGGCTGCCGCTCGTGGGCACGGTGGCGCACCCCGCCCCGCCCGAGACCAGGACGAGCGCCGTCCCCACGGCCGCGGTCAGGCGGCGGACGCCGAGCCGCTCAGTCCGCCGCATCGAATGCCCCCGCGTCCACGTTCTCCCGCACCCTCGGCGCCGTCTCCGCGGGCGCGGGGGTCAGGACCGGCGTGGCGTGACCGCGCCACGTGCGCCGCATCTCGACCTCCGGGGGCACGAGCGGCAGCGGCGAGCCGCGCAGCGGGGTTCCCGCCACGCGCGGCAGCGACAGGCGGAACTGGCTGCCCTCCCCCGGCGCGCCCCACGCCTGGAGCCAGCCGCCGTGCAGCATGGCGTCCTCCCGCGAGATCGCCAGGCCGAGGCCGGTGCCGCCGATGGTCCGGGCGCGCGAGGGGTCGGCCCGCCAGAAGCGGTCGAACACCATCGTCTCCTCGCCCGGCTTGAGGCCGACCCCGTGGTCGCGTACGGCCACGGCCACCGCGTCGCGGTCGGCGCCGAGCGTGACGACGATGTCCTTGCCCTCGCCGTGCTCGATGGCGTTGAAGAGCAGGTTGCGCAGGATGCGCTCGACCCTGCGGCTGTCCACCTCGGCCATGCACGGCTCGTTGGGCAGGCGCAGCTCGAAGCGGGTGGCCTGCCGCTCGGCGAGCGCCTCGGAGTCGCCCACGGCGCGCAGGACCACGTCGCGCATGTCGACGGGGTCGAGGTCGAGGGTGGCCGCCCCGGCGTCGTAGCGGCTGATCTCCAGCAGGTCGGCGAGCATCGACTCGAAGCGTTCGAGCTGGTTCTGCATGAGCTCGGCGGCCCGCGCGGAGGCGGGGTCGAAGTCCTCGCGCCCTTCGTAGAGCAGGTCGGCGGCCATGCGGACCGTCGTCAGCGGCGTGCGCAGCTCGTGGGAGACGTCGGAGACGAACTGCCGCTGCACCTGGGAGAGCTCCTCCAGCTGGTGGATCTTCACGGCGAGGTTGGACGCCATCTCGTTGAACGAGGTCGCCAGCCGGGCGAGGTCGTCCTCCCCGCGCACCTTGAGCCGCTCCTCCAGCCGGCCTGCGGCGAGCCGTTCCGCCGCCTGGCGCGCGAGCCGTACGGGGGTGACCACCTGGCGGGTGACCAGCGAGGCGACGCCGGCCAGCAGCAGCACGAGCGCGGCTCCCGCGCCGAAGACCATCTGCTGCACCGTGAGCAGCGTCTTCTCCTCGTCGCCGAGCGGGAAGACGTGGTAGATCTCATAGGTCCCGTTCACCCGGCCGCCCACCAACCAGGCGCTCTCGGGCTGCTTCGCGCCGATGTACCGGATCTTCACGGTCTGGGCCAGGAGCGTCTGCTCGTCGCTGTTCTGGACCTTCACCCGCATGGAGGCCGGGATGCTCGTCCAGTCGATCTGCCCGGACGCCCGGCCCTCGCCGACCGACGCGTCGTTGAAGATGACGACGTCGTAGCGGCCTCCGGAGCGGTCGGTCAGCGCCTTGGCCGCCGCGTCGACGGGGTTCAGCGTCTGCCCCTGGTCGGTGGCGTCCTGCGTGATGTCGGTCGAGTCCGCGGGCTGGGTGAGGTAGCCGCTCGCGGTCGCGATGTTCGCCCGCGACTCCTCGACCGCGGACACCTCGGTGCTGGTCAGCACCGAGGCGACGATCGACTGCATCAGGAAGACGCCGAGGACGACCACCACGGCCATCGACAGCACGAGCGTGCTGGTGACGACGCGGAGCTGGAGCGAACGCCGCCAGACGTGCCGCAGCCTGCCCGCGAGGCGGCGCGCGCGTCTGCGGACCCCGCGGGCGATCTGGCCCGGGGTCCGGCGACGGCGTTTCCTCGCAGGGACCGGCATGACGCTGACGTGCAGCTTACGCCGGGCCGGCCTTGTAGCCCACACCCCGGACCGTGACGACGATCTCGGGGTGCTCCGGGTCCTTCTCGATCTTCGCGCGCAGGCGCTGGACGTGCACGTTCACCAGACGAGTATCGGCGGCGTGCCGGTAGCCCCAGACCTGCTCCAGCAGCACCTCGCGGGTGAAGACCTGACGGGGCTTGCGGGCCAGCGCGACCAGCAGGTCGAACTCCAGCGGCGTGAGGTTGATGGTCTCCTCGGCGCGCTTGACCGAGTGACCGGCCACGTCGATCGTGATGTCGCCGATCTGCAGGATCTCGGGCGTGGGCTCGTCGGTGCGGCGCAGGCGGGCGCGCACGCGGGCCACGAGCTCCTTCGGCTTGAACGGCTTGACGATGTAGTCGTCCGCGCCGGACTCCAGCCCGAGCACCACGTCGATGGTGTCGCTCTTGGCCGTCAGCATCACGATCGGAACGCCGGACTCGGCGCGGATGCGGCGGCAGACGTCGATGCCGTCGGCACCGGGAAGCATCAGGTCGAGCAGGACGAGGTCCGGCCGGGTGTCCCTGAAGGCGTCGAGCGCCTTGTCGCCATCGGACACGAACGACGGCTCAAAGCCCTCCCCGCGCAAGACGATGCCGAGCATCTCGGCGAGAGCGGCGTCGTCGTCGACGACCAGCACGCGTCCTTTCATGGCCCCTCATTCGTACGCGTATGGGAGATTTGGGCGTTTGTCACAGTTTCCCCCGCAGGCTACCGTGGCCACCGCTTTGGTGTTACACGACCACGACAGTGGATGGAGTTTAGGCGCAGCGGACCAAGCGCGCGATGATCTGACCAGATGCGGTCACACCGGCGGGAATCCCGTGGTGCGGTCACGTTCCAAGTGTGCGCCCGCACCCCCCGTTTCGGCCATCCCCCACAGCCCTCCCGTACGACCGCTGCGGCGCGCGCGTACATCATGCCAGGATTGGGACATGACAGACGGCCCCGGCTCCACCCCCGAGCTGCCCTCCGGCTGGGCGGCCGAGCAACCTCCCCCGTACGGCGGGGCCGCCGGAGCGTCCGGGCCTTCCTGGGCCTCTCCCGGCGCCGGCACGCCGCAAGGCGCACCATATCCTTCTGCGCCCGATCCCGCTGCGCCCGATCCCGCTGCGCCCGATCCCGCTGCGCCCTATCCCTCCGCACCCAATCCCCCTGCGCCGTCCGCGCCGTACGCAGGGCAGTACGGGTACGGATACCGGGCGCCGGACGCGCCGCGGCCGGGCATCATCCCGCTGCGCCCGTTGACGCTCGGCGACATCCTCGACGGCACGATCAAGCTGATCCGGTCGAACCCCAAGGCCACGCTGGGCCTGTCGGCGATCGTGGCGGCGGTGACCGGAATCCCTGCCGCGATCGGGCAGGCCATCTCCTTCGGCTCGCTGAGCGATTTCATGGCCGACCCGTACGCCGACGGCATGGACGTGCCGGTCGCCGGGCTGGCCGCGCAGTACATCGGCTCGATCCTCACCTATGTGATGACGTTCGTGGGCACCACCATCCTCACGGGCGTCCTCACCCGGGTGCTCGGCCGCGCGGTGTTCGGCGGGCGCATCACGGTGGGCGAGGCGTGGCGGCTGGCGCGGGCTCGGGTGCCCGCGTTGTTCGGGCTGGTGCTGCTGCAGGGGCTCATCCTCCTGCTGCCGCTGCTGGCGGTCGTCGCGGTGCTCGTCGGCCTCGCGGCGGCCGACGCGTTCGACGGCATGGGGAGCGGCGCCGCCGGAATCGGGGTCCTCCTCGGCCTGCTGTTCATCCTGGCCTACATCCCTTATCTCCTGTTCTTCTACACGCGTCTGTCGCTGGCGGCCCCCGCCGTCGTGCTGGAGGGCCGCGGGGTCACCGACGCCATGAGCCGGTCGTGGCGGCTGGTCAAGGGCGACAGCTGGCGGGTGCTCGGCATCCTGCTGCTCACCGCCATACTCGCGGCCATCATCAGCGGCGTGCTGGCGATCCCGTTCACGCTCGGCGGCTCGCTCATCGGGATGCTGAACGGCGACAGCGCGGGCGGCACCGTGATCGCGGCGCTCCTCCTGGCGGTCGGCCAGGTCGTCGCCTCCATGATCACCTATCCCTTCCAGGCGGGTGTGGCAGGGCTGCTGTACGCCGACCGGCGGATGCGGGCCGAGGCGTTCGACCTCGTGCTGCAGACGGCGGCGGCGCAGAACCAGTCGCAGGGCTGGGTCCACGCCGGGGTCGACGACCTGTGGCACCCGAGTTACGCCGCCGGGACCGCGCCGGGCTCCGGGCCCTATCACGGGGCTCCGCCATACGGGCAGTCCGGGCCGTACGGGCCATACGGCCCGCAGGCGTGACGGCCGTGCGGGCGGCGGCGCTGCTCGCCTCGCCGATCGACATCGGCCGCGAGCAGGCCGCCCGGGAGGCCGCGCGCGAGCTGTCCGGTGCGGGCTACCAGCACGAGCCGCTTTTCGACCGGCTGCAACGGGAGATCTCCCAGTTCCTCGGCGACCTCATGAGCGGCGGCGGCACGGGCGTGGGCGGCGTGACGTCGCTCGTCGTGATCGCCGTCGTCCTCGCCGTCCTGGCCGTGCTGCTCCTGTGGGCCCTGCGCCGCTTTTCGCGCGACCCGCGTACGGAGAGCGGCGCGGTGTTCGGGCAGCGTGAGCGGACGGCCGCCGAGCATCGCGCCGAGGCCGAGCGCCTGGCGGCCGAAGGGAGCTGGGCCGGGGCCATCCAGGAGCGGCTGCGCGCCATCGCCCGCGAACTGGAGGAACGCGCGATCGTCGGCCCGATGCCGGGCCGCACCGCCGTCGAGCTGGCCGAGGTCGCCGGGCAGGCGCTGCCGCCCCACGCGGCGGACCTGCGCGCGGCGGCACGATTGTTCGACGACGTGACCTACGGCGGGCTGGGCGGCACCCGGGAGGGCTACCTCTCGCTCACCGCCCTGGACGAGCGCCTGCGGTCGGCCCGGGCGAGCGTGGACGCATGACCGCCGGGATCGCCGGGAGCGCCGGGACCGCCAGGACGCCGGGACGTGTGCGGCAGGCGGCCTGGGCCGCGGCGCTGGTGCTGCTCGTGCTGATCACGGCGGTGCTACCGCTGCTGCTCACCGGGACGCAGTCCGGCGGCCGCACCCTCGATCCCTCCGACACCTCGCTGGACGGCAGCGCCGCGCTCGCCCGGCTGCTCCAGACGCACGGGGTCGAGGTGGTCCGGGTGGAGACCCCCGGCGCGGCCGTGTCCGCCGCCGGGCCGTCCGCCCTGCTGCTCGTCACCGAGGCGAGCTTCCTGGACCGCGGCGACGCCGGCCGCCTCGCCGCGGCTTTCGGCGACCGGCTCGTCGTCGGCTCCGTGCCG
The DNA here is from genome assembly GCF_036186745.1 of Microbispora hainanensis. Taxonomy (NCBI): domain Bacteria; kingdom Bacillati; phylum Actinomycetota; class Actinomycetes; order Streptosporangiales; family Streptosporangiaceae; genus Microbispora; species Microbispora hainanensis. Next base: position 3,731,078 of record NZ_CP108086.1, on the reverse strand, counting down.
TACCTCGACGTGCTCGCCCCCGGCGTACAGAGAGAGGGCCCCGTACGCGCCCGGTCGCGGGCCCCGGAGTGCACGCTGCCGGAGGCGGTGCGGGCCGGAGACGCCTACACCGGTGGCATGTCCTTCACCGGGCCGCGCGGGTCCACCGGCTGCTACCCCGCCGGCGACGGGCACGCCCTGGTCCGCTACACCGCGGAAGAGCACACCGTGACCGTGCTGGGCGACGCGTCGTTCATGACCAACCTGCGCCTCGCGGAGGACGGCAACGCGGCGCTCGCGCTGAACCTCGCCGGGGCGCGGCCGAGACTCGTCTGGCTCGCCGCGCCCGACGACTCCGACGAGGCGGGCGGCGGAGGGACCGGCGGGGAGGCCCGCTCGCTCGGCGACCTCATCCCCGGCGGCGTGAAGTGGGCGGTCCTCCAGCTCGTCGTGGCGGTGGCCCTGGCCGCCCTGTGGCGCGGACGCAGGCTCGGGCCCGTCGTGGCCGAGCGCCTGCCCGTGGTCGTGCGGGCCGCGGAGACCGTCGAAGGGCGCGGACGCCTCTATCGGTCCCGCCGGGCCAGGGACCGGGCGGCCCTCGCGTTGCGGGCCGCCGCGGCCGACCGGCTCGCCCCCCGCCTCGGGCTGCCCCGCACCGCGACCCCGGAGGAGGTCGCCCTCGCCGCCGCCGCGCGCACCGGCCGCGACCCCGAGCCGGTGCTGACGCTGCTGTGCGGCCCGCCGCCCGGAAACGACACCGCGCTGGTGGCCCTCGCCGCTCACCTGGACACACTCGAAAGGCAGGTACGAGACTCGTGACCACACCTGAATCGGACGCGGACGCCGCCCGCGAGGCGCTCGCGGCGCTGCGGGCGGAGGTGGCCAAGGCGGTCGTGGGCCAGGACCCCGTCGTCACCGGCCTGGTCATCGCGCTGCTGTGCCGGGGTCACGTGCTGCTCGAAGGCGTGCCCGGCGTGGCCAAGACCCTGCTCGTACGCACGCTGTCGGCCACGCTCGCCCTGGACTTCAAGCGGGTGCAGTTCACCCCCGACCTGATGCCGGGCGACGTCACGGGATCGCTGGTCTACGACGCCAGGACGGCCGAGTTCGAGTTCCGCGAGGGGCCGGTATTCACCAACCTGCTGCTCGCCGACGAGATCAACCGCACGCCGCCGAAGACCCAGGCCGCCCTGCTGGAGGCCATGGAGGAGCGGCAGGTCAGCGTCGAGGGCGCGGCCCGCGCGCTGCCGGATCCCTTCATCGTCGTGGCGACCCAGAACCCCGTCGAGTACGAGGGCACCTACCAGCTCCCCGAGGCGCAGCTCGACCGGTTCCAGCTCAAGCTGACCGTGCCGCTGCCGGCACGCGAGCAGGAGATCGCCGTCCTCGAACGGCACGCGCTCGGCTTCGACCCGCGCGACCTGACGGAGATCAAGGCGGTGGCGTCCGCCGCCGACCTCGCGGCAGGGCGCCGGGCGGTCGCGCAGGTGCACGCGAGCCCCGAGGTGCTCGGCTACATCGTGGACGTCGCCCGCGCCACCCGGCAGTCGCCCTCGCTCCAGCTCGGCGTCTCGCCGCGCGGGGCGACCGCGCTGCTCGCCGCCGCGCGGGCGTGGGCATGGCTGTCGGGCCGGTCGTACGTGACGCCCGACGACGTGAAGGCCCTGGCGCGGCCCGCCCTGCGCCACCGTGTGGGGCTGCGCCCGGAGGCCGAACTGGAGGGCGCAACCCCCGACGGCATCCTGGAGGGCATCCTGGCCGCCGTCCCCGTGCCCCGGTGAGGGCCGCGTGGCGCTGACCGGACGCACGGGACTGCTCGCCGCCCTCGCCGCGATCGTCGTGCTCCTCGCCCCCGAGCCCGGCCTGGTCGTCCTGGCCGCCGCGCTCGTGCTCGCCGTGCTCGTGACGGCCGACCTGCTGCTCGCGGGCGCCGTACGCGGGCTCCGCTTCCAGCGCGACGGCGAACGAAGGGTGCGCCTGGGACAGTCGGCGACCATCGGTCTGGTCGTGGACAACCCGGGTGGGCGGCGCGTGCGGGGCGTGCTGCGCGACGCCTGGCAGCCCTCGGCCGGGGCCGAGCCCCGGCGGATGCCGCTCGACGTGCCGGCCCGTGAGCGGCGGCGCCTGGTCACGACGCTGACGCCCACCCGCAGGGGCGACCGGGAAGCCGTGGCCGTGACGGTCCGCTCGGTCGGGCCGCTGGGCCTGGCCGCGCGGCAGCGGACGTTCCACGTGCCGTGGACCGTCCGGGTGCTGCCGCCGTTCCTCAGCCGCAGGCATCTGCCGGCGCGGCTGGCCCGGCTGCGCGAGCTCGACGGACGGCACCCCGCGCTGGTGCGCGGCCAGGGCACCGAGTTCGACTCGCTGCGTGAATACGTGGTGGGCGACGACGTCCGCTCCATCGACTGGCGGGCGAGCGCCCGGCGCAGCGATGTCGTCGTACGCACCTGGCGGCCCGAGCGCGACCGCCGGGTGCTGATCGTGCTCGACACGGGCCGCACCTCGGCGGGCCGGGTCGGGGAGGCGCCGCTGCCCGGCTCCGGGCCGTCCGGGTGGCCTCGCCTGGACTGGTCGATGGACGCCGCGCTGCTGCTGGCCTCGCTCGCGGCGCGGGCCGGCGACCGCGTCGACTTCCTCGCCTACGACCGTGCCGTACGGGCCCAGGTGTCCGGTGTGTCGCGCACGGAGCTGCTGTCGTCGCTGGTGAACGCGATGGCGCCGATCGAGGCGGAGCTGGTCGAGGCCGACGCCGCGGGGATGGTGGCGGCCGTGCTGTCCAGGGCCAGGCGGCGCCGCCTGGTGGTGCTGCTGACCGACCTGAACGCCACCGCCATGGAGGAGGGCCTGCTGCCCGTGCTGCCCAGCCTGTCGTCCCGGCACATGGTCGTGGTGGCCTCGGTCGCCGACCCGCGCGTCGCCGGCATGGCGGCCGGGCGCGGCACCGCGGAGGCCGTCTACGACGCCGCGGCGGCCGAGCGGCTGCGCGGCGAACGGCGTGGGATCACCGCGGTGCTGCGCCGCCACGGCGTGGAGGTCGTGGACGCCCTGCCCGAGGACGTCGCCCCGGCGCTCGCGGACGCGTACCTGGCGCTGAAGGCCGCCGGCCGGCTCTGAGTCCTCTTAGGCGGTCGGTACTTAGGCGGTTGGCGCGAGATCGGGGGCGTGTTCGATGTCGCCCGTCTCGTTCGCGCGTTCCGCCCGGCGGCCGAAGACGACCACGTACGCGATGAACAGCGCCTCCGCGAGCGCCCCGATGGAGATGCGCGCCCAGGTCGGCAGCCCCGACGGGGTGACCCCCGCCTCGATGAGCCCGGAGACGAGCAGCACCACGACCAGGCCGAGCGCGACGCTCATCACGGCCCTGCCCTGCTCGGCCAGCGCCTCCGCGCGCCGCCTCGGGCCGGGGTCGACGGCGGTCCAGCCCAGCCGCAGCCCGGCGGCGGCCGCCAGGAAGACCGCGGTCAGCTCCAGCATGCCGTGCGGCAGGATCAGGCCCCAGAACACGTCCGCCTTGCCGTGCGCGTGCATCAGGCCGCCGAGGAGTCCCACGTTGGCCGCGTTCTGGAACAGGATGTAGGGAATGGGCAGGCCGAGCAGGATCGCCGAGACCACGACCTGCATGGACAGCCAGGCGTTGTTCAGCCACACGTGGCCGGCGAACGACACCGCCGGATTCTCCGAGTAGTAGTCGGCGAAATCGTGCTCGACGATCTGCCGGATCTCCTCCGGCGTGCCGATGAGGCTCTGCACCGTGGGATCGCGCGCCACCCACACACCCACGACATACGCGACCGCGAGCGAGGCCACCGTGACGCCGATCCACCACCGGCGCGCCCGATAGGCCACCACGGGGAACGACACCGTGAAGAACCGGGCGACCTCCCGCCAGGCCGGGCTGTGCGCGCCCGTGACGGCCGAGCGCGCCCTCGCCACCAGCGACGACAGACGTCCCACGAGAAGGGCGTCGGACGACCCCGACCGCACGATGGACAGGTGGGTCGCCGCCCGCTGGTAGAGCTCGACCAGCTCGTCGACCTCCGCGCCGCGCAGCCTGCGCTGTCGCCGTACGAGGTCGTCCAGCCGGTCCCAGGACGGCTTGCTCGCGGCGACGAAGGCATCGATGTCCACGGATCGGACCCTATCGACGCGACGCAGTAGGGTGCGCAGTGTGTCCGAAGTCGTGACCGGCGAGGCGGTCGTCGTAGAGGTTCGCGTCGCCCAGCTCCCCAGCCGCGCCCTGGCCTTCCTCATCGACTGGGCCGTCCAGTGGGCCGTGCTGATCCTGACCGTCGTGCTGGTCACACAGGCGTCCCTGGTGACCGACGACTCGCTGGCCACCGGCCTGTTCATCCTGTTCCTCGTGCTGGTCACGGTGGGCTATCCGGTCGCGTTCGAGACGATCAGCAGGGGCCGCTCGCTGGGCAAGCTCGCCCTCGGCCTGCGCGTGGTGAGCGACGACGGCGGGCCGGAACGCTTCCGGCAGGCGTTGTTCCGCGGGCTCGCCGGGTTCCTGGAGTTCTGGACGTTCGCCGGCGCTCCCGCGCTCATCACGTCGCTCCTCAACCAGCGCGGCAAGCGCCTGGGGGACGTGTTCGCGGGGACGACCGTCATCGGGGAGCGCACGCCGCAGCAGGCCCCGCCGCCGGAGATGCCTCCGGCGCTCGCGTCGTGGGCCGCGACGCTGGAGTTGTCCGGGTTGTCCGACGACCTGGCCAACACGGCCCGGCAGTACCTGTCCCGCTGGAACCAGCTCACCCCTCAGATGCGGGACGAGATGGGGATGCGCGTGGCCGCGCAGGTCAGCGCGCGGGTGGCGCCGCCGCCCCCGCCCGGCGTTCCGCCGTACGCCTATCTGGCCGCCGTACTGGCCGAACGCAGACGCCGCGAGGAGATGCGGCTCGCCCGGGCCCGTTCCACGCCCCCACCGTACGGTCCCCAGGGGTACGGCGCTTATGGACACGGCGCTTATGGACCTTATGGGCAGGGCGCTCATGGGCAGGGCGGGCCGGCGCCGGCGCCGCCGACGGCGGCCGAACCGCCGCGCGGAGACGCTCCGCCGACATCGGGGGGATTTGTTCCGCCCGTTTAGGTGTAGAGCCCGATATGCGGGGCACCTGTGGTCATTGCAGGTCATGGGGCATACCTGCAGTGGGGTTGAGGCGGGCATCGCCGGTGCGTTGAGGGAGAGACCGCACCGGAGATGCCCGCCTCCTTCCATACCTCTAGTGCCTGCCGGGCTCGCGGTACGAGCCCTGACTCTGCACGTTGAGGATGTCCATCTTCACGCTCTTGGCCTGGTTCGTACGTGGGTCGTTGATCCGCAGGACGTCGAATCCCTGGTTGAACTCGCTGCCGTAGATGTAGCCGTTGTAGTAGTAGGCCGACCAATAGCCGGCGCTCAGCGGCTCCGACCACGGGCCGCGCTCGAAGTAGCCGATCTCCTGCGGGTGCGCCGAGTCGGTGAAGTCCCAGATCGAGACGCCGCCCTGATACCAGGCCTGCACCATGATGTCGCGGCCCTTGACCGGGATCAGCGAGCCGTTGTGCGCGACGCAGTTCTCGGTGTCGTCCTGGTAGCGGCTGATCTTGAAGTAGCTCCGGAAGGTGAGTTTGTTGCCGGGGGCGATGTCATAGATGGCGTCCGCGCCACGGTTCGGGCCGATGGCCTCGTTGCAGGTGGCCGCGCCACCACCGCCGAGCTCGTCGGTGAAGACCACCTTGGTGCCTTCGTTGTTGAACGTCGCCGAGTGCCAGAAGGCGAAGTTCTCGTCGTCGCGTACGACGTCGAGGACCTTCGGGCGCTCGGGGTCGCGGATGTCCAGCAGGATGCCGTCGCCCATGCAGGCGCCCGCCGCCAGGCCCTTCTCCGGGTACGCGGTGATGTCGTGGCAGCCCGTCGTCGCGGACGTGCCGTTGGGGTAGGGCTGCCCGTCACCCGGGTTGCCGCCGTCCGGGAACAGCACCGGCGTCGCCACCACAGACGCGGCGGTGGGGTTGTTGAGCGGGACCTTGATGATGGAGATCAGGTCGTGCGGCGGCTGGCAGTCGGGGAAGGACGCCGACGGGCTGTAGGAGGAGACGTAGATGTAGACGTTCTTGCCGCTCTTGTCCGGCACGAGGGTGTGGGTGTGGGAGCCGCAGTTCGTCTCCACCGACTTGATGTACTTCGGGTTCGACTTGTCCCTGACGTCGAAGATGCGGACGCCCTCCCATGACTCCTTGACCGACGCCGACTGGGACGTGCTGGCGCACGAGTCGTCGTTGCGGGAGGAGTCGACCGACCCGAACAGCAGGTCGCCGTACACGGACATGTCCATCTGGGAGCCGGGGCAGACCACCGAGCTCTTCACCACCGGCCTCTTCGGGTTCCTGATGTCGAAGATCGTGAATCCGCCATAGTTGCCGACGTAGGCGTAGTCGCCCTGGAAGGCGATGTCGGTGTTGATGGTGCCGGCCAGGGCGGTGGGGGTCGGCACGTTCGCGACGTGGGTGACGTTCGCGCTCATCGCGATCTCGCCCGGAGCCAGCACGTCAGCGGCCTGTACGGGATTGGCGGACAGAGCCAGGACGACCGCCGCGCCCGTGACGGCAAGCGCACGACCGCTGCGGCGTAAGGTGAACAACTTGCTGTCCTCCTCCTATAAAGGGGGCATAAATAGACTGATCGTCACTTCTGACTTGATTGCTTCGCTAGCTGTCAACCTGTCAATAAAACTGGCACATGTCGCCCTTTGTCGTCCCGAACCTGCCGGGTTAGCGTCGTGATCTCGGTACGCTCCGCGGCAGGGAGGGCAGGGGTGCGAAGCGCGCAGGACAGCAGGAAGCGCTCTGCGCGGGACCGCACGTGGGACAGCGGCGGGCGCTTTACGCGGGGCGGCAGAGCGCGCTTGGCGCTGGACACCGGGGACCGCTTTGCGCGGGGCGGCACAGCGTGCTTCGCCCGGGAGAGTAGGACGCGGCTCGCGCGGAAAGGTAAGGCGCGGCTTGGGCGCGTCCTGGTGGCCGGTGTCGCGCTCCTCTTCAGCGCCTGCCTTCTCACCGCCTGCGCGGAGGACGTACGGGAGAGTGCTCCCGTCTCGACCGCGCCCGTGATCGCGCCCGGCCGGCCCGGCGAGGAGGCCAGGACCCTCAGCCCTGCCGAGGCCGCCACCGCGGTCCCCTCCCCCACCGTCAACGCGGCCGACGTGCGGTACGTCCAGAACATGATCGTCCACCACCGGCAGGCGCTGGACATGGCGGCCCTGGCTCCCTCGCACGCCTCCTCCGCCAAGCTGAAGGCGCTCGCGGCCCGCATCCATGACGTACAGGAGCCGGAGATCCGCGTCATGACGTCCTGGCTCGACCGGGAACACCTCCCCCGGCCCGACCACCACGCCGATCATGAAGGCATGCCGGGCATGGCCACCCCGGAGCAGATGAAGGCGCTCAGGGCGGCCTCCGGCGCCACGTTCGACAGCCTCTTCCTCCAGATGATGGTCGCCCATCACGAAGGCGCGATCGCGATGGCCACCACGGCGCTCACCGAGGGCTCACACCTCACCGTCGAACAGTGGGCCACGGACGTGATCGCCGAACAGACCGCCGAGATCCGGCGGATGCGTGAAATGCAGGGCACCCGACCTTCCCCCACCCCCGCCCTGCACCGCGCCTGACCTGCACCCCGCCCGACCGCACGGTGCCCGAGCTAAACCGCACCTGACCTGCACCGCACTCGACCGCACGGCGCCCAACCGCACGGCGCCCGAGCTGCACCGCGCTCCACCTCACTGATCGCATTACCTCTCCGGTAATCGCCGTGCCGCGTGCAGGTGCACAAGAGTCGTGGCATGAGCACTGACACCCATGACGTCGTGGAAGAGCTGCTGCGCCGGATGGCGGAGGGCGATCACGACCGTACGGCGGCGCTGTTCGCCGAGCCCGTCGACTGGCTGCTCTCCTGGCCCGCCGAGGGGCATCCTGCTGTTCCCTGGATCCAGCCGCGCTCCAGCCGGGCCGAGGTGGCGGACCACTTCCGGTCTCTGGAGGCCCACCATGTGCCTGAACTCAACGGCACGTCGGTGACGCGAATCCTGGTCGACGGGACACACGCCGTCGTCCTCGGAGAGATCGTGCAGACGGTCCGAGCCGAGGGCACCGCCTACACCTCGCCTTTCGCGCTGCATCTGACCGTGGAAGACGGACTCATCACCCGCTATCACATTTTCGAAGACAGCCTTACTATTGCCCGCGCCCTCAGCACCCAAATCAGCCCATAAAGGGCCTTTTCTGGGACCCCAGGTGCCTTTTCTGGAACCCCAGGAAGTCGTCCAGCGAACTTGCCTCCCACTTTTCTCGCATGACACAATTAATACACGCTTTCGAAATAACGAGTGGAGGTGCGATGGAACCGTTCGATATCGATCCTGAGCGCCTTCACCGTTCGAATGGTCCTGACGACGGTGAGTGGTGGGACCGGCTGATCGCCAATCCGCCGCTGTGGTCGTCCGACGGCTCGTCCGCCCGCGATCCCTTCCCGATCATCAACGTCGACTCCCGGCAGCGCGCCGACGCACCCGTTGTCGAGAGCGTGGACGCCCCGGGCGCGGACGTCCCCGGCACGCATACCGACAGCGCAGATAGCGACGGCGCGAACGCCTCGCCTGGGGCTGCCGACGGCGCGGACGCTGCTGGCACAAACGGCACTGGCGCGAATGGCACTGGCGCGGGCGGCTCTGGCTCGGGTGCGGGTGCTTCCGAGGGTGTGGGCGGTCATGGTCGGGGCCAGCGCCGTGTGCGGTCGTCGTGGGTGGTGGTGGGGTCGGTTCGTGAGGTGGCCCAAGAGCTGGCGCTGACCCCGCTGCCCGACGACGTGGACATGTGCCTGGCCGAGGCGGAGGAGCTGCTGTTCGCCCGCGACCGGATCACCAGCGCCCTGGCCGACCGCGTCGGCCGGGTCCACCGAGCAGGTCAGGCCAGGCAGCATGGGCATGCCTCCACCCGCTGCTGGCTGCGCACCAGAGGGGGGATGACGGTGGGTGGTGCGGGCCGCCTGCTCACCCTCGGCGCGGAACTGCCGCGCCTCCCCGTCGTGCGGGAGAAGTTCGCCACGGGTGAGCTGGCGGCGGGGGTGGTGGAGGCCATCTGCGCCGCTGTGGCCGGGCTATCGGACGAGCAGGCCGGCCTGGCGGAGCCGATCTTGGTGGACCTGGCCGGCAAGGCCGGGGCGGCGGAGGTCGCCAAAGCCGGCCGCCACCTGCGGGCGGTGCTCGACCCCGACGGGGAAGAGCGGGATGAGCGGGCCGATTACGGGCGGCGGTTCCTGCGAGTCCGCCCGGGCAAGGGCGGCGGCGTGGAAGGGGAGTTCTACCTGCCGCGTGAGGCCGGCGCCCGGTTGATGGCGTTGTTGCAGGCGTACGCCAAGCTGAGGGCACAGGGTGATGACCGCCCGCTGACGGTACGCCAGGCCGACGCGCTGATCGCCCTGCTGGAGCAGAAGATCGCCGCCGAGCTCCTCGTCGTGGTCAGCGCCGAATCCCTCCCCACCGACCCCGAAACCACCGACCCCACCGCCGACCCGGCCACCCAAGACCCCGCTGCCCCGGCCACCGAAGACACCGACCCAGCCACCCAAGACCCCGCCGACCCGGCCACCGACGACCCCGCCGACCATGTCGAGGACGCGCGGGACGCCGAGGGCTTCGAGGAAGGCCGGGAGCACACAGGCGACTTTGCTCCCGGCGAGTCCGACGACCTCGACGCGGCCGAGGCCGAGGCAGGTGCCGGTGCGGGGAGCAATGCCGATGCCGACGGAGCCGCTGACGCCTGCACCGAGAGCGCCGCCGACACCGTAGCCCCTGCGCCTGTCGAGGCCGCCGACAATGCCTCCGACGCGATGAGCGGCCCCGGTCACGCGAGCGGCGCGGACGGCCCCGACGGCTTCGACACTCCCGAGGCCGACGTCACCAGCGACTACACCCCCGACGCCACCGGAGGCACCGACGCCCCCCACCAGGCCGACGACGCCGTCTCCGACGTGATAGGCGACCCCGGTGCTGCGGGCGGCACCGACGCCCCCGACGCCGCGGACGGGCTCGACAGTGCCGAGACTGAAGCTGAGGCCGAGGCAGGTACCGGTGCGGGAAGCGACGCCCGTGAATGCGAACCGCCCGGCACCGCAAGCACCGCCTCTCCCGACGGCGACGGAGATTCCCACACAGCACCTTCGGACACAGCACCTTCGGAGGCGGTGCAGCCGGATCCTCCTCCCGAGGACGCCTCCGCACGTCACACCCACGCCGGGCATCGGCCTGCGGGGGACTGCCGGCATGGCCAGGGCACGCCGGGAGCGCTGGGAACGGCACTGGGATCGTCGCTGCGTGCGTCGTTGGGGATGGTGCCGCCGGGGTTGCTGCTGGCGACCGGGCAGGTGCTGCCCGTCTCCAGCGTGCACCGCCTCGCCCGCACCTCGACTCTGGTGCGGATCGTCATGAACGCCGACGGGCAGGTCCTCGACATGGGCCGAAAAGTCCGCCTGGCCACCCCCGCCCAACGCCGGGCCATCTACGCCCGGTACGCCACCTGCTGGATCGACGGCTGCCCCCTCCCGGCGACCATGTGCCAGATCGACCACGCCGACAACTGGAGCACCGGCGGCCTCACGGACCTGAAACTCCTCGGCCCGGCCTGCCAGTTCCACAACCGCGACCGCTACCAGCACCCCGACCGCTACACCCGCCGCAACGTCGGCGAAGACCGCTGGGCCTTCACCTACCACCGCCTCGGACAAGCCCGACGACTACACGAGTAAGACGCGGGGGCACACAGGGAGCGCGACGCGGCACCGGGCAACGCGCGGGAGCCCGCACAGCCGCGAGCAAGGCGGGAGGCAGCGGGCGGGGTGGACGCGCAGACAGGCCCAGCGGCTGTGAAGTGAAGCGGGAGGCACAGAGAGAGCCTGCCGCGCAGGCAAGCCCGGCGACGCGCGGACAGGCCCGCACGGCTACGGGAAGGAGACAGGAAGCACAGAGGGGCGTGGCACGCAGGCCGCCCCGGGCGGCGCAACCGCAGGGTCCCCAGCGCGGACCGACCAGCGCGGCTGCCGAAGCGAAGCGGGGAGGCGCAGAGGGAGCGGGGCGCGCGGGCAGACCCGGGGCGGATATGGGAATGAGGCCGGAATGGAGAACTCGGGCCGACGAGGTCAGGACCCGAAGCGCCAGGAGCGGAGATACTCCTCCTGCTCGCCGGTGAGCGCGTCGATCGAGATCCCGGCGGCGGCGAGCTTCAGGCGGGCCACCTCGGCGTCGATGTCGGCCGGCACGTCATAGACACCCGGCGACAGCCGGGCGGACTCGCGGACCAGCCAGGCGACGGCGAGCGCATGAGCGGAGAACGACATGTCCATCACGGCGGCCGGGTGGCCCTCGGCGGCGGTCAGGTTGACCAAGCGCCCTTCGGCGAGCAGCAGCAGCCTGCGGCCGTCTTCCAGGACGTACTCGTCGGTGTTGGGCCGGATCCCGAAGCGCACCTCGCGCGCCATCTCCTCCAGCGCCCGTACGTCGATCTCGACGTCGAAGTGACCCGCGTTCGCGAGGATCGCGCCGTCCTTCATGACGGCCAGGTGCTCGGCGCGGATGACGTCGCGGTTGCCGGTGACGGTCACGAACACGTCGCCGGTCTCGGCGGCCAGGCTCATCGGCCGTACGTCGTAGCCCTGCAGGGCGGCGTCGAGTGCCTTGACCGGATCGATCTCGGTGACGACGACCCGCGCACCGAGGCCCTTGGCCCGCTCCGCGACACCCCGGCCGCAGAAGCCGAAGCCGGCCACGACCACGGTGCGGCCCGCGAGCAGGACATTTGTGGCCCGCATGATGCCGTCGAGGGTCGACTGGCCGGTGCCGTAGCGGTTGTCGAACATCCGCTTGGTCCGGGTGTCGTTCACGGCGACCATCGGGAAGCGGAGCGCGTTCTCCGAGGCCATCTGACGCAGCCGGATGATCCCGGTCGTGGTCGCCTCGCAGCCGCCGACCACGCCATCGAGGAGTTCGACGCGCTCGGTGTGCAGGGTGTTGACGAGGTCGCATCCGTCGTCGAGCACGATGTGGGGCGCGATGTCGAGCGCCTGGTGGATGTGCCGGTAGTAGGTCGCCTTGTCCACGCCGGCGCGGGCGTGCACGGCGATGCCGTACGTCCTGAGCGCCTCGGCCACGTCGTCCTGCGTGGACAGGGGGTTGGACGCGGCCAGGGCGATGCGGGCACCGCCCTCCCGCAGCGCCCCGAGGAGCACCGCCGTCTCGGCGGTCACGTGCATGCAGGCGGCGAGGCGCAGGCCGTCGAGCGGCCGGTCGGCGCCGAACCCGGCGCCGACCGCCTGGAGGACCGGCATCGAGCGGGCCGCCCACTCGATGCGCCGCTCTCCGGCCTCCGCGATGTCCGCCGTGATGTCCGGCTGAATCACGCCGTCTGCCTCCTGACGAGGGGCGCGGGCCGGGCCCACGCCCCCGTCGTGCGAGTCGCGATCAGTAGCGGTAGTGGTCCGGCTTGTACGGGCCCTCGACGTCGACGCCGATGTACTCCGCCTGCTTCTTGCTGAGCTTGGTCAGCTTCACGCCGAGCGCGTCGAGGTGGAGGCGGGCGACCTTCTCGTCGAGGTGCTTGGGCAGCACGTAGACGCCGGTCGGGTACTCGTCGGTCTTCGTGAACAGCTCGATCTGGGCGATGACCTGGTTGGTGAACGAGTTCGACATGACGAACGACGGGTGGCCGGTGGCGCAGCCGAGGTTCATCAGGCGGCCCTCGGCGAGCACGATGATCGAGTGCCCGTCGGGGAACACCCACTCGTCGACCTGCGGCTTGATGTTGACCTTCTTGATGCCCGGGATGCGGGCCAGGCCGGCCATGTCGATCTCGTTGTCGAAGTGGCCGATGTTGGACACGATCGCCTGGTGCTTCATCTGCGACATGTGCTCGGCGCTGATGATGCCGTAGTTGCCGGTGCAGGTGACGAAGATGTCCGCGATGCCGACGACCTCCTCCAGGGTGGTGACCTGGAAGCCGTCCATGGCGGCCTGGAGCGCGCAGATCGGGTCGATCTCGGTGACGATGACCCGGGCGCCCTGGCCGCGCAGCGCGTCGGCGCAGCCCTTGCCCACGTCGCCGTAGCCGCAGACCACGGCGACCTTGCCGCCGATCAGCACGTCGGTGGCGCGGTTGAGGCCGTCGATCACCGAGTGGCGGCAGCCGTACTTGTTGTCGAACTTCGACTTGGTCACCGAGTCGTTGACGTTGATCGCCGGGAAGAGGAGCGTGCCCGACTTGTGCATCTCGTAGAGGCGGTGCACGCCGGTCGTGGTCTCCTCGGTGACGCCCTTGATGCCCTCGGCGACGCGGGTCCACCACTTGTCCTCGGAGACCGTACGGCGGAGCGTGTCGAGGATGACCGCCCACTCCTCCGGGTCGTCCTCACCGGCGACCGGTACGGCACCGGCCTTCTCGAACTCGACACCCTTGTGCACGAGCAGCGTCGCGTCGCCGCCGTCGTCCAGGATCATGTTGGGGCCGGAGCCGTCAGGCCAGCGAAGGGCCTGCTCGGTGCACCACCAGTACTCCTCCAGCGTCTCGCCCTTCCAGGCGAAGACCGGGACACCGGAGGGGTTGTCGACCGTGCCGTTCGGGCCGACGACGACCGCGGCGGCGGCGTGGTCCTGGGTGGAGAAGATGTTGCAGCTCACCCAGCGGACGTCGGCGCCGAGCGCGACCAGCGTCTCGATCAGCACGGCGGTCTGGATCGTCATGTGCAGCGAGCCCATGATCTTCGCGCCGCGCAGCGGCTGCGCCGCTGCGTACTCCTTACGGGTCGCCATGAGGCCCGGCATCTCGTGCTCCGCGAGGCGGATCTCTTTGCGGCCGAATTCCGCAAGCGAAAGGTCGGCGACCTTGAAGTCCATGAGTGTCTCCTCCGTTGTCCGTCGTTGCGAGTTTAGGCGTCGCGAACGCACGAACGCATACGCAGGGCCGCGAACCTGACACAAGAATGTGAGATTCCCTGTCCGGCGGGTTCCGGAGGCACTCAGACTGTCTAGCGTGGACCCAGGAACGGGGACCGGAGGCACGATGCGCATCACCGAGGCGGCCAAACGGCTCGGCATGTCTCCCCGGATGTTGCGCTACCGGGAGGCTCTCGGCCTGCTGCCACCCGTACGGGACAGGGGCGCCCATCGGCGCTTCGGGCCCGACGAGCTGGAGGCGGTGCGCCAGGCGATGGAGCTGGAGAGGCGGTTCGACGTCTCACCTGCCGAGCTGGCCTTCGCGCTCCGGGCGCTGTCCGAACCCGCGGTGGCCCAGGCCGTACGGGATCTCGGCGTGCGCATCGGACGCATCCAGGCGCCGCGCCGGGCGCTGGACTTCGAGAAGGAGAAGGCCCTGCGACTGCTCCGGCACCGGTGAATCAGGCGCTCGGGCAGCCAGAGCTCAGGCGCCGACCACGAGGCGCAGGTCGTCGGCCCGCAGGGAGTCGGCCGTGACATACGGCTGCTCGCTGACGATGTCGGTCATCGTCAGCGGGACGTTCAGGGACGGCACCAGTTTGAGCGCCCTGACCAGCAGGTTCGGGTGCTCGGCGGTGAACTCCTGAGGCACGCCGAGAAGCTTGGCGGTCATCTTCGTGGTGCAGATCACCACGTTGCCCTCGAAGGTGAACGTGCTGCCGCTCAGCGTCGCCGGGCCCATCGTCTGCTGGGGCTGCTCCAGCACGGCCTTGTCCATGGTGAAGCGCAGCATCTTGACCGTGCCGGTCGCGGTGGGCATCTCGACCACGCCGGTGAACTTCATGCCGGTCATGGTCAGCGAGGGTGCGCGTACGGCGGCCGGCTCGGTCGCGACCCGCACCGCCCCGGGCGTCGAAGGGGCTCCCGGCTGGTCGTCCCCGTCCTCGCCGGGTGACGGCGAGGGGCTTTTCCTGCCGGTGAGCGACCCCACGGCGCCCTCCAGATCCGTGGGCAGCTTCGTGGGTAGCTTCGTAGGCAGCGCCGTGGGGAGCGCCGTGGGGAGTGTGCTGGGCAGGACACCGCCGAGGACGTCGGACAGGCCGCTGGGGACGGCACTCGGGAGGACGCCGGGCAGGAGGGAGCCACCCTGCCCGGAACCGCCCTGCCCGCCCGTTCCCGGATCGTCCCGCGCCAGGGCCGTCCCGGCCGCCAGGATGACGGGCAGCACGGCGATGGCCAGCGCCTTGGCCCCCGGACCCGGTCCGGTGTCCCCGCGCCCGCCGCCGTCCGGACGTACGCCACCGCCACCGTCGTCGGGGTCCTCATCGGCACCGCCGCCAGAGCCGGGGGCGTCGGGGGCGTCGGGGGCGGGATCGGCGTCGCGCTTGACCCGGGCGACCAGGATGCGCGGGCTCTCGTCCGCGGGTTCGGCGGGCCGCTGCGGCCGGGCGGCTTCCAGGCGCTCGTCGCCGCTGACCACCCGCCGCTCGGTGAAGGTGATGCCCCCGTCCGAGAGCGCGGGAGGCGCCGCGGGCGCGGCCGGAGCCGTGCCGGCCTCGGTGGTCTCCGCGGGCGTCCAGGCGACCGCGAGCGCGCCTCCGACCAGGCCGAGCAGCATGCCGATCAGGAAACCGCCCAGGTTGGCGTAGACGAACGAGGCGATCGAGACCAGTACGGCGACCACGCCGAGGAAGGCCCGCTGGCCGGGCTGGAGCCACACCATCAGGCCCAGGATGATCAGCACCAGCGCGATCAGATAGGTGGCGCCGACCGTGCCCGACTGGATGACGAGCGGCAGGGCCTGGGTCGCGAACGGGATGCTCAGCAGCTCCAGGCCGGCCGCGAGCACGAGCAGGCCGCCCCAGAACGGCCGCGACCGCCGCCATTTCACCGGCCGCTCCATCAGAAGCACTCGTGCCGGCCCGGCTCCACGGCGAGTTTCAGCCCCGGCAGCTTGAACGTGGCCGCGTTGACGGCCCAGGAGACCTGCCGGAAGTCCTTGATGGTGATCCCGGCGGCCTGCTGGCCGAACATGCCGGACGCGCCCTGGCCGTCCGGAAGCTGGTCGAGGGCGCTGGCGTCGCGGCCCGCCTCCAGCTTCGTGAAGACCGCGTTGCCCTCGATCTGGGTGGCGTCGACGATCATGTTCTCGGCGGTCACCGGGTCTTTGCCCGTGCCGGCGGTGATCCGGATGGTCACGGCGCCGACGGGCGACTTCACCAGCACGGTCTGGCACATGTTGGTCAGAGTGGCCTTCCGGATGCCGGAGACGGCGACCGGGATCTTCTGGCCCTTCTTGTTCTCGACCGTGCTGCCGTACTGCACGAAGCCCTGGCCCTGCAGTGTGTCCGCGGAGACCTTGAAGGTGTCACCGGAGACGACGAACGACGCCCCGATCGCCCCCTCCGCGGTCGCACCGACCAGTACGGAGGCGACCGCGAGCGCGGGCACGAAGACGAGGGCGAATCGTTTCCACCGCACGCGTCCCTGAACCACGAGTCACCTCCGGAGTCAACCAGCCGTAATGTAAGGGTAAAGTTACCGACTGGTACCACCAGCGATGAAGTGACCGTGCATCACATTTCAATCACGGTGCGCAAGGAAATCGAACCGCCCGTAACGGGCGTTATGCGCCGGTACGTTGCCCCGAGGCGGCGTCCGCCCGATAGAGGTCCGGCTCCAGGTAGATCACCCGGGCCATCGGAACCGCCTCGCGGATGCGCCGTTCGGCCTCGTCGATGCCGCGAGCCACCTCACCGGCGGTGTCGTCGTGCTCGACGGCGATCTTCGCGGCGACCAGCAGCTCCTCCGGGCCGAGATGCAGAGTGCGCAGGTGGATGACCCGGCTGACCTCGGGCGCGGCCTCCAGCGCGGCGCAGATCTTGTCCTCGACCTCGGGCGTCGCGCTCTCGCCGATCAGCAGCGACTTGGTCTCGGTGGCCAGGATGACCGCGATCACGGCGAGCAGCACGCCGATCACGAGGCTGCCCACGCCGTCCCACGCGCCGTTGCCGGTGACCACGGCCATCGTCACGCCGAACAACGCGAAGATCAGACCGAGCAGCGCGCCGAAGTCCTCCAGCAGCACCACCGGAAGCTCGGGCGCCTTCGCCCTGCGGATGAAGGCCACCCAGGAGTGGTCGCCCTTGAGGGCGCTCGACTCCTTGATGGCCGTACGGAACGAGTAGCCCTCGGCGAGGATCGCGAAGATCAGCACCGCGAAGGCCCACACCGGCGACTCCACCGGCTCCGGGTCCGCGATCTTGTGCCAGCCCTCGTAGAGGGAGAACAGGGCGCCGATCGTGAAGAGCACCACGGCCACCACGAACGCGTAGAAGTAGCGCTCCCGGCCGTAGCCGAAGGGGTGCTTGCGGGTGCTCTGCTTGGCGGCGCGCTTGCCGCCGAGCATCAGCAACGCCTGGTTGCCGGAGTCGGCCACCGAGTGGACCGACTCGGCGAGCATCGACGACGACCCGGTGAACAGGAACGCCACGAACTTCGCCACGGCGATCGCCAGATTGGCGCCGAGCGCCGCAAGGATCGCCTTGGTACCGCCACCCGCACTCACGATGGACTCCTCATTTCAAACGGCCGAGGCGATCCTATTGGGAAATCCTGGCCTGAAGTTCCCTCGCCGCGACGGCCGACGCCGGGTCGATCCCGTACCCGAGAGCGAGGTAGACACTCGCGTAGTCGCACAATCCGGCCAGTGCGGCGAACCGGTCCAGCGGGTGCGCGCCCTCGCCCAGGATCTCGGAGACCGGAATCCCCCGGTCCTCGGCCAGCCGTACGGCGGCCGTGCGCGACCTGGTCACCTGCGGGTGCTCCTCCTCGTCACGCAGCAGGAACAGGCGCAGGCGCGCGCCGTCGCCCGGCTCGTCGGCGAACGGGTCGGCGAAGATGTCCCGCCCGGCGAGGGGTCCGTCGAACGTCGTGATCTGGTTGTGGGCGGCCTCGGGCAGCTCTCCCCAGATCGCCGGATAACCGGCGTCCCCGCTCAGCCTGCCGGCCAGACCGTGGGCCGCCACCGCGGCCAGCGGCGAGGTGCCCCAGATGACCGGGAGCGTCCCGGCCAGTTCCATCGCCAGCGTCTTGCCGGGGTTGATGAACGCCTCGCTCGACGGCCGGCACCGATGGGCCAGGTCCTCCAGCCGTTTGGCCACCGACTCGAACTCGCTCTCCCCGGCCGTCACCAGCCCGAGCGAGGCCGCCGCGAGGATCGGCGGCACCATGAGCGACCACAGCGTGGCCCTCGGCTGCCCGGCCACCCCGGTCGCCCCGCCCACCTGCGCGTACGGCCCGCCGGCCCGCTCGACCAGCGCCGACAGCGGCGTGCCGGGCGCGCCCACGCCCACGAGCGCGCACCCGCGGCGTACGGCCTCGGCGGTGACTGCGACGGTCTCCTCGGTCTTGCCGGAGCGGGAGACGGCGATGACGAGATCGGCGGCGCCGACCCAGCCGGGCAGCCGGTGGCCGCGCACCGTCACCACGGGGACCGGGGCGCCGTATCGGCAGAGCGCCTCGAGCACGTCGCCCACGAGGGCGGAGACGCCCATGCCCGCCACCACGATCGCGCGGGGGCGGCCGTCACGGCCGACCCGGGCCACGCCGTTCTCCACCGCCGACCGGTAGGCCGCCCGCACCTGGGCGGCCGACGACGCCACGGAACGGAGCACGCCGGAGGGGTCGCCCTCCACCAGGTATGCCTGGTCGTCGAGCCGGTCGGGCTCGAATCGGGCCCCTCCGGCACTGCTCATGCCTTGCGTGCCTCGTCGACGAGGAGCACCGGGATGTCGTCGCGCACCGGGTAGACCAGCCCGCACGACTCGGAGGTGCACGCCAGCTCGTCCGCGTCGGGGACGGCGCGGAGCGGGGACTTGCACGCCGGGCAGGCGAGGATGTCCAGCAGCCAGTCGTCGATCTTCAACTCGTCAGCTCCTTACAACGGCGAGAACTTCGTCTCGGACTGCGGCGACCTTCTCCTCGTCGGCTGCCTCCGCGTTGAGCCGGAGCAGCGGCTCGGTGTTGGACGGACGCAGGTTGAACCACCAGTCCGGACCGCTGACGGTGAGTCCGTCCAGCTCGTCGAAGGTAACACCCTCACGGCCCGCGAAGGTCTCACGCACCCGGGCCAGGGCGCCGGCCTGGTCGTCGACCCTGCTGTTGATCTCCCCGGACGCGGCGTACCGCGAGTACTGCGACAGCACCTCCGACAGCGGCCGGTCCTGCTCGCCCAGCGCGGCGAGCACGTGCAGGGCGGCCAGCATGCCGGAGTCGGCGTACCAGAAGTCGCGGAAGTAGTAGTGGGCCGAGTGCTCTCCGCCGAAGACGGCGCCGGTGCGGGCCATCTCCGCCTTGATGAACGAGTGGCCGACGCGGGTGCGTACGGGCTTGCCGCCGTGCTCGGCGACGATCTCCGGCACGCCCTTGGAGGTGATCAGGTTGTGGATGATCGTGGCGCCGGGGTTCTTGGCCAGCTCCCTGACCGCGACCAGCGCCGTGATCGTGGACGGCGAGACGGACTCGCCCCGCTCGTCGATGACCCAGCAGCGGTCGGCGTCGCCGTCGAAGGCGATGCCGATGTCCGCGCCCTGCGAGACGACCGCCTTCTGCAGGTCGCGCAGGTTCTCCGGCTCGATCGGGTTGGCCTCGTGGTTGGGGAAGCTGCCGTCGAGCTCGAAGTAGAGCGGGGTCAGCTCGATCGGCAGGCCCTTGAAGACCTCCGGGACCGTGTAGCCGCCCATGCCGTTGCCGGCGTCCACGACCACCTTCAGCGGCCGGATGCCCGACAGGTCGACCAGCGTCTTGAGGTGGGCGGCGTAGCCCTCCAGCAGGTTGCGCCGGGTCACCGTGCCCGCGCCCGGCGTGCCGCCCAACCCGGTGTCGAGCAGTTCGGCCGCGTGGTCGCGGATCTGCAGCAGGCCGGTGTCGGTGCCCACCGGCACGGCGCCCGCCCGGCACATCTTCATGCCGTTGTATTTCGCCGGGTTGTGGCTCGCGGTGAACATGACGCCCGGCAGGCCGAGGCTGCCGCTGGCGTAGTAGAGCATGTCGGTCGAGCCGAGCCCCGCGTTGATCACGTCGGCGCCCCGGGAGGTCGCGCCCCGCGCGAACGCCTCCGCCAGCGGGCCGGACGAGGTGCGCATGTCGTGCGCCATCACCACCGATGACGCGCCGGTCAGCTCGACGAAGGCCGCTCCGACGGCCTGTGCGATCTCCTCGTCGAGCTCGTCGGGCACCACGCCCCGCACGTCGTACGCCTTGAAGATCCTGCTGAGGTCGGCCACTGCACGCCCCTAAAAGTCGTTAAGTCTTCGCACCTGAGCCTATAGCGCCCTATCGCCCACGCAGCGGGGTGTCAGCGCTCCCTGTTGGGCTGGGCGGACTTGAGCACTCTCAGGTGACCTCGGCGGCCCACCTCGACCGCCTGGCCGACGGGTTCGCCGGCGGCGGGAGCGGGGCGCGCGGCCTCGCGTACCGCGTTCGCCAGGGCCTCCAGGTCGTCCCCGCTGGGGGTGGCGGACTCGGACGGAAGGCGCACGACCTCCCATCCCCTGGGCGCGGTGAGCCGTTCCGCGTGCTCCGCGCACAGGTCGTAACAGTGTGGCTCGACGTACGTCGCCAGGGGGCCGAGGACGGCGGTCGAGTCGGCGTAGACATACGTGAGTGTGAAGACGGCAGGCTGCCTGCAGGCGGTACGGGAACAGCTGCGGACGGGGCTCACGGAGGGACCGTATCCGGTCCGCGTTCACATTGCCACCACCCCGCCGCTCTTATTGAACGTGTCGCCACAATTCCGCGATCTCTGAAGTCGATATGACGTTGTTGGGCAAAGCGGACACGAGCGGACACGAGCCGTCGGGCCCACCGCATCGGCGGGGTGGGCTCTAAGCTGACTGCGTGAGCGATCGGAGCGGTGACAGGCCGGATCGAGGGCGGCGGGTGCGCCGGCGTGACCGGCATGGCCGCGGCATGCGCGGACCCCTCGCGCCCTCGCACGTCCCCATCGCCAAGTCGCGCGGCGAGCGGTTCGACGACCTGGTGCTCGACGCGGTCGACCGGCTCAAGCCTCGGTGGGGCACCCAGCTCGCGTCGGTCGAGTTCGCGGTCGAGGAGGTGCCGCCCGCCGCGGAGCTGCTGGACGGGCCGGCGCGGCTGTCCTCCGACCCGATCCCCCTGGGACGGGCGGAGTCGGCCTCGGGGGACGAACCCGCCGCCGTGGTGCTGTATCGCCGTCCGCTGGAAGCCCGGGCCCGCGACCGCGAGCAGCTCGGCACGCTGGTCCTCGACGTGGTCGTCGAGCAGGTGGCCAGCCTGCTGGGCCTCACCCCGGAGACGATCGACCCCGGCTACGACGACCGGCACTAGCTCCTTAAGGAAGCACGGCGCCCGGGGAGTCGACGGTCGGGGGCACCAGGGCCCAGATCCTGGCCATGGCCAGCGGCTGCGCGGTCACCATCTGACCATCACCGGCCCCCTCGTCGAGGACGCGCCCGCCGTAGACGGGACCTGAACCCGGCTTCGGCCGTACGACGACGCTGAAGCCGCCCTTGCCGCCCTTCGGCGGCGCAAGCTTGAGCTCCTTGGTGCGGGCGGCGGGCAGCTTCACCTCGACCGGGTCCGGCGCCGCCCCCTTCGTCGGCACCATCTGGACCTCCACGGTGGCCGCCGCGAAGGGCGCCGACAGCACCAGCCGGGAGGTCTGCTTGCCCTCCGCGCGACCGTCCGCGACGACGCTGCCGAGGTCGATGGACGGGGCGCCGGCCGTGAAGGCGACGTCCTGCCGCATGCCCGTTCCGGTGATCTTCAGGCCGGCCACGATCGGGACGTCGGACTCCAGCACCAGCGCGGCCGGCTGGCCGCCGATCCCGGTGGACAGGTCGAGCGAGGACGCCGACCCGGCCGGCACCTCGATCGTCTCCTTGTTCTTCAGCGCGTAGGAGCCGTCCTTCAGCACGGCCTTGATCCGCACGGACGTGTCCCGCTCCCCCGGCGCGGCGACGTACAGCTCCCGCTGCCCGGCGGTGCCGGGAATGCCGGGGACGACGACGCGGGTGGCCGGGGCGGCGGCGACGGGCAGCCAGTCGACGCCCCTGCCCTCGCCCAGCACGGCCTTGACCGCGGCGGCCACCCGGCCGCTGCGGGTGCTCACCTGCAGCGCCATGATCAGCGGGGAGGGCGCGAGGTCGCGCAGCCTGATCACACGGTGCTGGCCGGGCTTGACGACGACGCCGTTGCCGCGCTCGCTCAGCACCGGGCCTTCCCCGGAGTAGACCATGAACGAGACGTTGGCCGGGGCCGCGTCGGGGTTGGCGAGGTAGAGGGTCATCTCCGCCGCGGCCGGCCCCGGCCCGATGAACCAGCTCTCCGCGCCCGGCTCGACGCACCGCACTCCGGCGAGCCCCCGCTGGGCGCCCGACGTCTCCCTGGCGGTCTGGGCGCTCTCCAGCCCGGCGGCCATGGAGCCGGTGGCGTCGACCACGAGAGGCCCGCCCCCGGCGGCGATCTCGCGCTGCCACAGCAGGCCCGGCCGGTCGATCACGGCGTCGCCCTTGCCGCCCTTCCCTCCGCTCCTGTCTCCCGGAGCCTTGATCCCCGACAGGGTGGCGCTTCCGGGGGCCTCGGGCCGTTCGGGGTCGGCCGGGGTCACCACACTCACCCGGCTGCCGGACGGCGCGGGGCACACGGCGGTCACCGACTCCACCGGCGCCCTGACGGCCTGCGGACGCGCCTGCGCGACCGGCGCGGGCCGGCTGACGAAGGCCACGCCATACAACGCGCCCAGCGCGACAAGCACCAGGGCGAGCAGGCCGAAGCGGTTCTCGATCAGTCTCCTCACGCGGGCACCCGATCTTCCTTGGCCCGGCCTTCCTTCGCCCTGCGGCGGTTGCGCGGGGCCTCCTCGGGGGGCGCGTCGATGTAGTCGCCCTCCGGCTCCTTCGTACGGGCGCCGGGCGAGGCCAGGATCAGCACGAGCACGAGCAGCCCGCCCTGAGCCCACAGCCAGCCCCGATGCAGCGTGCCCGCGGTGGCGGGTGGCGGGGGCACGGTCACCTGACCGGCCACGCGCCACAGGCCGCCCGTCTCCGAGAGGCTCACCCTGACCAGGGCGGGCTGGGAGTCGAGCGCCCGTTGCAGGGCGGGGTCGACCGGGCCCGGCACGGTCACGAAGCGGACCCCCGACGACGCGAGCGTCTCGACGTACGTGCTGCCGCGGCCCGAGGCGAGCCCGGCGACGGCGGTCGTGAAGCGGTCGGTCACGTCGCGGGGTGATTCGAGGTCGGACTCGCCGATCAGCGGGCCCCGGCCGCGCATCAGCGTGTAGCCGACCCTGCCGTCCCTGGGACGCAGCAGGAGCGTGCCCTCGCCGGGCTCCGACTGGAGCTCGGCGAGCACCGGCACCGGGTCGCTCAGGTCGCCGCGCAGCGGGCCCTGCGCGCCTCTCATCACCCACAGCGCGGCGGCGGCGAGCGGGGTCGCGAAGGCGACCACGACGATCAGCATCGCGCCCAGGCGGCGCCACCCTCTCGCCGCCCGGAACTCGGCGATCCGGTGCGCCTGATGCGCGGCGGCCACGAGCAGGCCGGTCGCCGCGAACGCCAGCGGCACCCCCGGCCACGCCGCGATGTTCACCCGGCTGACCACGATCGCCACCAGCAGCCCGAAGAGCATGACGCCCCAGCCGATGGCGACGACCATCTGGTGCCGCCGCAGCAGCAGCGCGGCCAGCGCGACCGCGATGAGGCCCGCGGTCGCCCAGACGGGCGGCACCCCCGGCCCGCCGGGGCTCAGCATGAGCAGGTGGTCGGCGCCGAGGCGGGGAT
The DNA here is from genome assembly GCF_036186745.1 of Microbispora hainanensis. Lineage (NCBI taxonomy): Bacteria > Bacillati > Actinomycetota > Actinomycetes > Streptosporangiales > Streptosporangiaceae > Microbispora > Microbispora hainanensis. The sequence goes on along the minus strand of NZ_CP108086.1, from coordinate 3,707,314 downwards.
CGATGAGGCGGGCGTCGTGCAGGCCGGACTCGAGCAGGATCCGGCCCGGCTCCCTGGCGATCTGCACCAGCCACGGGAGCAGCAGCACGACCGGGGTGCCGAGGCCGATCACGAGCGACCGCCTGACGCCCCTGCGGATGCCGCCGAAGGACACCGCGGCGAGCCCGCCGAGGATGGCCACCAGCACGTACACGAGCGGGACGAAGGCCGTGCCCACGGCCAGGAGCAGGCCGAAGCCCCAGGCGGCCCGCCGCGACCCGGCGATCACCCGCGTGGCGAGCGCCGCGTAGACGGGCAGCAGCACGATCACGATCGCGGTGCCGAGCCGCCCGCCCGCGATCACGCCCGTCGTGACCGGCAGCAGGGCGTAGGTGGCGGCCAGCCAGACCCGCGCGGGCGTGTACGAGATCATCCGCTTGGTCGCGGCGTACGCCGAGATCCCGGCCAGCGGCACGCAGCCGAGCAGCACCACGGCCACGGCCAGCCACGTCTTGCCCAGCGCGACCGCCGACAGCCCGGCCAGCACGGCGACGTACGGCGGCGCCCAGGTCTGCGAGCCGAGCCCGGCGGCGTGGTGGTCTTCGACGTAGAGCCGCCACAGGTCGGACGCGCTCCCGGTGACCGGCACCAGAGCGCCGCCGCCCAGGTGCCCGTCGGACGACAGGAGGGCGGGCAGCAGCGTCCTTTCGGCCGCCAGCGTGATCACCGCGAGAATCAGGCAGAGCACGACGCCGGGGCTGCTGAACACGCGCTGGACGCCGCCGGAGTCGGTCAGCAGCTCGTCGCCGTCGTCCTCCTGGCCGGGGTCCGCGGCCGCGTGGTGGCGGCCCGCCGAGTCGACCGGCCCGGCTCCGGCGAGGAAGCCCTGCACCATGTCGGCCAGCCGCCGCAGCGCGGCGCCCGGCGGGGTGAGTTTGCGGCGGATCGCGGGCCAGCCCTGTTTTCTGCCCTTCTTCCTGGCCTTGCGGGCCCGCCGCAGCCGCCAGGGGTGGCCGATGACCGAGCCGAGCGCGGCCAGCTCGTCGAGGGCGTTGGCCGGCTGCTTGGCCAGCAGGAACAGCAGGGCCCGCAGCGTCGACCCGATGACGTTGCGCAGCAGCGCTCGCACGAGCGCGCCGAACGGCACGTTGGCCATCAGGACGAACAGGCCGTTGCGCCGGTCGAGCCTGCGCGGGTGCTGCTCGCTGGTGGCGATCCTGCGCCGCCGCCGCGCCGACGCCTCGGCGTGCCAGGCCACCGCGTCGCTCACGTTGAGCACGCGGTGCCCGGCCGTACGGGCCCGCCAGCACAGGTCGAGGTCGTCGCGGAACAGCGGCAGCTCGGGGTCGAGGCCGGACAGCTCGTCCCACACGTCCCTGCGGATGAGCATGCCCGCCGTGGAGACCGACAGGACGTCGGCGATCCCGTCGTCATGCTGGCCCTGGTCGTACTCCCTGGGCTCCAGGCCGGTGTCGCGCCGTCCCGACCTACTGACGGTCACGCCCATCTCCAGCAGCACCCGCCGGTCGAGCCAGTCGCGCAGCTTGGGGCCGAGGATGGCGGCCTTGGGATCCTGCTCGGCGGCCCACAGCAGGGCCTGCAGCGCGTGCGGGTCGGGCGCGCAGTCGTCGTGGAGCAGCCAGACCCACTCCTGCGCGGGCGCGGGCGGCAGCCGCCGCAGCACCTCGTGGACGGCCTCGCCGAACCCGGTCGACCTGGGCAGGGTCAGCACGTTGCCCTGCCCGAACGCCTCGGTCAGCAGCTTCCCGCTGCCGTCACGGCTGCCGTTGTCGACGCCGACGACACGGTCGAGAGGCCGGGTCTGCCGCAGCACCGCTGCCAGCGTCTCCTTGAGCCAGCGGGCGCCGTCGTGAGCGACGACGATCGCGGTCACCGAGTGCACGTCGAGTCCTAGGGGGGTCGTACGGCTGAGCGCCGACCACGATACGGCAACCCGGACTCACCCGATCACATCCAGGCGAAACAGGATGTCAACAGCAACCCAGACAGATGCCCGCAGACAGCCGCGTACAGACATGAGTGCGGGGCCGCGCGTCGAACGCACGACCCCGCTCACGTCGCAGTCATGGACGCCTAGACAGCCTGGCGCTTGATCTTGCGTCTTTCCCGCTCAGACAGGCCGCCCCAGATGCCGAAACGCTCATCATGCTGAAGCGCGTATTCAAGGCATTCGGCGCGTACCTCACACGAACGGCACACCTTCTTTGCTTCCCTGGTGGAACCGCCCTTTTCAGGAAAGAACGCCTCAGGATCGGTCTGCGCGCACAATGCGCGTTCCTGCCACCCAAGATCTTCACCATCGAGCGCCTGTGCCATGACCAGATCGGTCATTGCACACCTCCCTGTCGCTCGCCCGCCCGCATGGAGCCCCCCATAAAAACGCCTGCCCTATACCCACCCTCGGGAAGGCGTAACAACATGTCTGTAATTACACGCGCGTGGCGCGTGTGGCGTCAAGCGGCATAACGATACCCGGGGAAAGACCTGCTCGCCCCGGTTCGTAACGCCCCGATCTACGGTCCTATCAGCGTTCGGAACCATACCAAGGGAGGTTGGGGTCGGTTCCGCGGCCTGCCTGATCAGGGGCGGAACCTTCCTCATACTTTGCCTGCGACCGATCCGGGGTGTAGATGGCCGTCGGATCGAGCGGCTCCTCCCTGCGCAGGGGGTCGCTGAGCGGGTCTCCCTGATAGCCGGAGGGGTCGAAGCGGAGCGTCTGGTCGGCGGGGCCGGGCATCGGGGGCTGGAACGGCGCGGGCTCGGACTGGGGGTGGCCGAGCGGGTTGTCGTAGTACTCCGGCATGTCCTGCGGGCCGGTGGGGTGGTCGGGCAGGGCGCCCTGCTGGTAGCTCTGCGCCTGCTGGTAGGCCTGCGCGAGCTGCTGCTCCCTCGGGTCGGCCGGGGCCTCGTACGCGGGGGGAGCGTCGAAGGCCGTGCCGCCGGCCGGGTGCTCGCCGCCCGGGCGGGCGAACGCCTGGCCCGAGTAGCCGGAGAACGGCGAGCCCTGCCCGTAGGACTGGTCCTGCCCGTACGACTGGTCCTGCTCGTACGGCCTGGCCTCGGGAGCCGGGCTCGGGCTGTAGGAGGAGGGCTGGCCGTAGCCACCCGAGACGCCGGGGGCGTTGGAAGCGCCGGGGGGAGCGCTCGGGATCTGGCCGTAGCCGCCGGAGCCGGAGTCCGTCTGCTGGCCCGCGTAGCCGTACTGGTCGAACACCGGGCCCTGCGGCGGCGGGGAGTAGTCGGGCCGCTGGGGCGCCGCCGCGGCCTCGGGCTGCGCACCGTAGGCGCCGTAGTCGGAGTAGTGCGCGCCGGTCTGGACGTCCTGCAGCGACGGCCGGGGCGGCTGCTGCGAGTGAGCCGGGAGCGGGGCCGGAACGGGCGCGGGGGCGGCAGCCGGGGTGGGAGCCGGGGCCTGCGCGGGCTGCGGGAGGAACTGCGGGGGCTGCGGCGCGGTCGGGGCGGGGTTGTAGGAGGGCTGCTGCTCGTACTGCTGTTCCTGACCGAACTGCTGCTCGTACTGCTGTTCCTGGGCGTACTGCTGCTGGTGCTCCGGATACCGGTGCTCGGCGGGCGGGAGCTGGGGGTGAGCCGGCACCGGCGCGCTCTGCCCGTACGCGGGCTGGCCCTGCGGCTGATTCTGCGGCTGATTCTGCGGCTGGCCCTGCTGCGGAGTCTGGGGGGCGCTCTGCGGCGCGGCCTGGGGGACGTTCTGGACGGGCGCCTGCTGAGCGGGCATCGGGCCGGGACCCTGCTGGGGAGCGTGCGGAGTGTGCGGGTCCTGCGGACCGTAAGCGCCCTGCGGCACCTGCGGGCCCTGCGGAGTTTGCTGGGGCGGCAGGCCCGGAGCGTACGGCTGGGGCGGGTAGGCGTCGTCGCGCCTGCCGAAGAAGTCGCCCGCCGGTTCCCTGGCGGGCTGGAGCGCCGACGCCGTGCTCAGCGCGTACAGCGCGCCGAAGACGGCGAGCGCGACCATCGGCAGTCCGGTGATCAGGTATTCGAACCGGTCGCGGAACGTGGGCAGGTCGCCCACGAGCACGCCCAGCAGGGCGATCACGCCGAAGACGATGCCGAGAGCGAGCGACCCGGCCGCGCCGAGCGCCACCAGGCGGGCCCGGGGGGTCGGCGCGCCTGCCTTGGCGACGAGCAGCACGGCGCCGAACGCGAGCGCGGCCGACACCGGGGACACGAGGGAGTAGAGGTTCGCCGCCGCACGGATGCCGAAGGTGCTGCTCACCGTCGATCCGATCAGCATGCGCGCGATGCTGACGAGGACGCTGGTGATCACCACCGCGAGCATCGTCCACGCGGCCGGCTCTCGGAGCCGGCCGGTATCGACCTTGAGCACGACTACCCCCATCGGTCCAAACGGCACTCGGGGAAGTTTTGCACATGACTGACTTAAGCGTCGTCAGACCCAGCAACCTCACAAGCCGAACACACCCTACATATCGCTGTTCGTCCCATTCCTGGGGTGGGTGTCGGCGATCCCGTGGGCGGCCGGTGGAAGACTGGCGGCATGCGCATCGTGTCCCTCGCCGGAGGAATCGGCGGCGCCCGGTTCCTCCGAGGTCTCAAGGCGGCGGCCCCCGATTCCGAGATCACCGTGATCGGCAACACCGGCGACGACATCACTCTCTTCGGCCTGCGCGTGTGCCCGGACCTCGACACGGTCATGTACACGCTGGGCGGCGGCATCAACGAGGAACAGGGTTGGGGACGGGCAGGTGAAACGTTCACCGTCAAGGAGGAGCTCGCCGCCTACGGCATGGAACCGCAGTGGTTCGGCCTCGGCGACCGCGACTTCGCCACCCACATCATCCGCAGCCAGATGCTGGCGGCCGGTTATCCGCTCTCGCAGGTGACCGAGGCCCTGTGCGACCGCTGGCGGCCCGGGGTGCGGCTGCTGCCGATGTCCGACGACCGCACCGAGACCCACGTGGTCGTCTCCGACGAGGCGGGCAGGAGGGCCATCCACTTCCAGGAGTGGTGGGTGCGGCTGCGCGCCTCCGTGCCTGCCGAGCAGATCGTGCTCGTCGGCGCGGACGAGGCCCGGCCCGCGCCCGGTGTGCTCGACGCCATCGCGGCGGCGGACGTCGTCATCCTGCCGCCGTCGAACCCGGTCGTGAGCATCGGCACGATCCTCCAGATCCCGGGCATCCGGGCGGCCCTTGAGGACAAGACGGTCGTCGGCGTCTCCCCCATCATCGGCGGCGCGCCGGTGCGCGGCATGGCCGACGCCTGCCTCACGGCGATCGGCGTGGAGACGAGCGCCCAGGCCGTCCTGGAGCTGTACGGCTCCGCGCTGCTCGACGGGTGGCTCGTGGCCGAGGAGGACAAGGGCGTGGCGCTCGACGGCGTGGTGGTGGAGGCCCGCCCGCTCCTGATGAGCGATCCCGAGGCCACGAGGGACATCGCCGCCGCGGCCCTCACCCTGGCCCGGTCGCTGAAGTCCTGACGCAGATGGCAGAGGAGCACATGCCCCAGATCACCGTCAACGGCGTGCCCGGCCTGCCCGAGGTGCGGCCCGGCGACGACGTCGCCCTGCTCGTGGCGCAGGCCGCGCCCGACCTGCGGGACGGCGACATCCTGGTCGTCACCTCCAAGATCGTGAGCAAGGCCGAAGGCCGGATCAGGCAGAGCGCCAGCGATACAACACAGCGCGACAGCCGTACGGCCGCGATCGAGGAGGAGACCGCGCGCGTGGTCGCGCGGCGCGGGGACACGGTCATCGCGCAGACGCGGCACGGCTTCGTGATGGCCGCGGCCGGGGTCGACGCCTCCAACACCTCTCCCGGCACCGTGCTGCTGCTGCCCGAGGACCCGGACGCCTCGGCGGGCCGCATCCGCCGGGGGCTGCGCGAGCGGCTCGGCGTGCGGGTCGGTGTGATCGTCTCCGACACCTTCGGCCGGCCCTGGCGGCACGGCCTGACCGACGTCGCCATCGGCGCGTCCGGCGTACGGCCGCTTGAGGACCTGCGTGGCGGCACCGACGGCTACGGCAACCCGCTCAACGCGACCGTCACGGCGCTGGTCGACGAGATCGCGGCGGCGGGCGACCTGGCGAAGGGCAAGCTGTCGGGCGTCCCGGTGGCCGTCGTGCGCGGGCTGGGCGGCCTGGTGACCGACGACGACGGCCCGGGCGGGCGGGTGCTCGTCCGCCCCGCCGACGAGGACATGTTCCGGTTCGGCTCGGCCGACGTCGTCTTCGCCCGCCGCACGATCCGCGAGTTCTCCGACGCCGAGGTGGACACGGCGGCCGTACGGCGGGCCGTGGCGGCGGCCATCGCCGCGCCCGCCCCGCACCACACCACGCCGTGGCGGTTCGTGCTGCTGGAGACCCCGCGGGCGCGTACGGAGCTGCTCGACGCGATGCGCGACGCCTGGATCGAGGACCTGCGCTCCGACGGCTTCTCCGAGGAGTCGATCGCCAAGCGGATCCGGCGCGGCGACGTGCTGCGCAACGCGCCCTACCTGGCGGTGCCGTGCCTGGTGATGGACGGCTCGCACACCTACAGGGACGACCGCAGGAACGCCGCCGAGCGGGAGATGTTCGTGGTGGCCACCGGCGCCGGCGTGCAGAACTTCCTGGTCCAGCTCGCCGTGCAGGGGCTGGGCTCGGCGTGGGTGTCGTCCACGATGTTCTGCCGCGACGTGGTGCGCAAGGTGCTCGGCCTGCCGCAGAACTGGGACCCCATGGGCGCCGTGGCCATCGGCCATCCCGCTGCGCCGCCGAAGGACCGGCCGCCGCGCGACCCGGCCGACTTCTACGTCGTCAGGTGACCGGCGAACAGGTGGGGTGACACAGCCGCCGGGCCAGCGCCGACAGGAACACGTCGATGATCTGGCCCGGCTCCTGGGCCACGTAGAGCTGGCCGTTGGTGGCCGAGACGATCTCGCCGAGCGCCCGCCGGTCGGCGGCCTTGCCGAACGCGACCACGATGATCTGCACCGGCCTGTCCGGATCCCACTCCTTGCGGAGCTTTCCGACGAGGTCCCGCCGCGACACGCCCTTGCCGTCGTCCACGCCCGCGGTGAGCACCAGCAGAGCGTTGCTCATCTGCGGGTCGTAGCCCTTCGACACCGCACGGAAGCCCGCGTCGATCGCGTCGTACAGCGAGCCGGTCCGGTCATCGCGCGCCCTGATGCCGTCGGCCACCCGGAACAGGGCGGTCTTGCGGATCTCCTCCTGGCCGTCGTCGGGCTTGCCGATCGGGCCGAGACCGACGAGCTCGCGGTGGTCCGCGCCGCCTTCCAGGTCGCGGGCGAACTCCCACAGGCCCATGTGGGTCTCGTTCGGGAAAAGCTGCAGGCCGAGCTTGGCCGCCTCGACCGCGACGTCCAGCCGGGTCTTCCCGCCGTGCCCGCTGATCGGTTGGGCGTTCTCCTCGGACACGTCGGCGAGCACGAGGAGACGGCTCGGCGGGGCGAGCCGGCTCCACGCCTCCAGCGCCTCGTCGATCACCTGGGCCGTGATCGACGGCCGCGGGCGCGGCACCTCGGTCGAGATGCCCGCGCCGGTGTCGAACGGCGGCTGCCCGTCGGCGCCCCGGAACCCGGCCTTCCGTACGGCCTCCTGCGTCGCCGCCGACCGCAGCCAGGCCGCGAACAGCCGCGAGGCCGCCGCCCGGCCGGGGTCGGCGGCCGTCACGACGTACGGATAGTCGAGGTTGATCGTGCCCTCCTTGGGCTGGAGGGCGACCACGGGCTCGGCGCCGCTCTCGCGGTTGTGCGCCCACACCGACTGCTCGGGGACGATCACCACGGGACGCGACCAGAAGCCGGGGGCGTCCACCGCGCCGAGCATGCTGCGGTAGTCGGGGGCCGACCCCGACTGCGCCATCCGCACGAACGCCGTGAGGTCGCGGTCGGCCCTCTCCCCCGAGCCCACGATGTCACGGGCCGCCGCGACGGTCGCGATGCCCGCCCCCGACACCGACGGGTCGGGGATGCGCACGATGTCGGGCTCGTGCTCGGTGGGCTGGAGGCGTCCCCGCACCGTGGCGGGGAAGACCATGTCCCAGCTCATGGCCGTCCCCCCGGCGGCGAACCGCTCGGCGAGCGAGCGCCGGGTGGCGAAGACCAGCGGGGAGGTCGCGACCACGGTCTCGTCGGCGGCGATGTCCTGCCCGCCCTGCGCGCGGGCCAGCCGCACCCAGACGGACGAGTCGGCGATCCATCCGTCCGGGCGGTCGGGCAGCACACCGGCCCGGTCGCCGATCAGCGTGCGGAGCACCGGCGCCGGGGGCTGCTCGGCCACCTGGACCTGGACGCACCGCCCGTCCACTCCCGCGCCGGAGGCGTTGAACCGCTCGGCCGCGTCCATGACCGGCCGCGCGACGTCCACGGCCGCCGCGACGCTCACGAGGATCGGGTCGCGGGCGGAACACGTTCCCGTCGAGCGCGTGAGGAAAACGGCGATCCCCGCCACGACGATCGCCACGGCCGCCAGGGCCGCGGCCCCGCCCTTCCATCTGGCCTGCCTGCGCCGCCGCTCGGCGGCGAAGGCGGCGCGGTGACGACCGGACGGCACGGTGCGGGGTCCCTTCCCAGGCTCATCGACGGCACTGCGATTCTGCCCGCCCACCCCGCGTACGGCGCAAGAGCGAATTAGAACTCGTTATATACAGCGCGTCCAATTACTCGGACCGGGAGGCGGGTGAGATCGTGAGCAGCGGCCTGCGGACCGACTGGCACACCCCGTCGCTGCGCCGGGCCGCCTCGGCCCGCTCCTCGCTCGGCGTGCCGTACGACGTGGTGCGCTGGCGCAGCGGACGGCCGGTCGGCGCGACCATGGCCGCGATCTCGCTGATCGTCTTGTAGGAGCCGTTCTCCGAGCCGGCCATCCGGCTGATCGTCTCCTCCATGAGCGTGCCGCCGAGGTCGTTCACTCCTCCGGCGAGCACGTCACGGCACAGGTCGTCGCGCAGCTTCACCCAGGAGCACTGGATGTTGCGGATCGCGCCGTGCAGCATGATCCGCGCCAGCGCGTGGACGGCCCGGTTCTCCCGCGCGGTCGGCCCCGGCCGGGCGATCCCCGCCAGGTAGATCGGGGCGCTGTGGTGCACGAACGGCAGCAGCACGAACTCGCTGAAGCCGCCCGTCTCCTCCTGGATCGTCCGGATGAGCCGGATGTGGCGCACCCAGTGCTCGTGGGTGTCCACGTGGCCGTACATCATGGTCGAGGTCGTCGGGATGCCGACCCGGTGGGCCGTGGTGATGACCTCGATCCACTCCCGGGTGGGCAGCTTGCCCTTGGTCAGCACCCACCGCACGTCGTCGTCGAGGATCTCGGCGGCCGTGCCGGGCAGCGAGTCGACCCCCGCCTCCCGCGCCGCGATCAGCCACTCCTCGACCGACAGGTTCGTACGGCTCGCGCCGTTGACGACCTCCATCGGCGAGAACGCGTGCACGTGGATCTCGGGGCAGCGTTCCTTGACCGCGCGGGCGATGTCGAAGTAGGCCGTGCCGGGCAGGTCGGGGTGGATGCCGCCCTGCATGCACACCTCGGTCGCCCCGGCCTCCCACGCCTCCTGGGCCCGGTCGGCGACCTCGCTCAGCGACAGCGTGTAGGCGTCGGCGTCGGTGCGCCGCTGGGCGAACGCGCAGAACCGGCAGCCGGTGTAGCAGACGTTGGTGAAGTTGATGTTGCGGTTGACGACGTAGGTGACGTCGTCGCCCACGGCCTCGCGGCGCAGCCCGTCGGCGATCCGGCACAGCTCGTCGAGACCGGCGTCGTCGGCGCCCGCCCCCGACTGGTCACCGGCGAGGTCGAGCAGCGTCAGCGCCTGCTCCTCGGTCAGCCGCGCCGGGTCGGCCTCCGCCTGCCGCAGCGCCTCCCGCACGTCCGCCCGGACCGTGCGGCTCCGGGCGTCCGGCAGGCGTTCGCGCAGCGCGTCCCAGTCGCCGTACACGCTGTCGAAGTCGGCACGGCGGTCGCCCGTACGGCCCTCGGCGTCGACGGCGGTGTGCAGGTCGGCCCGCCCTCCGGTGACGAGGCCACCATCGGGCTCCTGCCAGGGACGGCCCCGGAGCACCGCGTCCTCCCGGGCGAGCCCGGTGGCGGGGTCGGCCAGCGCCGCGACGTGCTCGGTGAGGCGGGGGTCGAGCCACGGCTCCCCCGCGAGCACATACTCGGGATAGATCGTGAGGCGCTCGCGCAGCGTGAACCCGGCGCCGGCGGTGCGCGCCGCCAGGTCGTCGATCTGCGGCCAGGGGCGTTCGGGATTGACGTGGTCGGGCGTGAGCGGCGACACCCCGCCCCAGTCGTCGATGCCCGCCCGCAGCATCAGCGCGTACTCCTCGCCGATCAGGTTGGGCGGCGCCTGCACGCGGACCTTCGGGCCGAGCACGAGCCGGGTCACCGCGATCGTCGCGGCCAGCTCGTGCAGGTCGGCGTCGGGCATCCCGCGCATGGCCGTGTCGGGCTTGGCGCGGAAGTTCTGGACGATGACCTCCTGGATGCCGCCGTACTCCCTGGCGACGCGGCGGATCGCGAAGATCGACTCGGCCCGCTCCTCGATCGTCTCGCCGATGCCGATCAGCAGGCCCGTCGTGAACGGCACGCTGGAGCGGCCCGCGTCCTCCAGCACGCGCAGCCGTACGGCGGGGTCCTTGTCGGGAGAGCCGTAGTGGGCCTCGCCCTTCTCGGTGAACAGCCGCCGCGAGGTGGTCTCCAGCATCATGCCCATCGACGGCGCGACCGGCTTGAGCCGCTGCAGGTCCTTCCAGGTCAGCACGCCGGGGTTGAGGTGGGGCAGCAGCCCGGTCTCCTCCAGCACCCGGATCGCCATCGCCCGGACGTACGACAGCGTGTCGTCGTATCCGTGGGCGTCGAGCCACTCGCGCGCCTGGTGCCAGCGGTCCTCCGGCCGGTCGCCGAGCGTGAACAGCGCCTCCTTGCAGCCCATCGCCGCGCCCTGGCGGGCGATGTCCAGCACCTCGTCCGGGGACAGGAAGGCGGCGGGCAGCTTGTGGGGCGCGGTGGCGAACGTGCAGTAGCCGCACCTGTCCCGGCACAGCCGGGTCAGCGGGATGAACACCTTGCGGCTGTAGGTGATGACACCGGGCCGGCCGGCGGCCTCCAGCCCCGCGTCCCTGACCCGCGAGGCGTGCGCGAGCAGGGCGTCCAGGTCGTCGCCGCGGGCGCGCAGCAGGATCGCCGCCTCCGCGAGGTCGAGGGCCTTGCCGTCCCTGGCCCGCGCGAGTGCCCGGCGGGTGCCGCTGTCGGAGCTGACGTTCGGGAGTCGCTTCGCCGTCATACGCGCACCCTATGAGGCGTGGGTCCGTCCGGCGCACTCAGCCCCCGGCCGCACGTACGGGAGAAGTCACGGGAGAAGTCATGGCGCAGCCGCGCCGGGGAGTTTGCGGCCGGAGGGTATGAGCGCTGGAGCGAGATCGATGAACGGGCGGGGAATAGATGGCCGTTATCAGGGTGGATGGCGCGTTTTGTCTGGTTGTGGCGTTCGTCGTCGGGTTGTCGGCGCCGCTCGCCGGCACGGCGTTCGGGGCTGTGCAGGCGGGGCACGGCCACGGATCGGGCAAGGGCAAGGGCCACGCCAAGCAGGTCACGGACGGCCGCAACACGGCCAACACGCCCGCGATCGCCAGCGGCCCCCTGCAGATCTCCAGGGGCAGGCGCAACGTGAACGCCGCCGCCGGCAACAACGCCATCGCGTTCACCGGCCTCCAGCAGGTGACGAGCGTCAGCGTCTTCACCGACACCCTCAGCGGCAGGTGCGTGGACGGGATCGACGACTGCGGGATCAACCAGAACGTGAACGCACGTCGTCAGAAGGCCCGGTAGTCCCGCGCGGCCATGCGCGGGCCACGGGCCGGCGGCCTGACGCCGCTGAGCTCGATCAGCCTCACCACGCGGTGGCGGTGTCCCCGGAACGGTTCCAGCAGGTCGAGCATGCCGTCGTCGTCGGTCTTCTGCCCGGTCAGCGCGTAGCCGACGATGCCCGGCAGGTGGAAGTCGCCCACGCTCGGGGCGTCGGGATCGCCGTGGGCCCGCTGGCGCACCTCTGCGGAGGTCCACACGCCGATGCCCGGCAGCGCCCGCAGCAGGCGGTCCGCCTCCTCCGATGACGCCGCCGTGGTCGTGCCCTCTAATTTCCCGGCGTGCCGGGCCGCGTTGACGATCGTCCTGGCCCGTACGGCCTCCGCGCCCGCCCGATGCCAGTCCCACGACGGGATCTCCCGCCACACCTCCGGCGGCGGGATGACGTACATGCCCTCGGGGGCCGGGCCCGGGGCCGGCTCGCCATAACGGCGCAGCAGGAAGCGCCAGGCCCGCCACGCCTCCCTGCCGACCACCTTCTGTTCGAGCACGGCGGGCGCGAGCGCCTCGAAGACCCGCAGGGAGCGCCCCACCCGCAGCCCGGCGGCGCGGCTCGCGAGGCCCGCGACGAACGCGGCGGCGCGGGCCTGCCGGGGGTCGCCCGCGCGGGTGAGCCGCGCGAGCAGGGCGGCGAAGCCCTCGATGTCGTCCTCGGCGCCGAGCAGCGACGGCAGCGTCTCCAGCAGCCAGCCCGCCCCCGGCCCCCACGCCTGCGCGTGGACCTCGCCGCGGCTCGCCGTCACGCGCAGGGTGCCGGGCCCTTCCGGGGTGCGCGAGGTGCGCCAGATCGCCCCGTCCGGCGTACGCCGCCAGGCCGGGTCGCCTCCCCCGCGCCGGTGCGGCGACAGCGTCAACGCGACGTCGAGCTGCGCGGACGGGCGCCAGCGCCGCTCGCTTCGCCGTCCGGTGGAGGCCGCGGGGATCATGTCACACGTCGCTGGAGAAGCGGACGGCGCACTCGGGCAGGTTCACCCCGGGCCAGACGCGCATGCCGGAGGTGAGCTCGTTGCCGGGGCCGATGTGCGCGCCGTCGCCGACGACGACCTCGCGCAGCACCGCGCCGGAGGCGACGCGGGCGCCGACGCCGACGACCGAGTTCACGACGGTCGCGCCGGACGCGACGTGGCAGCCCTCGGACAGCACACTGCCGCGCACGCTCGCGCCGGCCTCGACCCTGGCCCGCGGGCCGACGACCGTGCCGCAGGTGACCTTGGCCTCGGGCGACACGACGGCCCCGTCCAGCAGGAGGCACTCGCCCACCGGGCCCGGCAGCGCGGGCGAGGCGAGCTTGCCCAGCACCAGGTCGGCCGAGCCCTGCACGAACGCCGCCGGGGTGCCCACGTCGAGCCAGTAAGACGTGTCGGCGTAGCCCAGCACCAGCTCGCCGGCCGCGATCAGGCCGGGGAAGGTCTCCCGCTCGACCGACACCACCTGGCCCTCGGGGATCGCGTCGATGACCGAGCGCTGGAACACGTAGCAGCCGGCGTTGATCCGGTTCGTCACGGGATTGGGGGTCTTCTCCAGGAAGGCGCTGACCCGGCCGTCGTCGTCGGTCGGCACGCAGCCGAACCGCGACGGGTCGTCCACCTCTGTGAGGTGGAGGGTCACCGCGGCCCCCCGTGAGACGTGCAGGTCCACCTGCTCCGCGATGTCGTGGCCCGACAGGATGTCGCCGTTCAGCACGAGCACCGGCGCGTCGGGCGGGCAGGTCAGCGCCCGCGCGGCGTTGCGGATCGCGCCGCCGGTGCCGAGCGGGGTGTCCTCGGTCATGTAGACGATCTCCAGGCCGAAGCCCGACCCGTCGCCGAACGCCTCACCGAACATCGACGCGCGATAGGACGTCGCGAAGACCACGCGGCGCACTCCGTAGGCCCGCGCCTTCGCCAGTTGGTGCGCGAGGAAGGGCACCCCCGCCGTCGGAAGCAGCGGCTTGGGCGTGCTGAGCGTCAGCGGCCGCAGACGCGTGCCCTGGCCGCCCACGAGAAGGATCGCCTCGAGACCGTCAGGCGACCGCACAGAACTCTCCCTCACAGCCGCGAGGGTAGCCTAGGTAGGCCGTCCGCATGGCTCGCCGACGCCGACCGTTGCGCGGACGTTTCATGACACTGGCACGATCTCCGGCCGCCGCGCGAAACTTTCATGATCCATCGTTTTGGTCAGCCCTCGACCGCCCGTTGGTAGGCGAGCAGATGCGCCTCCGCCGAGTGCCGCCACGTGAACTCGCGCGAGCGGGTGACGCCCGCCCGCGCCAGCGAGGCGCGCCGCTCCGGCGACTCCAGCAGGGCGCGCAGCGCCCGCGCGATGCTGTCGGCGTCGGGTTCGGTGTAGGCCACGGCGTCGCCGCCCACCTCGGGCAGCGAGGCGCGGTGGGTGGTCAGCACGGGCGCCCCGCACGCCATCGCCTCCAGCACGGGCAGCCCGAACCCCTCGCCTCGCGACGGGGAGGCGACCACGAGCGCCCCGCCGAGGAAGCCCGGCAGGTCGGCGAAGGGCAGGAAGCCGGGACGCACGACCTTCACCCGGGGCGGCAGCGCGGCCACGGCGGCGTCGACCTCCTCGTCCCAGGCGGGGCCGCCGGCCAGCACGAGCGCGGGCGGCGAGGACAGGTGGGCGACCGCCCGGCCGAACCCGGTCACCAGGTTGGGCACGTTCTTGCGCGGCTCCAGCGCGCCCAGATAGGCGACGTACGGCCGGCCGTGCAGGCCGATGCGCCCGGCCACCCGGCGTACGTCCTGCGGCGTGGGCGGGTGGAACAACGCGGGGTCCACACCGTGATAGGCGACGTCGATCCGGGTGGGGTCGGCGGCCAGCACCCGCACCAGCTCGTCCATGGTGGCCTTGGAGGGCACGATCACCCGGCTGGCGTGGCGTACGGCGGTGCGGGTGGCCGACCGGAAGAAGGAGGCTCTGACGGGGTCGTGCTGGTCGGGGTCGGTGAACGAGGTGACGTCGTGCACGGTGGCCACGGTGGGCAGGCCCGCGCTCAGCGGGATCGAGTAGTAGGGAGCGTGGATCACCTGGGCGCCCGCGTGCCGGGCGAGGACCGGCAGCCCGGTCTGCTCCCAGGCCAGCCGCTTGTTCCGGTTCGTGATCGCGGGCGGTCCTGACAGGATCCGCGCCGAGGGGGCGAGGGCGGCATAGCGCTCGGCGTCCGCGCGCTGGCAGACCACGGCGAGGTCCGCGCCCGCCTCGTGCAGGGCCGCGACCAGTCCATCGACATACCTGATCAGGGCGCCGCGATCGGCGGGGACCGCGGCGGCGTCGACGAGCACCCGGGGTGTCAAATGAATCGCTCCCCTCACTGGGCCCGCACCGGGCCGGGAGGATCGCTCCCCTGCCCGCGCGGTCCCGCTGGTTCCGGCGGTGTTCCGGCAGTGCTTCAGCAGGGCCGGGGGCCCACGCCACGAACTGACGCCTTCCCCCGCGTCCCTGCTTGTCACTCTATTTCCGGCGTCCCCCAAAACGTGAGGGATATCACATGAGGATCATGTCCGCGCGCGGCCGACCCGCGCCGATTCCACGGATTCAGGCCCGGGTTACGGGTTCCTCCCGCGTACGGACCACGCGCCGGGAGGCCAGACCGGCGACGCCGGCGCACACGAGGTCGCCGACGGACACGATGAGCCGGGAGCACAGCGCGGCGGCGATAGCGGCGGGCCGGTCGAGCACCGGGGCGAGCGCGGCCACCATCGCGACCTCCCGCACACCCGCGCCCGCCGGAGCGATCACGAACACGAACCCCAGGCACCAGGCGAGCGCGAACGCGCCGAAGCTCAGGATCACGGCCGAGGGCCCGCCCGCCCCGAGGCCGTGCACGACGAGCGCCAGGTGCACGCCGTACGCCGCCCAGCCCACCAGGGCCCAGCCGCACGAGACGAGCACGCCGCGCCGGGTGAGCGGCCGTTCGAGCGGCGGGCGGCGCAGCACGCGCAGCCCGAACGCGATGACGCCGTTGACCACCTTCGGATGCAGGGCGGCGGCGACCACCGGCACGAGCAGCAGCAGCCAGGCGTATCTCATCACCGACTGCCCGGCGAGCACCGGCAGCGTGACGACGGCGACCAGCAACCCGGTGCCGAGATAGATCGGATAGGTCAGGAAGAAGGCGGCGGCGCTGCGCGGCCGGGGGATGCCGTGGTCGCGGCCCATCTCCATCTGCGCGAGCATCGGCCACACCGACCCGGGGATGTACTTGCCGAGCTGGCCCACGAAGAAGATCTTGGACGCGTCGGTGAACGCCAGCGGGGAGCCCAGGTCGGTCAGCAGCGCCCGCCACATGAGCATCCCCGACAGCAGCGCACCGAGCACCGCCACCAGCGAGCCGGTCAGCTCCACCCATGACAGGCGGGCGAACCCGTCCGCCACGGCGGTCCACTGGCTCGCCACCGCCCAGACGCCGAACCCCAGCGCCACGAGCAGGAACAGCGCGCGTACGGCCTTGCGGCGGGTCATCGGGACGTGCGGACCGGCTCGGGCGACTGCGGGAGCGGCGCGCCGAGGGGACGGCGGGGCGTCTTGGTCGCGACCCACAGATAGGTGGGGACGACCGGCAGCAACGCCCGCAGGGCCGGGCGCGGCGTCCGCTCCAGCGTGGCCTTGGCGGCGCGGCCGACCGCGCCGGGGAACAGCTCGCCCCCGGCGAACCGCTCGGGCGCGGCCAGCACCGGGAACGTGTAGTCCCACACGTGGAAGTCCGCCAGCATCCGCCGCAGCCCGGGCCGGGTGCGGAAGCGCTCGTAGTAGTGGTCGGCCCGGCCGAACGCCCGCACGTAGCGGTCGGCGGCGGCGGGCGGCAGGTAGGACAGGAAGGGCAGCTTGTAGTGCGGCTCCATGATCCCGAGCCGGTTGCCCAGGCCGAGATAGAGCACGCCGTCGTCGGACAGCACCCGGTGCATGTCGGCGATCACGGCGTCGGGGTCCACCACGTGCTCGTAGATGTGGTTGAAGACCAGCACGTCGATCGACCCGTCCGGGAACGGCAGGCGGGAGCCGTCCGCGCAGACGAACCCGACCCGCCCGCCGAAACGGTCGGACGCCTTGCGCAGACCAGGCACATCGATGTCGAGCCCGAGCGTGCGGCGCGCGCCCGCGGCGGCGAGCTCGTCGGCGATGAACCCGGCCGAGCACCCGACGTCGCCGACGGTCAGCCCCGACAGCACCTCACCGGGCTTGGCCGTGTCTCTGCCCAGGAAGTGCGCGAGCACCGCGATGATCTTCGCGGCCTTACGCCTGCGCTTGTCCTCGTCGAGCATCGCGGCCTGGAACTCGGAGTATTCGAGCTGGGCCGCGCGTTCCGCGCTCATCCTCGCCCCCCGCTCACTCTCGTCCTCCGCTCACCCTGGTCGTCCGCTCACCCTGGTCGTCACGCTGCCCAACAGTACCCGTGCCCGCGCCGCCCCCGTCTCCCGATCGGCCCACCCTGTGGACAACCCGGCGCGGCGGACCTACCCATGAGTAGCTTCAGGCTTTACCCTGGGGCGCGTGCCGCGCCTGCTGAACCGCCTGCGCTCCAGCCCGCTGCTGCGGGTGCTGCTGGCCCTGGTCGCGCTCGCCTTCCTGGCGTACGGCCTGGCCCGCAACTGGACGGAGACCTCGGCCGCCCTGTCGCGGCTGTCATGGTGGTCGCTCGGGGGCTCGTTCCTTGCCGTGCTCGCCGGGCTCGGATTCATGCTGGTCGCCTGGCGCGACATCCTCGCCGGGCTCGGCTCGCCCCTGCCGCTGCGCGTGGCCGCACGGGTGCTGTTCGTCGGCCAGCTCGGCAAGTACATCCCCGGCTCGGTCTGGGCGTTCGCCGCGATGATCGAGCTGGCCCGCGACCACGGCGCGCCGCCGCGGCGGACGTTCAGCGCCACCGCCCTCGGCCTGGTGACCTCCCTGGGCTGCGCGCTCGCCCTCGCCGCGGCCACGCTGCCGGGGCAGATCGCCAGACAGGCGTGGTGGCTGCTCGCGCTGGTCCCGCTCATCCTCGTCGGCCTCCACCCCCGGGTGATGACCTGGGGGCTCAACCTCGCCCTGCGCGTCGCCCGCAGGGAGCCGCTCGACCGGGTGCTCAGCGGCGCGCAGATGGCCAAGGCCGCCGCCTGGACGATGGCCGGCTGGCTCGTCTACGGCGTGCACCTGTGGGTGCTCGTCGGCGGGATGCGGCCCGCCGGCCCGTCCCTCTACGCCGTCGCCGCCGGGGCGTACGCGCTGGCCTGGGCCACGGGCATCCTCACGGTCGTGGTCCCCGCCGGGATCGGCGTGCGGGAGGGCGCGATGGTCGTGGCGCTGGCGCCGGTGCTCGACACGCCCCGGGCGCTGGCCGTCGCCGTGGTGTCGCGTGTGATGTTCACCGCCGGCGACGCCGTCTGGGCGGGGCTCGGCTTCCTGCTCGCCCGCGGCCGCGCCGTCCCGGCCGCTCAGCTCTCCGACGCCGCCAGCAACGTGTCGAGGTAGACGGCCCAGTGCGGCTCGGGATCGACGGGCGCCACACCCGCCCGCAGCCGCTCCGGCGTCCCGGGCTCGTAGAACCGCTTGATCGCCTCGGCCAGCGGGCCGGCCGAGCCCGGCTCGACCAGGAGGCCGTCCACGTCGTCGCGTACGTTGTCGGGCAGCGCCCCGACCCGGGTGGCGATCACCGGCACGCCGTGCTCGTGACCGAGCCACACGTTCTGGCTCGCGGTCGCCGAGCGATAGGGCAGCACGAGCGCGTCGGCCTCGGCGAACAGCCCGGGCACGTCTTCGGCCGCCACGTATCCCGGCCGGATCTCCACCCGATCGGCCAGGCCGAGCCGGGCGATCAGGGCACGGGTGTCCTCCAGGCCGCCCCAGAACTCGCCCGCGACCGTCAGCCGTACGCCGGGCACCTGCGCGAGGGCCTCAAGCAGCAGGTCGAGCCCCTTGTAGGGCCGCACGATGCCGAAGAACAGCAGCCTGCCCGAGGGCTGTCGGCCCGCGGCCTCCCGCGCGCCGCGCGCGGGCAGGTGCGGTGCGAGTGCGGCCACCCGCACCGGCGCGCCGGCGAGCGCGCGGGCGAGGTCCGCCTGCTGCTCCGAGTGCGCGAGCACGCCGTCCACCCGGCGCAGCAGCGCCGTCATCAGCGGCCTGTCGTACGGCTTGCTCTCGTGCGGCAGCACGTTGTGACACAGCGCCACAACGCGCGCCTCGCGGCACGACGCCACCACGCGCGCCCGGCGGCGCAGGCCGTACAGGATGCCGAGATAGGCGGGCACCTGCACCGGACTGAGCACGGCGAACACGACGAGGTCGGCCGCGCGCAGCCGCCGCCCGCAGGCCACCCAGCCGTCCGGCCGCCGCCAGTCGAGGTCGCGGCGGGTGTCCGGGTAGGGCTCGCCCTCGGGGCTGTCGATCGTCTGCTGCCCGGGGTAGAGGAACGAGGGATACTGCGCCCGCCACGACTCGATGACCACGTCGTGGCCCCGCGCCCGCAGCCGGTGGGCCAGCTCGGTCGTGTGCTGCGCCCCGCCGCCCTTGTACGGATATGTCGGGCCGACGATCGCGATCCTCACACATCACCCCGGGATCGGACGATCAGGTCGGCCAGCAGGGCCACCGACCCGATCAGCATGCCGGAGATGAAGATCACGATGGCGTTGCTGGTGAGGTAGAAGCCGTAGCGGATCACGTCGTACAGGCCCTTGACGAACCCGATGCCGACCAGCCAGAGCGCGGGCGGCATGAGCACCTTGAGCGGGTTGAAGTACATGACCATCCGCAGCACCTGCAGGATGTAGCGGTAGGCGTCGGAGACGAAGTTGAACTTCGACTTCCCGGCCCGCTTCGAATACTCGATCGGCAGGTAGAAGACGTCGTGCTGGTTCGACATGAACGCCAGCGTGATCGTCGTGACGCAGGAGAAGCCGGGGGGCAGCAGCCGCAGGTAGGGCTTGGCGACCGACTTGCGGAAGGCCCGCAGGCCCGAGTTGAGGTCGGGGATCTTCTGCCCGGCCAGCCGCTCGGCCACCTTGCGGATGAACCACTTCGCCGGCACCCGCAGGATCTTGTGCGAGCCCTCCTCGGTGGTGCGCGCGCCCACGACCTGGTCGATCGTCGGGTCCTTGTCCAGGATCTGGACCAGCTCGGGGATGCGCTCGTTCGGGTAGCTCATGTCGGCGTCGGTCCACACGACGATCTCGCCGCGGGCCTCCTGGCTGCCGATCCTGCGTACGGTGCCGGAACCGCCGTTGCGGTGGAACGCCCTGATCCGCATGTGCGGGAAGCGCGGTGCGGCCTGTTCCAAGCGCGCGAGCGTCTGGTCGGTGGAGCAGTCGTCCACGGCCAGCAGTTCGTAGGTGTACCCGCTGGCGTCCATGGCCGCGCAGATGCGCTCCACCTCGTCGATGACGTGGTCCTGCTCGTTGTAACACGGCAGGACAATCGTGACGTACGGGGTTTCTGCGGGAGTCACGGCGCTTCCAGAGGTCTCGGGCGAGGTCACGTCCGGCTAGGGTACTCTGCCCCGGCACATCGCGGTCTCACTTCCCGGACGCCTCCTGCCGGTCAGGTGGGCACGGTCATCCAGACGTTGACGGTGAGCGACCAGGTGCCGTTGGGCGGGTCGACCAGCGAGCGTTCGTCCTGCCGGGTGCGCAGGCTCATCACCCGTCGCGCCGGGCCGTACGCCATGAGCTGCTCGGGCTCGGCGGCGAGCAGCACGGGCACGCGGCCCGTACGGCGGACGGCCTCGGCCAGGCGCAGCACGTCGGCCTGCAGCGGCACGTCGGACTTCGGGGGAAAGACCACCCGGGCCGTCGGGAGCCCGCACTGGCCGCGGATGACCTGCGTCAGCCGGTCGCCGGTGACCCGTTCGACGATGAGCACCGAGGCGTTCGCCGGGATCGCCCGGCACAGGCCCGCCACCGCGGCGGCCTCCCCCCGGTTGACCGGCGTGAACGCGGTGCCGATCGACGTGATCGCGGGCGGGATCACCATCAGCAGCGCCCCGGCCGCGACGGCGACCCGCGACCGTGCCGGGCTGGACCAGCTCGTACGCGCCGGCCGTTCCGTAAGCCAGTGCAGCCCCCAGACGGCGAGCAGCACCAGGCCGGGGATGACGACCGGCACCAGCCTGCGCGAGGCGAAGGGGTGGT
The DNA here is from genome assembly GCF_036186745.1 of Microbispora hainanensis. NCBI lineage: Bacteria > Bacillati > Actinomycetota > Actinomycetes > Streptosporangiales > Streptosporangiaceae > Microbispora > Microbispora hainanensis. The sequence goes on along the minus strand of NZ_CP108086.1, from coordinate 3,686,386 downwards.
CGGGAGTGATCGCGGGACGCCAGAGCGTCGTCACCGCCGTCCACCCGATCACGGCCAGCGGCAGCAGCCAGCCGAACTCCTTCGTCAGGCCGCTCTTCATCAGGCGGCGCACGAGCACGGCCGCCGCCAGGGTGGCCAGCACGACGGCGGGAATCCCGACGTACCAGAAGACCCAGTCGAGGGAGTGCTCGTAGTAGAGCCGGGACGAGTCCTTCGCGAGGCCGTTGGCGATCTGCGTCTTCTCGATGAAGTCGGCCGTGAGCCGGTCCTCGGGCGTGACCGCGTGACGGCGCACGGTCTGCACCCAGGGCCGCACGGCGAAGCCGATCATGACCAGCACCACCAGGGCCGCGGCGGCGTCCGGCAGCCATCTCACCCTGGGGAGGCGGCGCGCGCGGACGGCGATCCAGGGCGCGAGAGCCGTGCCGGCGGCCGTGAGCACCACGACGACGGCGCAGATCGCGAGCAGGGGGACGAGCGAGCCCGACAGATATTCCAAATACGGCCGGGCGAGGACATAGCCGCCGATGAACCCCCACAGCGCGCCCACGACCAGGCCGGTCAGCAGGGGCACGCCCAGCCGTCCCTCGGGATAGGGCCTCTCGCGGGGAATCCGCCGCAGCGCGATGAGCAGCCCGGCGAAGGCGAGCACGGGCAGCACGTCGCGCAGGCCGTCGATGCGCACCAGCAGCGCCAGCCCGAACGACAGCCCCGCGAGCACGGCGGACGGGAAACCCGCCCCGGGCAGCGCCGCGCCGAGCCGGGCGCGGGCGTCGAGCAGCAGGTTCATCCCGCCGAACAGCAGAATCAGCGATGGGATCTCGCTGAACGTCGTCCGCGACGTGTAGAGGATCGGCAGGCTGATCGCGAACACGAGCGCGGCGAGGGGCGCCCAGCGCGTGCCCACGAGCCGCGCGGCGGTCCCGGCGACGGTGAGCACCGCGAGCGCGCCCAGCACGGGCGGCACGAGCAGCAGGCCGGGGACGCCGCCCAGCCAGTGGCCGATCGCGTAGGTCATCGGCGGCCCGGCCATGAACTGGGGGACGATCCCGTCGCCCGTCATGTAGACGCCCATGCTGTCGAAGCGGAGCGCGGGATCGGGGCCGCCGAAGTCGCTCACCGGGATCGGCAGCGACCCGTGCCGGGCGAGCCAGACGGCGTACTGCGCGTAGGTCGACGGGTCGCGCCGGACGATCAGCTGCTCGCCGTGCAGGAGCCCGTTGAACACTCCCGATCCGAGCGCCACGGCGAACGTGGCGGCCGTGGCCCACCGGTGCGGCGCGGCGGTGGTCCCGGGCAGGCGGCGCAGGCCGCACACGCACAGCAGGAGGGCGGCGGCGCCGCCGAGCAGCGCCATGGGCAGCGGCCGGAACCACCCGAGCAGCAGCAGCGGCAGCCCGGCGAGCAGCCATCCGCTCAGCGCGAGCGCGGGCACGACGGAGACGGCCGCGAGCGTCCTGCCCGCCGCCTCCCGCTCGGACGGCAGCCGTGTGCGGCCGGATCTGTTCACTGGGATGCCCCCGAGATTAGCGGCCCCCACGCCTTCACCGGGAAGATCGTCCGCTGCGCGCGTCGCGATTTCCACAGGCGCGTGCTCGGCTCGCACGGGGGGTCGTACGGAGCCGGTAGCGTACGCCGGGAGGCAGGCAGGGGGGCCATATGAGGGTGTCGGACGGCCGGGGCTCGGCGCCCTGGCCCGGGTGGGACGGGCCGCGGCACGCGCGTCCCGAGCCTGCTCTGTCCGGCGAGCCGCCGTCCCGGAGACCGATGAGCCGGGCACCGATGAGCCGGGCACCGATGAGCCGGGGACCGATGAGCAGGGCTCGCGCGCGTGCGACGCGAACGGAGCTACGCGGGTGGGCGCGCAGGCACCGGTGGTTCCTCGTGGTCTTCGGGCTGGGGACGCTGCTGCGGCTGGTGACCATGCTCGGCTACCGGCCCGCGCTGTGGTTCCCCGACTCCTACACCTACGTCGTGACGGCCATGCGGCCGAGGCCCGACCTCGTCCGCCCCGCGGGCTACTCGATGTTTCTGAGGCTGCTGGAGCCGTTCCACAGCTTCGCCCTGGTCGTGACCGTGCAACACGTGCTGGGGCTGCTCGTCGGCGTGATGGTCTACGTGACCGTCCTGCGGCGCGGCGGCCCCCGGTGGGCGGCCGTCCTGGCCTGCGTCCCGGTGCTGCTCGACGCCTACCAGATCGAGCTGGAGCACCTGCTCGTCTCCGACACGCTGTTCACGTTCCTGGTCGTGGGTGCGGTGTGCCTGGCCATGCGCCGCACCCTGACGCCGCGCTCTGCCGCCGCGCTCGGCCTCGTGCTGGCCGCCGCCACGCTGACCAGGACCGTCGGGCTGCCGCTGATCGCCGTCTTCGCGCTGCTCCTCCTCGCGTACGGCGTGCGCCGCGCGGCCGACGGCGCCCGCCCGGGAAGGGTGGTGGCCCGGCTCACCGTGCCGTTCCTGGTGGCCGCGCTGCTGCCGATCGCGGGTTACGCGGGCTGGTTCTACGCGACCTACCAGCGCGTCGGGCTGGTCGGCTCCAACGGAGTCTTCCTCTATGCCCGCACGATGGCGTTCGCCGACTGTTCGGTGATGAAGCCGCCGCCCGACCTCGCCGTATTGTGCGATCCCCGGCCTCCGGCGTCCCGGCCGGCGTCCCAGGAGTACATCTGGAACGCCGAGTCCCCGCTCGTCCGGTTGCCCGGCATCACGTTCACCAAGGAGACCGACACCCTGGCCGGTCGGTTCGCCTCGCTCGCGATCCGCAGCCAGCCGCTCGACTACCTGCGTGGCATGCTGACCGAGCTCGGCAGGTCGTTCACGCTCGGCCGCCCCGTCTATCCGGACCCGGAGACGTACGGGTACTACGAGTTTCCGGCGACCGTGCCGCCGTCGCCAGGCAGGCACCCCGCGCTCGTCGGCAAGGAGTTCGCGCAGCGTTACGAGCAGGGGCCCATCACGGTGGACGTCGTCGAGCCGATCGCCGGGGTGATGCGGGCCTATCAGGGCGTCGTACGGCTGCCGGGAACGGCCCTGCTGGTGATCCTCCTGGTGCCCCCGGCCGCCTGGGCCGTACGGGCGCGGTGGTGGCGCGACGCGGCGCGGGCCCGATGGCAGCCGGGGGCGGCGCGGACGCGACGGCCGGCCGCACACCGCGCATATTCGAACGGCGCGCACTCGAACGGGGCGCACTCGAACGGGGCGCACTCGAACGGGGCGCACTCGAACGGGGCCGGCCTGGACGGGGCCGGCCCGGACGTGGCAGCCGCGAGCAGGGCCGCCACGAGCAGGGCCGTCGCAGGCCGGGCCCGCTCGAACGGGTCCGCGTCGAACTGGGGCGTCGCCTGGGCGACCGCCTGGGCCCTGCTGCTCGTTCCGCCCGCCACGGCCCAGTTCGACTACCGCTACGTCCTGCCCGTGGTGCCGCTCGCGTGTCTGGCCGCCGCCCTGTCCGTCCGGGCCTCCCAGACCGGACATGACCGGCTGAGCTGACCAAACAGCGGCTGAAACATCAAATCCCGGTAAAGGGAAACTCAATGTCATACCCAGAATGTCGGTGTTTAGTATGCTCTGCCCCTGGATCAGGGGGACGTGGCACGGCGTGATCGCGGCCCGGATCCTCCCAATCGCGGCGCCCGCAGACGCTCCAGTGACCTAACCTCGGAGCGCCACGTGATCGCCAGGCAAGGAGGACAAGTGCGCGAGCGAACCAGTAATCCTGCCGGCCTCTCGCCCACTAGTCCGGCCGCCCGACCAGGCCGTACGGCCGCCTGCCGGGCGGGCCTGCGATGAGCGAGCACAGGCGCGTCGGCGCGCGTTCCGGCCGTCCGCCGGCTCCGGCCGACCAGAGGGTCTGGGGTCCCCGGGAAGACGGCGCGTACGACGACGCCTTCGAGGCTCCCCGCGGACGCAGGGGGGCTCCCGGGCCCGCCGGATACGCCGACATGCCGGTGGCCGCCGGCCCCGCGGGCTACGCGGAGATGCCGGGGAGACGAGGCCGGCAGCGACCGCCCGAAGACGACTACCCGCCCGATTACCCACCGGAGGCGTACGACGCGGGAGGACGCCGCAGAGGCGGGCGGCGCGCCGAGCCGCCCGAGCCCTTCTTCGAGCCCGGTGATCCTCTCTACGAGGATGAGGAGCCGCCGCGGCGGCGCGGTCGCAGGCGTGGCGGCGACGATGACGGCCTCGGCCCGGCCCCCACCGCCGCGAGCCGAGCCTCCGGAGGCGGCGGGGATCTCCCCCCGGACGACAGGCCATCCCGCCGGCGCGGAGGCGGCGGGGGCGGCGGCCGGTCCGGCCTGGGGATCGGCGGCTGGATCAGCGTGGTGCTCACGTGTGTGATGGTCATCGGCACGCTGACGGCCTACAAGGTCTATCGGAGCACGATCGGCCTGATCAACAGAGGCGCGTCCACCGACGACCTCGACAAGAACCGTCCCGTCAACGAGACCGGCGCGATCAACGTGCTGCTCGTGGGCTCCGACACCCGCGCGGGTGACAACAAGAAGTACGGCCAGCACCTGGTCAACGACGGCGAGCGCACCGACACGATCATGCTGCTGCACGTGTCGCCCAACCGCGACGGCGCGACGCTGCTGAGCTTCCCCCGCGACTCCATGGTGATGATCCCCGCCTGCTACAACAAGAACAAGACGCTCGTCCCGGCGCACCTCGGCATGATCAACTCCGCGTTCTCCGACGGCGGGATGATCTGCACGCGCCGCACGATCGAGACCCTCACCGGGATCCGCATCCACCACTACGTGAAGGTCGACTTCACCGGCTTCAAGAACATCGTGAACGCGCTCGGCGGCATCGAGATCTGCCTGCCGCAGGCCGTCAACGACAAGAAGGCGAAGCTCCAGCTCCCGGCCGGCAGGCAGATCGTGAAGGGCGAGGCGGCGCTCGGCTACGTGCGGCTGCGCTACGGCCTCGGCGACGGCAGCGACATCTCCCGCATCAAGCGCCAGCAGGTCTTCATCTCCCAGGTCGTGAAGAAGGCGACCAGCAGCGCCCTGCTCACCGACGTCGGCAAGCTGCAGAACTTCATCGCCGCCGCGGCGAAGTCCGTCACGATGGACGACGCGCTCAACACCGAGGAGCTCATCAAGATCGCGCAGAGCGCGCAGAAGCTCTCGGCGAAGGGCTTCAAGGCCACCACCGTGCCGTGGGAGCCGTACGTCGCCGACAAGAACCGCGTCCAGTGGAAGCAGCCGGCCGCGGGCAACCTCTTCAAGGCCATCGCGAACGACACCGAGGTCACCCCGACCGCGAGCGCCACCCCGACCGCGGCCGCCTCGCCGTCCGGCCCGGTGGTCACCAAGCCGCAGCAGGTCAAGGTGCAGGTGTTCAACGGCACCAACACAGCCGGGCGGGCCAAGGAGGTCGCCGAGGAGCTCTCCGCGCTCGGCTTCAACGTCGTCGGCGTCGGCGACGCCAGGAAGCCCGACGGCACCGACCAGCCGAAGACCATGGTCCGCTACACCGGTCAGGGCTGGAACTACTCGAAGATGCTGGTCGGCAAGCTGCTCAACCCCGTCAGCCCGGAGACCGGCAAGGTGGCGAGCGGCCCGGTCACGCCGTTCACGCCGTCCTCGCCCCCGCCGGACGCGCCCAAGGGCAAGGTGCGCGGGCCGATCATCCAGCTCGTCGTCGGCGCCGACTGGAAGGGCGTCCGCTCGCCCATCGACCTGGGCGACAACGCCATCACCGCCGACACCAACCCCTGCGCGACCTGAACCGCGCCACGGCCGGGCCGGGGCTCCTGCGTCGTCCACGAGGACGCGGAGCCCCGGCCCGTTTCCGTTTCCGGCGGTCTGCCGGTTTCCGGCGTTCTGACACCGGGATTCACAGAAGCCACAAGAGCTTCGTTCGGCCCCAGAGGCGACATACGCGTTCAAGAACGTTAGGGTGAACACCTGGCGGACGCGCCCTGTTCGCCCGTTCGGGCTTATGCGCCGGGGCGCCTTCGCTAGTGTCCGAAAGGACGCGGCGACGCTACGCCATGCGTGGCCGTTCCCCCGAGCCTCCCAACAGATAGCTGAGCGTTTCTCCCGTGAGTGACTCCCGCCATCACGCCCCGGTTCCCGGATCTCCACAAGGCAACGACCCCGACGCCGAAGAGGCTCCCACCGGAGTGATAAGCCGCATCACCGGAGACTGGCCCGCTCCGGACGGCGGCGGCCTGCCGCGGCGGGAGCCGAAGACCACGGGTGGTCCGGAAGCGGAGCAGCACGGGCGTCACGAGAGCGGCTTTCGAGCGCCCGGCGACGAGAGCGCCGGTGAGAGGGGCCCGGGCAGCACGGGCAGCGCGGCGGGCAGCGCGACAGGCGCCGCCGAGACGGGGAACCCCGAAGGCCCCGCGCCGGCCGGTTCCGCACCCGCCGGGGCCTCGCCGTACGACAAGCCGCCGCTGCCGGTGCGCAAGCCGCGGAGCACCGGTGCCGCTCCCCTCGCCGCCCCGACTCCCACCGCCTCCACACCAAGCGCTTCGACACCGGGCACCTCCACACCGGGCACGTCCGCACCGGACGACAAGCCGCCCCTGCCCGTACGGAAGCCACGCCGGCCGGGCGCCTCCCGCATGGGCATGCCACCCGCGTCCGCCCCGCAGCCGGAGGGCTTCGACTACTTCTCCGCGGGCCGGGGCCCGGATCGCGCGGACACGGCTCGTCAGGGCGCGGAGCACGCCGCCTCGCCCATGGGCGCCGCCGACAGTCCCACGGCGTGGCCCCAGGCGTTCCCGGAGAACGGCCCCCGCAACCTCGCGGACGCGTTCCCCGGCGCCGCCCGGCGCTCGTCCGGACCACAGGCAGGCCCCGGAGCACAGGGTGGCCCAGACGCCCCCACGCCCCCCTTCGGCGAGCCCCCGGCCTTCCCCACCCCGGCCTTCGGCGCCGGGGCCGACACGGCGGGAACGCGCTTCGGCGGTTTCCCCGAACCTCCCGCTTTCCCCGAACCTCCCGCTTTCCCCGAACCTCCCGGCTTCCCCGAACCTCCCGGCTTCCCCGAGCCACCGCCGGCGGCCGCCGGCCGGACGGCGAACCCCTTCCTCGACACTCCCCCGTCCAGCACCGGCCCGGCCGGCACCGGCCCGTCCGGCGCGGGCCCGGCCGTGACCCCGGACGACCCCTTCGGCGCCGCGCCGTACGCGCCGGCCCCCGCGTGGCCGGGTCAGGGCGCCGACCCCGCCCAGTGGGACCCCTGGCGGCGCTCCCAGGACGGCTCAGGCGGCGCGAACGACCCCCGCCAGACCGGCCCGCTCGGCAAGCCGCTGCGCGCCCCGCTGCCCGCCTGGGCCGAGGCCGCGCCCGCCCGGCCGGACGACCCGTCCGCCCACGGCGCGAAGCGGCGTGACGGCGCGGAGGGCGAGCCCGCGCGGGAGCACGCGCCCCGGGCCAAGAAGCCGCGCGACCCCTACCTCGACAACGTGAAGTTCGTCGGCATCGCCCTGGTGCCGATCGGCCACTCGCTGGTCCCGACGCTGGCGGCCGACTCCTCGCGGGCGGCGTACCTGTTCATCTACGTCTTCCACATGCCGTTGTTCGTCATCGTCAGCGGTTACCTGTCCAGGAACTTCTGGAACTCCAACGCGAAGACCAACAAGCTCGTCGACACGTTCCTCGTACCGTACGTGATCGTCGAGCTGGGGTACGCCGTGCTGCGCACCGCCTTCGGGCACAAGTTCAGCATCACGATCACCGACCCCGCCTGGTTGAACTGGTATCTGCTCGCGCTGCTGTTCTGGCGGCTGTCCACACCCGTGTGGAAGCGGATGAAGTACCCGTTCATCATCTCGATCGTCGTATACCTGTTCGCCGGGTTCTCCCAGCTCTCCGGCGACTTCAGCATGGACCGCTTCTTCGGCCTCATGCCGTTCTTCGTCCTCGGTCTCGTGCTCAAGCCGGAGGTCTTCGACTTCCTCAAGAAGCGCTGGGTGATGGTGCTGTCGGCGCTCGTGCTGCTGGGCGCCGCGGCCGTGGCGATCTTCCTGGTGAAGAACTACTCGATCAAGCTCGGCCCGATCTACTACAAGAACAGCTACAAGACCCTCCACCTGGTCTGGTGGAAGGGCATGATGCTGCGGGCGGCCCTGCTGGTGGCCGCGCTGGCCATGTCGGCGGCCGTGATGTCGCTGGTCCCCAAGCGCCAGACGTGGTTCACCGACCTCGGCACCCGCACGCTCTACTGCTACCTGCTGCACGGCGTGCCGGTGATGATCGCCAAGGAGATGGGCTGGCTCAGCTTCTCCTGGCTGCACGGCCCGCTCGGCGTGGCGGCCATCGCGTGCTCCTGCTTCGCGCTGGCCATCGTGCTGTGCCTGCCGATCACCCGTACGGCGTTCAAGTGGCTGCTCGAACCCCGGCTGACCTGGTTGTACCGGAGGCCGAGCGCGCGGCCGGCGCAGCCGGCGAGCACCGGAAGTTAAGCCGCATTTCGAGGAGCATTCACCCGGCACATCCGGTCATTTCGGACGGTGCGGTCAGCCTTCCTCCATGAGGGTATGCGTCGGCACGACAGTCCATCATCCCGAGGACGCCCGGATCACCCACCGGCAGATCCGGGCGCTGCTCGACTCCGGTCACGAGGTCACCTTCGTCGCGCCGTTCAGCCACTGCAACGTGACGCCGCGGCAGGGCATCCGGGCCGTCGACGTGCCGCGGGCCGTGGGCCTGCGCCGCGGCAAGGCGCTGCGGGCCGCCGCCTCCGCCCTGCGCACGGCGGCCCGAGACGCCGACCTGCTGCTCGTGCACGACATCGAGCTGCTGCTCGCGCTGCCGCGCCGCCGGCCTCCCACGGTCTGGGACGTCCACGAGGACACGATCGCGGCGCTCGGCGCCAAGACGTATCTGCCGGGGCCGGTGCGGAGCGTGCTGCCGCCGCTGATCCGCGCGATCGAGAGCCGGGCGGAGCGGCGGGTCCATCTCATGCTCGCCGAGGAGTCCTACCGTGCGCGCTTCCCCGGCGCGCATCCCGTCGTGCCCGACCACACGTACGTGCCGCCGGCGCCGCCCGCGCCGCCGGGGGACAACCGGATCGTCCACGTGGGCCACATCTCCCTCGCGCGCGGCGCGGCCGAGATGGTGGAGGTCGCCCGGCGGCTCCGGCCGTACGGCATCCGCCTCGACCTGATCGGGCCGGCCGACGCCGAGGTGCGTCCGATGCTGCGCGACGCGCAGCGCGCGGGGCTGCTCGACTGGTTCGGATACGTCCCCAACAACCACGCGCTGCGGATGGCCGAGGGCGCCCTGGCCGGGCTGTCCCTGCTGCACGACGTGCCGAACCATCGCCACTCGATGCCCACGAAGATCATCGAATACATGGCCCGCGGCGTCCCCGTCGTGACGACCCCGCTGCCGATGGCGGCGTCCCTGGTTGAGCGGGCCGGCTGCGGGACGATCGTCCCGTTCGGCGAGGTCGGCGAGGTCGGCGAGGTGGCCGACGCGGTCGTGCGGAGCGTGCTCCGCCTGCGCGAGGACGCCGAACGGCGTGCCGAGATGGGCGCCCGGGGCCACGCCGAGGCGCTGAACCACTACCACTGGCCCGCCGTGGCCGGCGAGTTCGTCGCCCTGCTGGAGCGGTGGGCCCAGGCCCCGGACACGGTCCCGGCCCTGAGCCCGAGCCGTACGGTCCCGGCCTGACCGCCCCTCATGCCGCGGGCCGGCCGGAGCCGGGTGGCGCGGACAGCAGGCGCAGCCCGGCGGCGGCGAGGCCGGCCGCCTGGGTGACCGCGCCCGCGACCTCGAACCACTCGGAGCCGGTAACGAGGCCGATCACGTGCAGCGGCGGCCACGCGACGACCCCCGCGGCGGCCCAGATCGGCACTACGCGGGCGCGGAGCAGGGCCAGCCCGAGCAGCAGCGTGCCGACGAGGTTGCCGAGCGCGAAGAGCGGAAACACCCAGACGACCGTCGGCTCGCTCTCGACGCCGTCGATGACCGCCGCGTAATCGGCGGCGTGATCCCCACGCTCGGCCATGACGACGTTGCCGATCCCGTTGAAGGCGATCGCGAAGTAGCAGATGTATCCCGCTGCCACGAGAACCGTGCCGAGGAACCCGAGCCTGCGGCTCCGGTCGCCGATGAGGCGCCTCGCGCCGAGCATGGCCGGCACCATGAGCAGGCTTCCCACCATGGCGGCGAGCGAGCCGAGGCGGTAGAGGCCGGGATGGGCCGACGCCAGGGCCAGTGCGTTCGCCCCGGTGCTGTCGTCTCCTCCCGCGCGGGTGGCCCAGGCGTAGGCGGCGTTGGCGACGACGAAGCCCAACGGCGCGGTGAACAACGCCAGGGCGAGCGGCAGATGACGAGTGCGCGGCGGCGTCATGTGCGGGACCGCAGAGCCGGGGCGAGGAACGCGACGCAGACGAGGGTCAGCACGACGCCGACCGCGGCCGTCGCGATCGCCGGTGTGGGGACGTCGTCGACGAAGAACGCCGGCACCGCGGTGAGCCCCGACAGCAGCCTGGTGACGACCACGGCCACTACCGCGGCGCGGCTGCCGCGCCAGGCCAGCACGACGCCGACCACGGTGATCAGGCCGAGCACGCCGTCGAGGAGCGCCACCGCGAACGGCGGGTGCTCGCCGTCGCCCAGCGGCAGCGAGACCACGTCGACGAGACCGAACAGGCCGGCCAGGACCAGGCCTGTGACGAGGAGAACCGAGCGTTTCACCATGCCTCCTGAGATGCGGATCGGATACCGATGTCCGCAGTGTGAGCGCACCGGCCCCGCCGGCGGATCCGGGCTATCCCTGGCCGGATCTCCGTGCTGGCACGCATTCACTCCGGCCGCCTCGCGGCCTGCGGTGTGCTCTCGCGGCGCTCCCCCGCCTGCTCACGTACGCCCCGGGTGCTGCCGCTGCCGCAGGCGACGCAACGGCGGCGCTGAACGGCACGGCGCTTGCGATCGGCTGCCCGGCATGGAGGACGACCACCGCCGCGTGCTCGCCGTCCTGCTCTACCTCGGCAGTTCCCGCACCTGCCGCAGGCGCCGGTCGAGGAACGCCCGCTCGGAGGCGTTCCGCGTGCGTGTGATCGCCGCCTCGTACGCCCGCGCGGCCTCCCCGGCCCGGCCGAGCCGCCGCAGCAGGTCGGCCCTGACGGCGTGGAACAGGTGGTAGCCGTCCAGGTCGAGATCGTCCACGAGGGCGAGCGCGGCCTGCGGCCCGTCCACCTCGGCCACCGCGACGGCGCGGTTGAGGGCGACGACCGGGTTGGGGGCGAGGGCGAGCAGGTGGTCGTACAGGCTCAGGATCTGCCGCCAGTCCGTGGCGGCGGCGACCGGCGCGTCGGCGTGGACGGCGTTGATCGCCGCCTGGATCTGGTAGTGCCCCGGCCTGCCGCGCCGCAGGCACGCCCGCACGATGCCCTGGCCCTCGGAGACGAGCGCGTGGTCCCACCGGCCGCGATCCTGCTCCGGCAGCGGCACCAGGTCGCCGGCCGGGGTGGTGCGGGCGTCGCGGCGGGCGTGGACGAGCAGCATGAGCGCGAGCAGCCCCATGACCTCCGGCTCGTCGGGCATCAGCGCGGCCAGCAGGCGGCCGAGCCTGATGGCCTCCGCGCACAGGTCCTCGCGGGCCAGCCGGTCGCCCGCGCTCGCCGTGTGCCCTTCGTTGAAGATCAGATAGACGACGGCGAGCACTGCCCGGAGGCGGTCGGGCAGGTCGGCCTCGCGCGGGACGCGGTACGGGATCCCCGCGTCGCGGATCTTGGCCTTCGCCCGCACCAGCCGCTGGGCCATGGTCGGCTCGGGGACCAGGAACGCCCGCGCGATCTCGGCCGTGGTGAGGCCGCCGAGCAGGCGCAGCGTCAGCGCGACCCGGGCGGCCGGGGCGAGCGCGGGATGGCAGCAGGTGAAGATCAGGCGGAGCCGGTCGTCGTGCACGGGACCCTCCTCGTCGGCCGGTTCGCCGCCCGCGTCGCCCGGGGCGTGCAGCAGGGCCGCCCACGCCTGCTTGTCCGCACGCCGGGACTCCCGCCGGTGGCGGTCGATCACCCGGTTGCGGGCGGTCGTGATGATCCAGCCGGCCGGGCTGGGCGGCGGCCCGTCGCGCGGCCAGCGCCGCACCGCCTCGGCGAACGCGTCCTGCACCGCCTCCTCCGCGACGTCGATGTCGCCGAAGTGGCGGACCAGGACCGCGACGGCCCGGCCGTACTCCTCGCGGAACACCCGCTCGATGTCGAGGTCCCTATCGCCGGTCGTCATCGCCCTCCACGATGCCCGCGAACGGGCGCACCTCGACCGGGAGCGTGGTCGCACGGGCGAGCCTGCGTCCCCATTCGAGCGCCGCGTCGAGGTCGGGCGCCTTGATGATCGTCAGCCCGCCGACGTGCTCCTTGCCCTCGGCGTACGGGCCGTCGGTGACGAGCTCCTCACCATCGCGCACCCGCACCACCGTCGCCGTGCCCGGATCGTGCAGCCCGCCGGAGAAGACCCATGCCCCCGCGGCGCGCAGATCCTCGTTGAGGACCGCCAGATCCCGCATGATCGGCTCCAGGACCTCCGGCGGGGGCGCGTCGCCGTCGGGCTGCTGGATGCTGAGCAGATAGTGCCTCATGGCCTCGTCCACCTCCTCGGTGAGGCCCGCCTGATGCGGGCCCGTTCACCTTCTACACGACCGGCCACCCCCCGAATCGACACCAGGACTGGCACAACCTTGCCGCCGTACGGCTGTCGCCCGGCCGCCCGGCTTGCTGTACTGGGAGCATGGCAAGCCATCTCGTCCAGGGTCGCAGGGTCGAGACGCCGGTGGAGGTCCGCGACGCGTCGGTCTGCGTCGCCGCCTACCTCGTGCGGGCCGACGCGGCCCGCGCGGTCCTCGCGTACTCCAGGATGGACGTCACCGAGGTCCTGCCGGGCAAGGCCCTGTGCTCGCTGGTGTTCGTCCGCTACCACGACTCCGATCTCGGCTCCTACAACGAGTTCGGGGTCACCTTCCTCGTACGGCCGGACGGCTCGGGCCCGCCGCCGAGGCCCGGGCTCCTGGCCGGGCTGAAGGACCTGCGCGGGGCGGGATCGGGCACCTTCGTCCACTGGCTGCCGGTCGACCAGGCGTTCACGCTGGAGGCCGGACGGGCCATCTGGGGCTTCCCCAAGGAGCTGGCCGACGTGGACCTGCGGCTCCGCTCGCCGTACAAGCGGTGCCTGCTGCGCAGGGACGGCCGGATGGTCGTCGACCTGCTGCTCAGGCCCGGCATCGCGGCGACGCCCGTGCCCCTGCTCGGCGAGGCCCTGCCCGTGCCGGACGCCTACGCCCACCTGGACGGGGTCACCCGCCGCATCCCCTGGACGGCCCGGGCCCGGGGGGTGCGCTGGCGGCCGGGCGGCGCGCTCATCCGCCTGGGCAACCACCCCATCGCCAAGGAGCTGAGCGAGCTCGGCCTGCCCCGGCGGGCCCTGATGACGGCCACCGCCGAGCACGTGTCGATGACCTTCCAGGAGCCCGGACCGGCGTGACGCCCCCAGGTCACTCGCCCTGACGCCGGCCGTCCGCCTCGGCCTGTGCCCCCTTGGTCTGTGCCCCCTCGGTCCGTGCCCCCTCGGTCCGTCCCCCCTCTGCTTGGGGCGCCTCGCCGTGTGACGGCTGATGATCGCAGGAGCGCCGGTCCCGGGCGGCGGCGTCCGCGAGCGCCGGCAGCTGGGCCGCCAGCCGGTCGACCTTCTCGTTCAACGCCCTGATCTCGTTCATGACCGCGATGTGCTGCTGCAGCTCCAGCTCCTGGTCATCCTTCCAGCGCTGGGCGTTCACCTCCGCCTCCATCGCGGAGACGATCACACCGATGAGCAGGTTGAGCACGAAGAACGCCGTGATCACGATGAACGTGGCGAAGAAGATCCACGCGAGCGGCTCCTTCGTCATCACGTCCTCGGCCACCTCCGGCCAGCCCTCGACCGTGAGCACCGTGAACATCGTGAACAGCGACCGCCCGAGGTCGCCGAAGTAGCGCGGGGCCACTTCGTGGAAGAGCTGCTCACCGATCACGGACGCCGTGTAGAGCGACAGCAGCAGGAGGACCACGGCGGAGGCCAGCCCCGGCAGCGCCGCGAACAGCGCCGAGACGACCCGCCGCATGCCCGGCACGACGGAGATCAGCCGCAGGACCCGCAGGAACCGGAAGAGCCGCAGGATCGACACCGACTCCGAGGCCGGCACGAGGGCCATCCCGACGATGACCAGGTCGAACCAGTTCCACGGGTCGCGGAAGAACGCCTTTCCGTGTACGGCGATCCGCAGGATGATCTCGACGACGAAAACGGCGAGGATGGCCCGGTCGATCACGAGGAAGGCCGTGGCGTATCGGTCGGCCAGCTCGTGCGAGGTCTCCAGCCCGAGCGAGAGACCGTTCAGCGCGATGACGGCGATGACCGCACGTTGGAAGACCGGAGAGTCGATGAAGACACGGAGCCGCTCGCGCTGGAAGGGCAATCCCACACTCCAAGATCAGACAGCGTGACCGCCCGAAATCCTACAGTTTGCCCCTGACCTCCGTTCCCAGGGAGGGTCGGTAGCGCCATGCACCCTGCTTTGATCGACTTTGTGCGGTGCCGTGCTCCGGGCATAGAGGCCGGGGGCGCTACCGTCGGAGAGCAGTCGAGGGAAAGGTGGCCATGAAGCCCGCAGACCCGTCCGTTCCGCCCGTCCGCCGTCTTGGTCTCGCGGACGTGCCGCACTGCCTCGACCTGGCGCAGGACCGCTCCTGGCCGAGGGAGGAGCGCAAGTGGCGGCTCCTGCTGGAGAACGGCGAGGGCTTCGGCATCGACGCCCCGGACGGCCGCGGGCTGGCGGGAACGGCCGTCCTCACCCGGTATGGCACGACGGCCGCCGCGGTCGGCATGATGCTGGTGGCCTCCCGCTATGGCGGGCGAGGGCTGGGACGCCGTCTCCTGGAGCACGTCCTGGCGGAGGCCGGCGACGCGACCGTGTTCCTGTGCGCGACGGAGTATGGCAGGCCACTGTACGAGAAGCTGGGCTTCGAGACGGTCGGCGTGGTCGAGGCCCGGGTCGGCCGCTTCCACGCCGGCGACGGCCCGTACGGCGAGGCGGACCCCGGCCGGAACGCGACCCGGCTCGCCGAGCCCGGGCGGGACCTGGCCGCGCTGTGCGCCCTGGACGTCGAGGTCTTCGGGGCCGACCGATCGCGCCTGCTGGCCCGCCTGTTCGCCTTCGCCGAGCAGGTCAGGGTCGCCGAGCGGGACGGTGAGATCACCGGCTACGGGGCGGCCTGGCGGAGCGGCGACCGATTGTTCGTCGGGCCGGTCGTCGCGGAGGACGACGCGACCGTCCGGGCCCTGGTCACCGGCCTGGCCCGGGGCGCGGACGTCCGGATCAGGCTCGACCTCCACCGCCGTCACGAAGAGCTGGTCTCGTGGTTCGACGGGCACGGCCTGGCGCGGTCCTCCACGACGTCCTTCATGGTCCACGGCGGCCGGCCGCTCCCCGGCGACCGGTCCCGTCTCGTCGCCTCGTTCATGTCGGCGCTCGGCTGAGCGCAAGAGGCCGGGCGCGAGAGGCCGCGCGCGAGAGGCCGGGCGCCGGGACGTTGAGGACCCGGCCGCTCGTCCGGATCTAGACGATGGGCGGGCGGCCGAGCCGCAGCATGCGCCAGGCGGTGCGCCAGGCCATGGGACGGCGCTCGCCCGCCGGCTCGCGCAGCCCCTCGAAGAAGCCGCGGAACCACGCCTTGATCGCGGGCATCGAGCGCTCGCGTAGGAGTGTGAGCACGACCCAGTTGAGCAGGTAGAACATCGCCAGCGGCCACGGCAGGTTGCGCCGGGCCAGCCAGACTCGGTTGCGGGCGTTCAGCCGGTAGAAGTCCGTGTGCCGCGACGGCAGCACCAGCGGGTGGTACATGACCGGCTCGGCGTCGTATTCGATGCGGTAGCCCTCGCCCAGCAGGCGCCAGGCGAGGTCGGTCTCCTCGTGGGCGTAGAAGAACTTCTCCGGCAACCCACCGACTTGGAGGAACGCCGACTTGCGGATCGCGCAGGCGCCGCCGAGGAAGGTCGTCACCGGCGACGACCGCTCGGGGTCGCCGGCCCGCAGGCGGGGCACGTGCCTACGCTGCACCAAGCCGCCCTCGGGGTCCATCACCCGGAAGCTGATCACGGCGAGGTCGGGCTCGTGCGTGAACCGCTCGCGGACGTGCGCGGCGACCTTGGAGTTGGCATACCAGCCGTCGTCGTCCAGGAACAGGACGATGTCACCCGAGCACTCCTGCACGCCGCGGTTGCGCCCCTCGGGGATGCCCGCGTTGCGCTCCAGCCGTACGGTCTTGATCGTCGCGGCGGTGCCGGGCAGCGGCCGGGCGGTCAGCTGCGGGACGTCCGCGCCGTTGCCGACGATGACCACCTCGATGTCGCCGTCGGTCTGGGTGAGCGCGGACTCCACCGCCCGGTCGAGCTCGGCGATCCTGTTGCCCATGGTGAGGATGACACAGGAGATTTTCACCGCGTCACTGCCTCGACATGGGGCGCACTACACACGACTTCATGATCACCGAGTCTGTATGGCCGGGCAATCCGGAATCTGCCTGGTTTACCTTCGGACAAGGGTATCGGAACTGACACCAAACCCCTACCCAACCGTGAATGTACGGCCTGACAGCACGCCACGCGGGACTCGACGCGCTCATGAGAGCCGCCGGGAGGCGAGGATGCTGACCAGGTGCAGCACGAGCTGGACCACCGCGATGATCACGCAGGCGACCACGAGGATGCGGGTGGCGGAGAACCAGTTGTCGAGCACCGCCGCGACCACGACGATCAGCGACAGTTCGACGGCCTGGATCACCCGGTGGAACCGCAGCGCCGCCGCGGCCCTGCGGGCCAGCGCGAGCCGGGGCGAGGTGAACTGCTGCGCCGCCGCCTCGGTGGTCGCCACCAGGCCCGACCGGGCGCGGGCGACGTCGACCAGGTCGGTCTCCGACTTGATCAGGATCGCGCCGAGCGCCGCCGCCACGCCCATCACCGTGTACCAGTCGGGCAGGGTCTCCGACGCCCGGAAGCCCAGCCCGATCAGCAGGGCCGCCTCGGCGAAGTAGTGCCCGACCCGGTCGAGGTAGACCCCGGTGATCGAGGTGCGGCCGGTCCAGCGGGCCAGTTCCCCGTCCGAGCAGTCGAGCAGCAGGTAGACCTGGATGAGCAGGGCCGCGCCCAGTGCCGCCCAGAAGCCCGGGATGGCGAGCACGGCGCCCGACGCCACCCCGCACAGGATCATCAGGCCGGTGACCTGGTTGGGCGAGATGGGGGTCTTGGCCAGCAGCCAGGTGGCGTAGATGGACAGGCGCCGCATGTACAGCAGGCCGGCCCAGTGCTCGCCGCTGCGGCGGTCCATGGTGGTCTGCGGCTGGGCGACCGCGCGAAGCTCAGCGACCGACGGCGCGGACATAGTCCTCAACTCTCCCCCGGACCTCGTGCTCCGACAGCCGGAGGTGCTCAAGGATGGTGTAGCGGCCGGGCCGCGTGCTCGGGGCGAGCATCACTGCCTCGGTGAACTGTTCGTGCGTCAGGCCGACGTCGCCGGGGGCGACGGGCAGGTTGTGCTGCCGCAGGCAGCCGACGACCTGGCCGAGCCGGTGGGAGTCCTCCCGGAGGAAGAAGCAGAAGGCCGCGCCGATCCCGGCCAGCTCGCCGTGGTTGGCGGTCCCAGGGAAAAGCTGGTCCACGGCATGCATGATCTCATGATCTCCGCCGCTCGCCGGACGGCTTGACCCGGCGATGACCATCGACATGCCCGACATGATCAGCGCCTCGGCCAGCACGGTCAGGAACGCGTCCGACTCGATGGAGTCCGCCCGGCCCAGCACCGCCTCGGCCGCCGTACGGGCCATGGAGATCGCCACCCCGTCGACGGGCTCGCCGCGCTCGGTCCGGCCGAGCTGCCAGTCCTCGATCGCCGACAGGTTGCTCACCACGTCGCCGACACCGGCTCGTACGAGGGACTGCGGCGCGTCGTGCACGAAGTCGAGGTCCACCATGATCGCCAGCGGCATCGGCACGCCGAACGACGGCTTGCCCCCGTCGTGGACGAGGGAGGCCACCGGCGAGCAGATGCCGTCGTGCGAGAGGTTGGTCGCCACCGCGACCATCGGGATCCCGGCCAGCGAGGCGGCATACTTCGTGGCGTCGATCGTCTTGCCACCGCCGATCCCGACGACGGCCTCGAACGCTCCCTTGCGCAGGTCCGCGCCGAGTGCGATGGCGGCGTCGACCGTGCCGTCGGCGACCCGGAAGACCTTGGCGTCACCGAGCGAGGGCGCGATGACCTCGGTGATCCGGTCCCCCTGGTTCGGGCCGACCGCGACCGCCACCTGCCCGGACGTGGCCACCCGGCTGTCGGCCAGCAGGGTCCCGAGCTGCGCGATCGCGCCCCGCCGCACCTCCATCGAGAGGGGAGCGGGAAGCATCCTTGCCAGAATCGGCATGCGAACTCCTCACAAGACCGCGGAAATCAGTAACGGCACGCGATCTCACGGGCTTTCGCGAGGTCGTCGTGGTTGTCCACCTCGACCCACTCGACCTTGCCGATCGGGGCGACGGCGATCTTCTCGCCGCGCTCGACCATCTCCTGGTAGCCGTCCTCGTAATAGAGCTGCGGGTCGCGCTCGAACGTGGCCTTCAGCGCGTCGGCGAGCCGCTCGGCCGCGCCCGGCCGGATGAGCGTGGCGCCGATGTACTCGCCGTACGCGTCGGCCGGGTCCATGAGCTTGGTGATCCGCTTCAGCCGGCCGTCCTCCAGGGTCACCTTCATCTCCTCGTCCGCCAGCGACTTCACGTCGTCGACGGCGAGCAGGATGTCGGAGGTGTTCTCTGCGGCCAGCAGGGTCCGCTCCACCGACACCGGGTGGACGGTGTCGCCGTTGACCAGCAGCGCGCCCTGGGAGAAGTAGTCGCGGGCGCACCACAGCGAATAGGCGTTGTTCCACTCCTCGGCCTTGTCATTGTGGACAAGCGTGAGCTTCACCCCGTGGCGCCGCTCCAGGTCGGCCTGCCGTTCCCGTACGGCCTGGGCCTGGTAGCCGACGATCACCACGACCTCGCGGAGGTCCACGGCCGCCAGGTTGCGCAGAGCGATGTCGAGGATCGTGGTCTCACCGTCGACCGGCACCAGCGCCTTCGGCAGCGTGTCGGTGTACGGCCGCAGGCGACGTCCGGCCCCGGCGGCCAGCACCATTCCGAGCAATTTCCCGCACTCCTTGAGGTCGAGCGTCAGACAGTAACCCCAAAGGTTAGTTGGCTCGGCACCCCGATTGGGTAATCCACCGTTGGTCTGACGTTAATCCTGGGCCGCCGGTTCCACCGCCTCGTCGGGAGTGCGGGGTGCGGCGAGCCAGCAGGTCACGCTCTCCCAGGCGAACAGGCACCACAGGTAGAGCGCCAGCAGGACGAACACGACGGGCACCAGGCCGAGCAGGCCGCCCAGGGCGACGACCAGCATCCGGCCGTCCCAGCCGAGCCCCGCCGTCGCCAGCCACGGCGGCGGATACACGTGCTGGCGCAGCCGATAGACCGTGTCGTAGTGATGGAATGCCAGCGCGCCGAGCAGCGCGACGATGATCACCGGCGGCACGGAGCGGGCGAATCCGGCCGAGGCGATGAAGCCATACTCGGTCAGCCGCAGGATCGGGGGCGCCAGCCAGTCGAGCCGACCGTCGTGCCGGTGGGCGCTGCCCGCCCCGGCCAGCAGCAGCGCCACCGCCGGGGCGAAGACCGCGAAGTCGTCGGCCCCGGCGATGCCGAGCACGAGCAGCACGGCGGTCACGAAGGCCCCCGCGATCGCGGGCGGCAGCGGCGGGAGCTGCCCGGCCACGAGCAGCCCCATCGCCTTCGACAGCGGGCCGTCGTCACGGTTGGCCACCACGACGCTGCGCGGCACCGGCGTCATGTGCACGGAGATCGCGCCCCGCGTCTTCCCGCCCGCCTCCCGGGGCCGACGGCTCATGCGAACGACCTCGCCATCCGCCCGGCGGCCGTGTAGGCGAGGGCCACCGCGCCCCAGCCAAGCAGCGCGAGGAACGTCACCCGCGCGTCGAACAGCGCGGCCGTCACCGAGATCAGCGCCATGCGCTCCCCAATCGGCAGGACGATCATCTTCTTCGCCCAGTAGGCCACGCCCCGCGCGCCGCTCAGCGCGTCGAGCCGCCGCGACAGCGCCAGCACCGATCCGGTGCCCTTCGCGGCGGCCGCGGCGGGCGCCTCGTCCCAGGGCACCGCCATCGAACGCGGGGCCGCCGCCCGCAGCCCGGCCGCCCTGGCCCGGTCGGCCACCGCGCCCGCGTAGGAGAAGTCGACCATGTGGCGGACCGTCTGGAGGATCATCGTGCCCACCGCCAGGGCCCAGATCTCCCACGGCTCCCGGGACGCCGACACGTATCCGGCCGCGAGGCCGACGTACACCAGGTATTCCTTGAACCGGTCGCTGATCGCGTCGAGCCAGCTCCCGAGCGGGGAGAAGCGGCGCGTGTATCGGGCGAGCTGCCCGTCCAGACAGTCGAGCACGAACGACAGGTAGAGCGCGACGGCGCCGACGACGAGCCCCGCCCTGCCGCCGTCGGAGAACCAGATCGCGGCGATGGCGGCGAAGGCGACCGAGATGCCGGTGACCGTGTTCGGAGTCAGGCCGAGACGGGCGGCCGGGCGGATGAGGTGACGCGACCACGAGCTGACGCAGAAGGTGGTGAAGAAGCCGTCGCCGCTCTTCACCGCGGCGTCGAGCCGGGCCTGCGCCTCGTCGACGTCGGCAAGCTCGCGCACCGCGCGCTCGGCGGCCGGGCGTGTGCCGGCCCGCCCGCAGTGCAGGGTGTTCAGCGTGACGGCGTGCACCTGCACGCCCGCCCGCACCAGGCCCGTGAGCAGCAGCTCCGGGACCTCGCCGTCGCCGACCCGCCCGAGGTGGCGGCGCTGGGCCAGGTCGGCCAGGTCCTCGGCGATGTCGGCCAGCCCGGCCAGGTGGGCCTCGCCGACCTGGAGGACGCCGCGGAAGGTGCCGTTGGCCCACTCGACCTCGTGGAAGGACGTGCCCGCCGACACGACGCGGCCCCACTCGGTCCGTACGGGCGGACGCAGCGGGGCCGGGTCGCCACTGGCGACGAGCGCGCCGGTCGGGCGCGCGGGATGTTCGAGCAGCAGCGACAGCGCCTCGGTGTGCGCGACCAGGTCGGCGGCCAGCACGGCGACCGGGGAGGTCGAGGCGCGGGCCGTCTTGGCCACGATCCGCAGGTCCTCGGCGAGCCCGTCGCTGACGCAGATCTGGTGGCGTGGGCCGCCCTCGGCGCTCTTCTCCCACTCTCCGGCCTGGGCGTCCTGGCTCCGGACCACGACCAGCACCTCGCGGACCGGCAGCGTGAGGAGCTGGGCGATGAGCCGCTCCAGGAGGCTGCCCTCGGATCGGGCGCCGTCCGACCAGGGCAGCCCGGCGGCCGGCGAGGTCGCGAGGACGACCGCCACCGTTTCTGTGTCCCGTGACGTACCGGGCTTGCTCGGATCCGCCCCCATATGAAACCCGTTTCACGTTGACCGCACGTGCTCACCTCGCAAAGTAACCGAGTGATCACAAGGTGGCAATCACCTTCTCCGGCTTCCGGCACGGGTATGGTCTCCTCCGGGGAGGACAACATGATCGCCGAATCGCGTCTGCGCAGGGTGGGGGTGGTGCTGGCCGGCGGCGTCGGTCAGCGCGTGGGCCTCAACACCCCGAAACAGCTTCTGAAGATCGCCGGGAAGACGATCCTGGAGCACACCCTCGACGTGTTCGACGGCCACCCGGAGATCGACGAGGTCGTCGTCCTGATGGCTCCCGGCTTCGTCGCCGAGGCCGAGGAGATCGTCAGGAGGAACGGTTACACCAAGGTCGGCCGGGTGCTCGAAGGCGGTGCGAGCCGCACCGAGACGACCTGGCGGGCGCTGTGCGCGCTGGGCGAGCAGGAGTGCGACGTGCTGCTGCACGACGCCGTACGGCCGCTGATCGAGCCCCGCATCATCAGCGAGTGCGTGGCGGCCCTCGAACGCTACGAGGCGGTCGAGGTGGCGATCCCCTCTTCCGACACGATCGTGGTGGCCGCCCCAGGCCCGCGCGGCGACATCATCCGCGACATCCCCGACCGCTCCCGGCTGCGCCGGGGGCAGACCCCGCAGTGCTTCCGCCTGTCGGTGATCCGGGCGGCGTACGAGCGGGCCCTGGCCGACCCCGAGTTCCCCTCGCTGCCCACGACGGACGACTGCGGCGTCGTGCTGCGCTACCTGCCCGACGTGCCGATCTACATCGTGCCCGGCAGCGAGCACAACATGAAGGTCACCCATCCGGTCGACGTCTTCATCGCCGACAAGCTCTTCCAGCTCGCCGAGAACACCGCACCCGCGCTGGACGAGGACGCGTACCGGGCCGGGCTCGAAGGCCGCACGCTCGTGGTCTTCGGCGGCAGCTACGGCATCGGCGCGGACATCGTCGCGCTGGCCAAGGGCTACGGCGCGAGCGTCCACTCGTTCTCCCGCAGCCAGAACGGCGTGCGCGTCGAGGACGTCGCCGCCGTGGAGGACGCGCTCGCCCGCGTGTACGCCGAGACCGGCCGGATCGACTACGTCGTCAACACGGCGGGCGTGCTGCACATGGGCAAGCTCGGCGAGTCCGGGCAGCACACGATCGAGGAGACCATCGGGATCAACTACCTCGGACCGGTCAACATCGCCCGCGCCTCCGTGAAATACCTGATGGAGACCCGCGGTCACCTGCTGCTCTACACGTCCTCGTCCTACACCCGCGGCCGGGCCGACTACAGCCTCTACTCCTCGACGAAGGCCGCCGTCGTCAACCTCACCCAGGCGCTCGCCGACGAGTGGGCCTGCCAGGGTGTCCGCGTCAACTGCGTCAACCCCGAGCGCACCGCCACCCCCATGCGGCTGCGCGCGTTCGGCGACGAACCCGCCGGAACGCTTCTCTCCCCCGCCGCCGTCGCCCGCACCAGCATCGACGTGCTGCTGTCCCGCCTCACGGGACAGGTCGTGGACGTACGGCTCAACCGATGAACACAACCATCAACGGAGGGACGGGCGCCCGCCCATGGGGGGAAACAACAGGGGGCGCAGGGCCCCGCACGCACTGGTCAGGCTGGCCCGGCGACCGGCGCTGAGAGGCCTGGCCGGTGGGCGCAGGGGCGCGTTCACCGCGCTCACTCTCGCGTCCTACCCGGCCCTGCTCACGGCCGCCGTGTGGCCGCTGCCGGCGACGTTCGCACTGCTCGTGCCGCTGTCGTACGCCGCGGAGATCGCGCTGCCCGGCCGGGCGGCGGCGATGCTGAGCCGGGCCCATCTCGGGGCCACGGTCCGCTTCCTGTCGCGTGAGACCGCCGTCGTGGTGATGCTGGCGCGGCTGGCCCCGGGACGGCCGTGGTGGTTCGCGGCGTTCGCGGCCGGGCTGTTCCTGTTCCACGGCCTGCGTGCGGTGCAGACGTGGCTCGCCGAGCACGTCGACCGGCGGCACAACCAGATGCCGGTGGTGACCCGCAACATCGACCTGCCCGCGCTGCGGATCCCGCCCGCGCCGCCGCGCGCGCTGCTCACCTGCCGGGGCGCCAAGCTGCTCTACCTCGACGCGCTCGCGGTCGTGCCGGCCGCGGCCGGGGCGGCGGCGGGCCTGGGCTGGACGGGCGCGGCGGGCGCCGCCGCGGCCCTGGCGCTGGAGGTCGTCGCGGTGGCCCTGCTGCTCGTGCACGCGCGGCGGGCCAGGCACCTGGGCGACCGGCGCCGGGTGCTCGCGGTCGTGGACAAGTGGGTCGCCGCCTACCGGCCCGAGGTCGTCATGTACTTCTCCGGACCGGTCACGGCGGCCTACCAGGCCACGATGTGGCTCGGGACGCTGGAGCGCATCACCCCGAGGACGCTCGTGGTGCTGCGTGAGCGGGCCCAGGTCACGGCCATCGGATCGACGACGCTGCCGGTGGTGTGCGTCCCCTCCTCCGTCGACCTCATGAACTTCCGCGCGCTCGACGGCGTGCGGGTCGCGCTGTTCCCCGCCAACGTCGGCAACAACATCCACATGCTCCGGGTGCCGGGCGTGCGGAGCGTGTTCATCGGCCACGGCGACAGCGACAAGGAGGCGTCCTTCAACCCGTACACCAAGGTGTACGACGAGGTCTGGGTGGCCGGGCCGGCCGGGCGCGACCGCTACCTGCGCGCACAGGTGGGCGTGCGCGACGAGGCCATCGAGGAGGTCGGCCGCCCCCAGCTCGCCGGGGTGCGGCGCACCAGCCCGTACGCCGAGGGGGCGGCGCCGCACCGGACCATCCTGTACGCGCCCACGTGGGAGGGGTGGAGCGACGACCTGTTCCACAGCTCGCTCGTCGCCATGGGCCCCGCGATCGTGCGCGCTCTGCTCGACGAGCCGGTGCGGGTGATCTACAAGCCCCACCCGTTGACCGGTCACCGCTCGCAGGCCGCCCGCACGGCCCACCGGAAGATCATCAGGCTGCTGTCCGAGAGCACCGGCATGCCGCACCTCGTCGTGACCGGCCGCGAGCCGTCGCTGTACGAGTGCTTCAACGAGGCCGACGTGCTGATCTCGGACATCTCCAGCGTGGTGTCGGACTTCGTCGCCAGCGGCAAGCCGTACGTCGTGGCCAACGTGGCGGGCCTGCCGGAGGACCGGTTCCGCGAGCGCTACCCGGCGGCCGGGGCGGCCTACCTGCTCGGGCCCGACCTGGCGGAGCTCCCGGACATCCTGCGCCGCCTCGACGTGGCCGGAGAGGACGACATGGCCGCCGCCCGGCGGGCGCTGCGCGCCTACCTGCTCGGCGCCGACCAGCGCGACCCGCTGGCCCGCTTCGAGGAGGCCGTACGGCGTGCCGCCGCCCGGGCCGAGGCCCGCGCCCTCTCCCTCGGACTGAGCGCCCTCGATCCTGTCGTACACGAGTGAACGCGCCGAGGAGAGCTTATGGATGCCAAGGAAGGGCGACACCAGGTGACCTCGACGGTGCCCTTCGGGCGGGAGATCTTCGTCCCCCACCCGATCGGCTTCACGCTCGACACCTCAGTCTTCGAAGAGGTCCTCTAGGCTCGCCCGCTCCGGCTTGGGGCGGGGCTTGCTGAGCTTCGGGGGGCTGGTCAGGAAGCCCGTCCCCCACGAGACGTGCATGGTGGCGTACACCAGCGGCAGGCGGACGAGCGCGGCGCCGGGCAGCCCGCGGCCGGTGAGCACCGAGCCCGCCAGGATCGCGAGGAGATAACCCCCGGGAATGATCAGGCCGGGCAGGAAGAAGGGTGAGACCACCAGGCCCAGCGCCATCGCCGCCACGGCGGCCGGCGGGGCGAGGTAGCGCAGGTTGATCGTGCCCTGGTGGGTGCGGGAGACGACCCGCCGCCAACGGCCGTAGTGGAAGTACTGCTTGGCCAGGGCGCGCACGTTGGGCCGGGGACGGTAGGTGACGCGCATCCTCGGCTGGAACCACACGAGCCCGCCGGTCTCCCGGATGCGGTGGTTCATCTCCCAGTCCTGCGCGCGCAGGAAGTGCTCGTCGTAGCCGCCCACCCGGTCGAGGGCGCTGCGGCGGAAGACGCCGAGGTAGACGGTGTCGGCCGGACCGGCCTCCCCGCCCGTGTGGAACCGCGCGTTGCCCACGCCGATCTTCGAGGTCATGGCGCAGGCCACCGCCTGCTCGAACGGCGTGATCCCCTCGGCGGCCATGATGCCGCCGACGTTGTCGGCGCCGGTCTGCTCCAGCGTCTCCACTGCCGTACGAAGGTAGTCGCGGGGCAGGATCGCGTGTCCGTCCACCCGCGCGACGATGGGGTTGCGGGACGCCGCGATGGCGGCGTTCAGCGCGTTGGGAGTGCGGCCGGTGGGGTTCGGCACGACGACGACACGGCGGTCCTCGGCCGCGATGGCGTCGGCGACCTCCTGTGTGCGGTCATGGGAGGGGCCCACGCTGATGACGACCTCAAGGGGGCCCTCGTAGTCCTGTTCGAGGACCTGCCGTACGGCGTCGCGCAGGTGCCGTTCCTCGTTGAGCACCGGCATGATCACCGACACCGGCGGCCAGGGCCGCGCGGGATTCTGGCTCGACTGTCGCGAGTCGGGAAAGGGCTTCATGGCGGCGCTCACGCTACTGTACGGAGGGGTGGAGACGGCAACCGGAGGACGGGAATGCCCGGCGACCATGAGGAGGACTCCGGCGTCCGCGTAGGGGGCGACGGGTACGGCGGGGTTAGGCTGACGGCGCAACGCGCCCGCCGGCGGAGGACGAGCCTCCGATCCCTGGTCATATCGGGCTCGCTGTCGGGAGTCGTGCTGATCGGCTCGGGCGTGGCGTGGTTCGCGCCGAACTACGCGCTCAACCGCATCCGCTCGGTGGACGCCGGGACGAGCGAGGCCGAATCCACGGGCGCGATGAACATCCTGCTGGTGGGCGTGGACAAGCGCGACAACCTGACCAGGCGCCAGCAGAACCAGCTCCACCTCGGCCGCGACGTCGGCCAGCGCACCGACACGATGATGGTGATCCACCTGTCGGAGGACCACCGCAGGGTGACCGTCGTCAGCCTGCCGAGGGACACCTGGACGACGATCCCCGGCAAGGGCGAGCACAAGATCAACTCTGCGTACCAGTTCGGCGGAGCCAAGCTGGCCGTGAAGACGGTGGAGCAGGCGACGGGCCTGAGCATCAACCACTACATCGAGGTCAACGTGCTCGGGTTCATCGATGTCGTGGAGTCGCTGGGCGGCGTCACCGTCTGCACGCCGGTGCCCATCGACGACCCGAAGACCAGACTGCACCTCCAGCCGGGGACGTACACGCTGGACGGCGTCAACGCGCTCGCGTACGCCCGCACGAGGGCCACGGCGCGCTCCGACCTCGACCGCATCGACCGGCAGCAGCAGGTCATCTCCGCGCTGCTCGGCAAGGCGCTCAGCGGCGGCACGCTCGCCAATCCCGTCAAGCTCACCGGGTTCCTCGACTCGACGTTCAAGACGCTCACCGTGGACGCGGCCCTGCAGAAGAACCTGCTCGGCATGGTGAACCAGTTCAAGACCGTCTCGACCGACGACGTGTCGTTCGCGACCGTGCCGCTGGCCGACGTGAACTACCACACGCCCACGGGCGAGTCCGCGGTGCTGTGGGACAAGACGGCGGCCCGCGACCTGTTCCAGCGGATCGCCGCCGACCAGCCCCTCGTCAAGCCCTCGGCGAAGGCCTCGGCGTCTCCTACAGGCAGCCCCGCCGCGTCCGCGAGCGCCGTGGCCTCTCCTTCTGCCTCTCCGACGGCGCTCACGATCCCGCCGGGCCGCATCTCGGTCAAGGTGCTCAACGGCACGCTCATCACCGGTCTCGGCGCGACCACGAAGGCCCGCCTCGTCGATGCCGGGTTCATGGTGCCGTCGCCTCCCGGCGACACGACCCGCCGCGACTTCGCCACCACGGTCATCCGCTATCCGCCCGGCCGCGAGGACTCGGCTCGTACGGTGGCCGCCGCCATCCCGGGCGCCGAGCTGCGCGAGCAGCCCGACGTGGCCGGCATCGAGGTGGTGGTCGGCCAGAAGAACCATGACGTGAAGAAGGTGAAGGTCACCGCGCCGGAAGACGCCGCCGCGTCCGCATCGCCCACGCCGCAGGCGACCACCTCCGCCCGCACCGCCACGCAGAACATCTGCAAGAAGTAACCGCCCGGCCAGCATTCGCGTCGGACCGGCGGCACCGCCACACCCCCTCAAACGCCGTCCCACCCACTGGAGGGCCAACTGATGTCCAACTGAGAGAGCGTCAATTTTCGACGCTCTCTCAGTTAGTATCAGTGACATGGAACCGGAGGCACTCAGTGCCGTCCTCGACGCCGTCGGCAAAGGCGTGCCGGCGGACGCCCTGGAGTCGGAAACCCTGGACTTCAAACTTGTCGCCGACTCTCCCAAGGCGACCTTCGCCCTGCTCGCCGATGCCCTGGTCTGCTTCATCAACGCCCAAGGCGGCACCGTCGTCTTGGGGGTGGACGACAAGGCGACGGTGAGAGCGGACGCCTTGCGCGGCGTGCCCACCTCCTACACCTTGGACGGCCTCCGCAAAGGGGTCTTCGACCGGACGTCTCCGCCGATCACACCATTCGTCGTGGAAAGGATCGTGGACGGCGTCCGGCTGGTCGCCCTGTCCGTTCCCCGCGGAGTCATGCCGCACAGCAACGCCGCGGGTCTCGCCACTCGTCGCCTCGGCAAGGAGTGCCTTCCGTTTCCCCCCTCGCAGCAGCGCGAGGTCATGATCGCGCGGGGTCAGATCGACTGGTCCGCCGAGGCGTCCGGTGCGGGGCTCGAGGACCTGAGCGCGGTGGAAATCGCCCGGCTTCGTGACCTGCTGGTGGCAGCGGGCCGCGATCACCTCGCAGCGCTGTCCGACCGAGCGATGCTCGAAGCGCTGCGACTCATCACTCCGGACGGCGGTGTCACCAACGCCGGGGTCCTCCTGCTCGCCGACGAGCGGGTGCTGCGCACCGTGGTCCCCAGCTACGGATACTCCTATCAATTCCGCCCCACCTTGGGCAGCGAGGCGACGGGCAGGAGCAGAGGGACCCGGCCCCTGCTGGCGGCGCTCGAAGTGATGTCGGACGCGGTCGCCACGCGCCGGGAGATCCACCCGCTCACGATTTCCGGCGGTGTGCAGCTCCAGCTCACCGACTATCCGCAGGACGCCGTACGAGAACTGATCGTCAACGCCTTCATCCATCGTTCCTACGAGACCAGTGGGACGGTGGACATAGAGCACTCCCCCGAACGGCTGGTCATCACGAGTCCTGGAGGGCTTGTCGCCGGGGTCACCCCGGAAAACATCCTCACGCACCCTTCGACGCCGCGTAACCGGCTTTTGACCGAAGCCATCTCCACTCTGCAGTTGGCTGAGCGCACGGGGCAGGGCATCGACCGGGCCTATCGGGAGATGCTTCGCGTGGGCAAGGAACCTCCGTCGATCGAAGACAGCGGCACCCTCGTGCGCGCGACGCTCTCCGGCGGCATCGGCAACGATGCCTTCGTCCGCTTCGTCGGCGAGTTGCCCGCGAAGGCGGCGCGCGATGTCAACGTCCTGCTCACGCTGTCGCATCTCCGCCGCGACAGCGCGATCGACGCGCTCCGGCTCGCCGCCGTGATCCAGCGTCCTCCCGAGGAGGCCCAGGAAGTGCTCATGTCGATGGCGGAGGAGCACGGTCTGCTGGAGCCGAGCAGACGCACCGCCAGAAAACTGTTTCCCACGTATCGCCTGCGGGCCGAGACGGTCGCCGCGATGTCCCGGGCAATCACCTACCGGCGCCGGGGTGTGGACGGGATGGACCAGAAGATCATCGATCACGTTCGCGAGTACGGCTTCGTGACGAACCGCACCCTGCAGCGCCTCTTCGACATTCAGGTGTACGCGGCGCGCGACATGCTCAACGACCTGCGTGCACGCCGGATTCTCGAGAAGATCGGAGACGCGCGCGGCGGGACTGGAGTCAGGTATGGGCCAGGGCCTGCCTTTCCGCGCTGAGTGACCGGTGGCGTGATCTGGTGGTCAGGCGTACGTCCACGGACTCGTCGCCGTCGCGCTCGCACCACAGGGCCAGGTGCCGGTCGGCGGCCTCCCTGGCGATGGCGGCCGGGACCGGCGGGGCCTCAGCCGGACGCGCTCGGGGCGTAGATGTCGTCGAGGCCGATCAGGCGGATACCGGGAGTCCCCGGCGGCCGAGGCCAGCAGCTCGGCGGGCCGCGAGGAGGTCGCGGGCGCAGGCCGGCACAGAGGTGTAGTTCACAGAACTGTACTTCTGTGAATCTCCCCGCTCGCGAGCGCGCTGCGGACCGCGTCGAGGAGGGTGGCCGGCTCTCCGGTCCGGTACGCCTTCCTGGATGTGGTTCATGACGTAGCCGAAGGCCAGGCCGGTCGCCTGGTCGGCGAAGCCGAGCGAGCCGCCGTAGCCGGGGAACCCGCGGGCAGGAAGCGGTTCACCTGCGCGCGGGACGCGGCACCGGTGGGGGGTCCCCCGGCAGGCGGAGCGTGCGGTGGACCATCTGGTGCAGAAAGGTGCGGAAGCGCCACAGCGCGCCGGGGTGCTTGTGGTCGTATCTCTGGCCCGACCTGTCGTACACGCCGCTCTGCACGAAGCTGTGCACGCACCAGATCACCGCGTTGATCGTGTAGTCCACGTCCACGTCCGGGGCGGTCACCATCGGGGAGATGGTGTCGATCACGAACTGCGCCGCCGGAGCGGCGTACATCGGCTCCAGCTCGGGGATGTCGGTGGCGTCGGCGAGCCACCTGTGGGTGTAGAGCGCCGGATATTCCGGCTGGTTGCAGCAGAAGTCGATATATCGGTCGAGAAGCCGGTGCAGGGCGACGATCTTCTGGTCGGGCGGGGCGCCGACGATGTCCTTGATCCCTTTCTCCAGGACGGCGTTGTGAGCGCTGTTCATGAAGTCCATGACCTCGAGATAGATCTCTCGCTTGTCGCCGAACTGCCGTTTGATGTAGGCGACGTCAGTGCCCGCGGCGTCGGCGATCTGCCTGAGGTCCGTGCCGTCGTAACCCAGCCCGGCGAACAGGCGGGTCGCCACCTGGAGAACGCGGTCGGACAGGTCCCCGTTGCCCGTACCCGTCATGCGGTAGTCGGTTCCCCCGTGGATCCCCCCTAATCACCGTATGGCGGGCCCGGTTCGGAACTGTTCCGGACACTTGCCGGGCTTGTGCGGGTTCGCGGCGGGCAGGGATCTTCGTGGGGTTCTCTTCAGACGCTCCTCGCGAGACGCCTACGGAGGTCCCGTCGTGCACCGATCATCCGATCCGGAGGGCGGATCGAACCTTCGGTTCGGCTTGCTGGGCCCGGTCGAGGTCAGGAGGAACGGCAGGCCGGTCCCGCTCGGCTCGCCCAAACAGCGCGCCCTGCTGACCGCGCTGCTGCTCGAACCCAATCGGGTCGTGTCGATCGACCGGCTGGTCATGGCGGTGTGGGACGAGGAGCCGCCCCGCTCGGCCGTCGCCAACGTCCGCACCTACGTCAACCGGCTGCGGGGGACGCTCGGCGACGGCGACCGGCTGACGGCCCGGCCGCCCGGCTACGTCCTCACCGTGCACCCCGGCGAGCTCGACGTCAGCGAGTTCGCCGACGCCCTGCGGCAGGGCAGGCAGGCGCTGTCGGCCGGGCGGCCGGAGACGGCGTTGCGGCACCTGTCGGCGGCCCTCACCCGGTGGCGCGGCGCGCCGGCCGAGGACGTGCCCAGGTCGGCGGCGCTCGGCCCGCGCCTGGACGCGCTCGCCGAGCAGCGCTGCCTGGCCCTGGAGGCGCAGGCGGAGGCCCGCCTCATGCTGGGCGAGCACGCCGACGCCGTGCCGGAGCTTCGGGAGACGGTGGCCGCTCATCCCACCAGGGAGCGGCTGTGGGGCAGCCTCATGCTCGCGCTGTATCGCACCGGCGACTCCGCCGCCGCGCTCGCCGCGTACGGCCAGGCCCGCGCGTTCCTGGCGGAGGAGCTGGGCGTCGAGCCCGGTCCCGAGCTGGCCGAGCTGCACCGGCGAATCCTCCGGCGGGACCCCGCCCTCGATCCGTCCCGTCCGGCCCCCGTGTCGGAGGCAGGGCCGACACCGGTCGCGGGCCCCGGAAGTCTCGTGAGTCTCGTGGGCCGCGATGCGGAGCTGAACGAGCTCGTGGCCGCGATCACCGCCGCACCCTCGCGGCCCGTCCGGCCGGTCGCCGTGCACGGCCCTGCGGGGGTGGGCAAGTCGGCCCTCGCTCTGCACGCCGTACGGATGGCGGCGCCGGCCTTCCCCGGCGGCGTGTTCCACGTCGACCTGCGGACCCTTCCCCGGCCCGGCGCGTACGAGACGCCGGCCCGGCTGCTGGGACTGCTGGGGCTGGCGGACGACGAGATCGCCGCCGACCTCGACGACGCGGTGCTCCAGCTCGGGAGCGCCACGGCCGGCAGGCGGGTGCTCGTCCTTCTCGACAACGTGACCGACGAGGGCCAGGTGCGCCCGCTGGTCGGCGTCTGTCCCGGCTGCCGGTTCGTCATCACCAGCAGGATGGTCCTCGGGGCGCTCGACGACGTCGACCATCTGCCGCTCGCTCCCCTGCCGGACGACGCGGCGTACGAGCTGCTGGTGCGGCTCTGCGGCCGGGACCGGGTCGATCCCGAGCAGGTGAGGAGGGTGGCCCGGCTCTGCGACAACCTGCCGCTCGCACTGCGGATCGCGGGCAAGCGGCTGGCGGTCCGGCGGGAGTGGACGCTGGCGGCGTTCGCCGACATGCTGGCCTGCGAGGAGCACCGGCTCGACCTGCTGACCTGCGGCGACCTTTCCGTACGCAGCGCCCTCGACCTCGACTACCAGGCCCTGCGGCAGTGCGGGGGGACGGCGAACGGCAGCGCGCTCGCCCTGTTCCACCGCCTCGGCGAGCGTGGCATGGCCGACTGCGGGTCGGCGACGGCGGCGGGGCTCCTCGGCCGTGACCGGCGTACGGCGTGGGCGGCACTCGGCAGGCTGGCCGATCTCCGCCTGATGAAGCCGATCGCCCCGGACCACTACCGGATGAACGACCTCACCCGCCTGTACGCCATGGAAATCGCCAGAACAGCAGGAAAACCCGCGAACGGGAATTCGGCCGTCTAGGGTGGCCATTCGAAAGCGGGGCGCCCTTCGCGCGAGGAGAATTCGCGCGAAGGACGCTCCGCCGTGTCCGTCTAGCAGATGTACTGCCAGTATGTGCAGTAACTGCCGCCGGGGATCCCCGACCCGGTGCAGCAGTAGCGCTGGACGCAGCCTGTGCTCTCGTACCAGCAGTTGACCGCCTCCGCGCGGGTGGCCGGGACCAGCCGGGCGACCATCCGGTCCGCCAGTCGCTGAATCGTCCGTGTCATTCAGTTCCTCCTTGTGAGGGACTCCTTTTCGGAGCCCGACATTAGGAGCGGCCTCGATCGCGGACGTACCACTGCGATACACGAATTCCTGTATCGCCGGGTTCACGCGTTCAACCGCCGGATCACGACACCGGTGATCCGGCTTTCCGGAAGGAGCCCCCACTGCCGGGAGTCGGTGCTGCGCGACGGATCGTCCCCGAGCACGAGCAGCCGCCCCGGCGGCACCCGCGTCTCCCCCAGCGCCTCGAATCCCGGTGGGACCGGATCCCCGGCCACGGCCGCGGCCCGCTTGATCACCAGGTTGGTGCCGCCGTCGAGCGTGACCCCCTCCCCCGGGCCCACGCGGGAGATGACCACGATGTCACCGCGCCGGACGCGCCGCCCCGTGCGCAGCGTGCGTACGAGGACCCGGTCGCCGGACCGCAGGCTTGGCTCCATGCTCTCCCCGTGCACCTCGACGACGCGCAGCGACCGTCTGGCCGCCATCGCGGCGGCGCCGCCGAGCGCCGACGCGAGCAGGACGAGCAGGACGGGTGTCATCGTGCGTGTCATCGTGCCCCCGAGAGCCGGTCGTGCGGGGCGGCGGCGGTGTGGTCCTCCCGCTGCCGGTATCCCTCGGCCTGCAGGGCGAACAGGCGAGCGTAGATCCCGCCGCGCGCGAGCAGCTCGGTGTGCGTGCCCTGCTCGGCGACCTGCCCGCCGTCCAGGACCACGATGTGGTCGGCGTCGCGCACCGCGCCGAGCCGGTGGCTGATCAGCAGGCTCGTACGGCCGCGGCGGTGCTCGCGCAGGCCTTGATGGATCTCGTGCTCCGCCTCGGCGTCGAGGCCCGAGCTGGGCTCGTCCAGGATCAGCAGGTCCCTCTCGCCCCGCAGGTAGGCGCGGGCCAGGGCGACCCGCTGCCACTGCCCGCCCGACAGATGGACCCCCACATCCGTGGGACCGTCCTCCGCGGGGTCCACGAGGCCGCCGAAGACGCGGGACAGCATCGTGTCGTACCCCCGGGGCAGGCGGCTCACGACGCCGTGCACCCCCGCCCGCCGCGCCGCCGCCTCGATCCTCCCCCGGTCGTCCAGCGCGGCGAGGTCGCCCAGGCCGATGTTCTCGGCCGCGGTCATGTCATATTCCATGTAGTCCTGGAACACCGCCCCGATCCGCGCCCGCAGCTCCGCCGGGTCCACCTCCCTGAGATCGATCCCGTCCCAGAGGATCGAGCCGCGCTCCGGGTCGTACATGCGGCACAGGAGCTTGACCACCGTGCTCTTGCCCGCGCCGTTCCGGCCTACGAGCGCCACCGCGGTGCCGTACGGGATGGTCAGGGTGAGGCCGCGCAGGGCCCAGGGGTGGCCGGGCGAGTAGCGGAACCACACGTCCTTCAGCTCGATCCCCCGGCGCAGCGGACCCGTCCGCCGGGGCCGGGCCGGGACCGGCAGGTCCGGCTCGGCGTGCAGGACGGCGAGGTAGTGGCCGAACAGCAGCACCTGCTGGTGCACGGTGACGAGCTCGACGACGAGACCGCTCACCGCGGCCTGGACTCCGGCGACGGCGGCCACGAACAGCGCCACGTCGCCGATCGCGCCCGTGCCGTTCGCCGCGGACACGAGAACCCACAGCAGGCCGCCCCCGGCCGCGAGCGCGGCCGTCGTCCCGGTGACGGCCTGCACGCCCAGCTCGCGCCGGTCGGTGCGGCTCCGCTCGGCGTTCGCGGCCCGCCGGTAGGCGTTCATGAGCCCGCGCAGGTGCGCCCCGGTGCCGAAGAGCCTCAGCTCCTTGGCCGCCCGGACGTTGACGAGAAGCTCGCCGAAGAAGAGCTCGCGGCGCTCGACCGGGCCGATGCCCCACAGCATCGCGGCCCGCCGCCGCGACAGCCAGAGCTCGGCGGCCAGGGACGGCACCGCGGCACCGAGCACAAGGGCGGCCATCCACGGGCTGATCGTCACGAGGGAGACGAGGAACCCGGCGCCGGTCATCGCCGTCCTTGCGGTGCCCAGGGCGGCGGAGACCACCATGCCCGGGGTCGCCCCGCCGTGCTGCTGGGCCATGCGGATCCGGTCGTGGAACGCCGGGTCCTCGAACCTGGCGAGGCCCACGAACCGCTCGGTGGCCCGGAAAAGGCGGTCCTGGGCGGCGAGGCCGATCCTGCGTCCGCTCTCGTCCCTGACGTACTGGACGATCTGCGGCCCGAGCGCCGTCAGCACCCCGCACCCGGCGAGCACCGCGCCCAGGCCCGCGGTCACGCCGACCCCGGGCCGGCCGGCGGCGATCTCGTCGAGGACCAGCTTGGTGCACCAGGCGATCGTCACCGGCAGGACGGCCATGAGCGTGCTGAGGACGACGAAGGCGATGGTCAGCCCCCTGCCCGCCCGCCAGGCCATGCCGAGGGCGGTCACCACCGCCCGCGCTCGGGCCGTCACGCGTGTGCGGGGATCGTGTCGAGGTCCTCCAGGGTGGTGCCGCTGGCGACCACCCTCCCGTGCTCGTCGACCAGGGCGAGGGACGGGAAGCCGCGCACCTGCAACGCCTTCGTCAGGCCGGTGCCGAACTCCTCGATCAGCACCAGGGCGACCGGCTCCAGCGCCCGCCGTTCCTCGGCCATCTCCTCCTCCGCACCGACGAGCACGGCCAGCACGTTGCCGCGTCCTCCGGGGAACGACCGCGCGTGCTCGGCGAACTGCGGCAGGCGTTCGTGGCAGGCCGGGCAGTCGGGCGAGAAGACGCCGACGAGGACCGTCCCGGTCAGCGTCTCATCCGAGACGTGCACGCCGTCGGTGCTCACCGCGGAGAAACCGCCGATCGTCGCCCCAGGAGGCAGTACGAGGGACGGGGCACCCGGCGGTCGCGCCGACAGCATCTCCTCGTGCGCCCGAAGCCGCCGGATCACCCCGACCGTCAGCACCAGGTCGATCAGGCACAGGACGCCGACGCCCAGAACGAGCGCTGTCAGGAACGGCATGAGGAACCACCTTCGTCAGGGTGAACTGGTGAACAGACCGGCGATCTCGCCGATCGCGGACAGCAGGACGGCCGCGGCCCCGGCCGCCAGGGCGACCGCGACGAACCCGGCTGGCCCGAGACCCGCGAGGACGGTCCCGGCGCCGGCCTGTACCGCACCTGCCTGTACGGCTCCCGCCGTCGCGGCGGCGAGGAGCACGGCGTTGCGGGCGAGATGACCGGGGCCCACGGGAACGGCGGAGGCGCCGAAGCAGCGGCAGGGGACCCGCCTGCCGCGCCGCAGGGCGACGACGATGGCCACGGTGAAGGCCACGAGCAGCCCGAGCGCGAGACAGAAGCCGGCGAGCACGGTGGGCGGCCAGGCAAGCAGCGGCGCGACGGCGGCCTCGGCGGTGACGACGAGCGCCGCGACGGGCCGGGCCGGCAGCCGCAAGAGGGGCACGAGGGCGCGGATGGCCGCCGTGAACTCCTCGTACGCCGTCCGCCCGCGCAGCTTGCTCACGGCCGACATGAGGAAGACGATCCCCGTGAGCAGCCGGCAGAAGGCGAAGAGATAGGCCACGGGCGTCCTCATCCCCGGTCGGGCGGGTGGGTCGCCCACCACGCTAGGAACAGCCGCGAGACACCGGATATACGACGGCTACACGCCGCGGTGTATTCGTTATGCGGCCATTTGGCCGATGTGACGCGGGGACTGCACAATGGACGACGTTTCACGCCGGCGAGGAATCGAAGCAGCGTGAAAACGTCCCGGAAACGCGACTTCGCGACGACCATCGACCAGCGGCTCCAGCGGACGGCGCAACAGGCCGTCGACGCGTACGTCCACCGCGACGACGCGCAGATCGCCACACAGGTCCTGATCGTCCCGGGCGAAGGGACCGTAAGGGCGATGGTCTCCAGCCGTGATCCCGACGGCGGGCGGGGACTCCAGCAGGGCACGACGGCGATGCCGTACGCCCTGGCCGCCGCGCTCGCCGCCGGCTGGCGATACGACGACGGTTTCTTCGTCGGGGACGCGTACCGTGCCCCGAGCTACCCGGCGTTCAAGAACTGCGCGGGCAGGCCCGTCGGCGATCCAACCCACAGCGTCCGCAACCGCGAGAAGGGCGGATCCCGGTTCGTCACCCTGCGGTCGGGCACCCGGGACGCCGTGAACACCTTCTTCATGCAACTGCAGGGGAAAGTGGGCCTGTGCGAGACCATCCAGATGGCCCATCTGGAAGAAGACGATGACCGAGGCGGTGCGGGGGACGCAGGAGACCCGCTTCACCCGGCCGGACACCGAGCGCTTCGGCGGCTGCCGCGACTCCTGCCCGCCGCGTTGATCGGCGACGGTGAGCGGGGCGTCCGCTCTCAGCCGCGCATGCTCTCGTCGAGCGGGGTGAGCGTGGCCGAGGCCTCGTCGTGCTCCATGCCGGTCGCCTGGAGCAGATCGACGGCGATGGAGCGCAACTGCGCGATGATGACGTTCGCCGAGAAGCCCAGGTGCTTGGGCCGCTCCCGCGCGGCGACGGCGAGCAACGCCTGCCTGGCCAGCGTCGGCTCGCGCCCGGCCCCCAGCTCCAGTTGGAGCAGCAGCGCCGCCTCCGAGACCTCGCGCAGCAGCTCGGCCAGCGCGACCGGCGGCGGCATGGGCTCCCCCATCGCCGCCAGCGTGCGGCGCACCAGCACCCGCGCGTTGCGCAGCGCCAGGTCCACCGGCAGGGCGGCGGTCTGATACCTGGCCAGCCTGGCCCGGTGATGCCGGCGCAGCGGCGAGATCCTGATGATCTCCTTGCTGTTGTCCAGCGCCGCAGTGAACTCCTCGACCGCGGTCTGGGTCCTGCGTCCGCATTCCAGGGCCTCGGCG
Organism: Microbispora hainanensis; assembly: GCF_036186745.1. Taxonomy (NCBI): domain Bacteria; kingdom Bacillati; phylum Actinomycetota; class Actinomycetes; order Streptosporangiales; family Streptosporangiaceae; genus Microbispora; species Microbispora hainanensis. Next base: position 3,648,738 of record NZ_CP108086.1, on the reverse strand, counting down.
GCCAGGTCCGCGTCGCCCTTCTCGATCGCCTCCGCCGCCTGTTCGAGCATGGTGGAGAACGCGTCGAGCACACCCGACAGGTGCCTGCCCGCGATGGTGAGCGGGCTGGCGGGCAGCAGGGCGACCGCGGCGATGCCGACGACGCCGCCGGTGAGCGCGTCCACCATCCGGTCCAGCCCGCCGCCGTCCGCGCCCGGCACCAGCATGGCGACCAGCACCGCCGACGACCCGGCCTGCGACACGAACAACTCGCTGCTGTTCAGCAGCCACGCGACGGTCATGGCCAGCGCGATCACGAACGCGAGCTGCCAAGGGCCCGAGCCGATCCACGACACGAGCAGGTCGCCGACGCCCACCCCCAGGCTGACGCCGATCACCAGCTCGGCCAGCCTGCGCAGCCGCCGGCCGGACCCGATGCCCACGCAGATCATCACGGCGACGGGCGCGAAGAGGGGGTTGGGGTGGCCGAGCAGATGTACGGCGACGAGCCAGGCCAGCGCGGCGCCCACGGCACACTGCGCGATGGAAGGCCCGATCACACCGAACGTGCCCAGCCGTTTCCTCCACTGATCAACGAGCCACGCGCGCACCCCTCCACAATCGCGAATCTTTATGACAGTGGGATCACATTTGCCCCGAAATCCTCTGGTTCGAGCCGTTCGCCGTACAAGGCCGGCGGCGGCGTCGCCAAGGCCTCTCTAGTTGATCCGGAAGACGGGGAAGCCCGGAGCGATCTCCCGCACCTGTTCCTCGGACGCGTTCGCGTTGAGTCCCTCGAAGAACCTTCCGACCTCCCAGCCCCAGCGCTTCAGGTACGCCCGGAGAACGGCCGGCTTCTCCTCATCGGAGAGCTCGATGGCGGTGAACGCTTCGACGCGGCGGCCCACGCGCAGCTCACCGTTCCCGGCGGCACGCAGGTTGCGGACCCACTGAGTGATACCCCGGGGTGCGACCAGATAGCGAGTGCCGTTCAGGGTCAGCACGTTCACCGGCGTGGTGCGCCATTCCCCGCTGGACCGGCCGCGGACGTACAGGATCCGGGATCCCCAGAGGCTGATCCCGAGCCGGGTCAGCCCTGCGACCGTCCGGTTGAAGAGGTGATCCATGCGGGTCGGTTCGATGTAGCGGGACATGGTCGACTCCTCGGCGACTCACTCCGAGAGCACTGCTCTCGCTTTAGGGCAAGCATGCCCGGAGACACGCTCACAGTCAAGAGCGGTGCTCTCTAGCTTGTACGCCGATCTCGCCGAAGACGTGGAAAACCCCGCCTCCAACCACGGGAGACGGGGTTTGCGCTGCTCAGGGCTGCTGGGGGGGCAGGGTGGGCTGCCCGCCGGAGGCTAGGCGCCGGTGTGCCGGAAGCGGGCCTCCCTGATGTCGGCCTCGTGCCGCACCGCCCAGTCGGCCAGCGCGGACACGGGCTCCAGCAGGGTGCGGCCGAGCGGGGTCAGGCTGTACTCGACGCCGGGAGGCACGGTCGGGTGCACCTCGCGGCGCACCAGGCCGTCGGTCTCCAGGGCGCGCAGCGTACGGGTGAGCATGCGCTGGCTGATGCCCTCGATCGCGCGGTGCAGCTCGTTGTAGCGATGGGGCCGGCCGCCGAGCAGGATCAGCAGCAGCATGCTCCATTTGTCGCCCAGCCGCCGGAACAGCTCCCCCACCGGGCAGGCTTCGAGCTCGTCGATCGGCACGGGACGGGGAAGCTCGTGGGCGAGTACGGAGGGAACACCAGTGTGCGTACCGGACATCAAACTGCCTTCTTTCCGCCTCTGACGTCGCAGCCCGACGATTGGACCAGCCGACCACCAGCCTATGGAGGATTCCGTGCCGGGCCGACGACACAAGACCGTCATCATCAGCGGGGGAACCGACGGCATGGGGCGGGCGACCGCCCTGGAACGGCTCGCGAGGGGCGATCACGTCACGGTGATCGGCAGCAGCGAGGCCAAGGGCCGTGCGCTGCTGTCCGACGCGGCGAGCCCGAACCTGCGGTTCGTACGGGCGGATCTTTCCTCGATCGCGGAGGTCGAGCGGATTGTCACCGACGTGGCCGAGCACCACGACTCGGTCGACGCGCTGGCGCTGTTCGCCAACCGGATCAGCTCCAAGCGCACGGAGACGGCCGACGGGCTGGAGTACACCTTCGCCCTGTACTACCTGAGCCGATACCTGCTCGGGACCCGCCTGCGGCCGCTGCTGAACGCCGCCCCCGACCCGGTGGTCGTCAACGTCGCCGGGGTCGGCGTCACCGCGGGCCGGATCGTGTGGGAGGACCCCCAGTTGACACGCCGGTACGGCCAGGTGCTCGCGCAGCTCCAGGCGGGACGCGCCAACGACCTGCTCGGCGTCGCGTTCGCCGCCCGGCCCGAGAACCGGGCGCGCTACGTCCTCTACCACCCCGGTTTCACCCGCAGCGGGGTGAGCGGCCACCGGAACCCACTGGTCCGCGGAGCCATCAGGGTGCTCGCGGCGTTCCTCGCGCGCCCGGTGGCCGAGTCGATCCGTCCGATCGTCGAGTGGATCGACCACCCGCCGGCCGGCGCGCTCACCGCGGTCGACCGCGGCAAGCCGGTCGACCACTCGCTGAAAACGCTCGATCCCGGCGACGCCGAGCGCCTGCTCGCCTACACCGAGGACCTGCTCGGCCGCCTCCGGGCGGACGCCTGACCCGACGGCGAACCCCGCCTGCCCGGTACGGCAGACGGGGTTTCGCACGTCAGCGGCTACTTGAGGAGCTGGCGGGCCATGACCATGCGCTGGATCTGGTTGGTGCCCTCGTAGATCTGGGTGATCTTGGCGTCGCGCATCATCCGCTCGACCGGGAAGTCGCGCGTGTAGCCGTACCCGCCGAGGAGCTGGACGGCGTCGACGGTGATCTCCATGGCGGCGTCGGAGGCGGCGCACTTGGCGGCGCTGGAGAAGAAGGTGAGGTCCTTGACCGGGGTGCCGCTCATGGCCAGCTCCGACTTCGCGGCGGCGGCGTAGGTGAGCTGGCGGGCGGCCTCCAGCTTCATCGCCATGTCGGCGAGCATGAACTGCAGGCCCTGGAAGTCGGCGATCGGCTTGCCGAACTGCTTGCGCTCCTTGACGTACCCGAGGGCGTAGTCGAGCGCGCCCTGGGCGATGCCGAGCGCCTGGGCGGCGATGGTGACGCGGGTGTGGTCGAGCGTGGCCAGGGCGGTCTTGAAGCCGGTGCCCGGCTCGCCGATCATGCGCGAGGCCGGGATGCGGACGTTCTCCAGGATGACCTGGCGGGTGGGCGAGCCCTTGATGCCGAGCTTCTTCTCCTTGGGCCCGAACGAGACGCCCTCGTCGTCCTTCTCCACCACGAACGCCGAGATGCCGCGGGCGCCGGCCGAGGGGTCGGTCACGGCCATGACCGTGTAGAACTCCGACACGCCCGCGTTGGTGATCCACATCTTGGTGCCGTTGAGCACGTAGTGGTCGCCGTCGCGCTCGGCCCTGGTCTTCATGGAGGCGGCGTCGGAGCCGGCCTCCGGCTCCGACAGGGCGTAGGAGAACATGGCCTCACCACGGGCGACCGGCGTGAGGTAGCGCTGCTTGAGCTCCTCGGACGCCGACAGCAGCAGCGGCACGGTGCCCAGCTTGTTGACGGCCGGGATCAGCGAGGACGAGGCGCACGCGCGGGCGACCTCCTCGATCACGATCACGGTGGCGAGCGCGTCGGCGCCCGCCCCGCCGTACGCCTCGGGGATGTGCACGGCGTGCAGGTCGGCCGCGACGAGGTCCTTGTAGACCTCCCAGGGGAACTCCTCGTTCTCGTCGGCCGCCGCGGCACGCGGGGCGATCTTCTCGTCGGCGATGGCCCGGACCGTCTCGCGGAGCATCTCGTGCTCCTCAGCGGGGGCGTAGAGAGGGAAGCTCATAAGGCCGATACTAGGACGTCCGACTAGAAAGTTACCAGTCAGTACGACAGCCTCCCTGACTGATCTTCTTGACAGGGGTGAGGAACCGGTTGCCTGGCATCGACCGGGGCGGACCGAGGGCCGTACCGTGGGGCCAAGGCGCCGGTTTGCCCAGGTGGTTCACAGGGCAGTTGACTGGCCCGGTACCATGCCAGATCACAAAGAGTCGGTAAGAGGGGAGCATGCCGTGCCGTACCGCCTCACTGTGCTGGGGACCGGATACCTGGGTGCAACGCACGCGGCGTGCATGGCCGAACTGGGCTTCGAAGTGCTCGGTCTGGATGTGGACCAGAGCAAGATCGAACGGCTGCAGCGCGGCGAGCTGCCGATTCACGAGCCCGGTCTGGAGGAGCTCCTCCGCCGCAATCTCGACTCGGGCAGGCTGCGCTTCACCACCTCATACGAGGAGGTGGCGAAGTTCGGCGACGTCCACTTCATCTGCGTGGGCACGCCCCAGAAGAAGGGCGAGCAGGCCGCCGACGTCTCGTTCCTGGACGCGGTCGTCGAGTCGCTGGCCCCGCACCTCGACCGCGAGTGCCTGGTCGTGGGCAAGTCCACGGTGCCGGTCGGCACCGCCGAGCGCCTCGCCGACAAGCTCGTACGGCTCTCGCCCGCGGGGATGCAGGTCGAGCTGGCCTGGAACCCCGAGTTCCTGCGTGAGGGCTTCGCCGTCCAGGACACGCTCCGCCCCGACCGGATCGTGCTCGGTGTGACCTCCGAGCGGGCCGAGAAGGTGCTGCGGGACGTCTACGCGCCGCTGGGCGAGATCCCGATCGTGGTGACCGACTTCCCGACGGCCGAGCTGGTGAAGACGGCCGCGAACGCGTTCCTGGCCACGAAGATCTCGTTCATCAACGCCATGGCCGAGCTCTGCGAGGCCGCCGGCGGCGACGTCACCCAGCTGTCGCAGGCGCTGTCGTACGACGAGCGGATCGGCGGCCGCTACCTCAACCCCGGCCTCGGCTTCGGCGGCGGCTGCCTGCCGAAGGACATCAGGGCGTTCACGGCCAGGGCCGACGAGCTCGGCGCCTCCCAGGCGCTCGCGTTCCTCCGCGAGGTCGACCAGATCAACCTGCGCCGCCGGGCCCGTACGGTCGACCTCACCCGCGACATCCTTGGCGGGGCGTTCGACGGCCGCAGGGTGGCGGTGCTGGGCGCGGCGTTCAAGCCCAACTCCGACGACATCCGCGACTCTCCGGCCCTGGACGTGGCCCTGAAGATCGCCGAGCAGGGCGGGCAGGTCACGGTCTACGACCCGGTCGCCCTGTCGAACGCGCGGGCGGCCCACCCCCACCTGGGGTACGCCGAGTCGGCCATGGAGGCCGCCCATGAGGCCGAGGTCGTGCTGCTGCTCACCGAGTGGCAGGAGTTCGTGACCCTCGATCCCGAGGAGCTGGGCGCGGTCGTCGCCGCCCGCACGATCGTCGACGGCCGCAACGCGCTCGACGCGGACACCTGGCGCGAGGCCGGCTGGGACTACCGCGCCCTCGGCCGCCCCTGATCCTCGCGCCGGCCCGGCGAGCCGGGCCTCACCGCACCGAGCCCGGCGAACCCGCCCTCACTGCGCCCTCAGACGGAGGAGGGGCAGGAAGACGTCGTCGACGATCTCGGCGATGACGTCCTCGGAGACCGGCCGCCCGGTCATCAGGAGCTCGTGACGGACGAGGTCGATCGGCAGCGCCGCCAGCCGCGGAGTGAGGCGCCGACGGTCGATCTCCCCGCGCGCGGCGGCGCGGTCGAGGATCTCGTCCATCAGATCGGGCCCCCCGCGTTCGGCCAGAAGCCGCTCTCGCAGGTCGGCCATCGTGGAGCCGGTCTCCGCGAAGAACTCGCTCATCTGCATGCTCATCACCACCGCCAGCTCGCCGCGCCGCTCCGACATCCACCGCAGCAGGGCCACGACGTCGTCGCGGAGAGAGCCGGTGTCGGGCACCGTGAGCCGGTTCTTCCGGCCGTAGTGCATGATCGCGGCCACCGCCAGATCGGCCCGGCTCGCCCACCGGCGGTAGACCACCGGCCGGCTGGTCTGGGCACGTGCGGCCACCCCCTCGAACGTGAAGCCGCCATAGCCGCCGCTGACCAGCTCGTCCCATGCGGCGTCGAGCAACGCCTCCTCCAGCTCGGCTCCACGCCGCCTGGTTGCGGTCTTCTCCGACACGATCTCTCCTCAAGATACACAAGCGCATCTTATTGACGGCACGACATCCAGAGGATTAGATACACAAGTGCATCTAATCTTGCTCCGGAGGTCGCCATGAGCACCGCAAGTCCGCCCGCCACCCGGGAACGCCTCGACCCGGCATTCGTACGGCTCTCGCTCGTCATGCTGACCGGCACCCTCGCCGTCGTCTTCGACACGACGATCGTCAACATCGCACTGGACACCCTGGGACGGCAACTGCACGTGCCGGTCTCGACCGTCCAGTGGATCACCACCGGCTACCTGCTCGCCCTCGGCATGGTGGTGCCGACGACGAACTGGCTGACCGGCCGTTTCGGCGGCAAGAACGTCTGGCTGGCCGCATTGACGATCTTCCTGGCCGGATCCGTCGGCGCGAGCCTCGCCCCGGACGCGGCGACGCTGATCGCCTTCCGCGTGGTGCAGGGCGCGGGCGGCGGTCTCATGCTGACCGTCATGCAGACGATCCTGGTCCAGGCCACGGGCGGACGGTCGCTCGGCCGCGCCACGGCGATCATCGGGCTGCCCGCCCTGCTGGGCCCGGTGCTCGGCCCGGTCCTCGGCGG